>NZ_JACBXA010000036.1 GCF_013870515.1 Streptomyces albidus (ex Kaewkla and Franco 2022) | reverse complement strand
GGGCCGGCGGCGTGCCGGCGCCCCGTCGGACGCCGTCAGCCCAGCGAACTCTTGACCACGTCGGCCAGGCGCCCGGCCACGGCCTCGGCCTGCTCGCTGTCGGCGGCCTCCACCATCACCCGGACCAGCGGTTCGGTGCCGGAGGAGCGCAGCAGCACCCTGCCGGTCTCGCCCAGTTCGCGCTCGGCGTCGGCGACGGCGGCGGCCAGGTCGGCCGACGTCTCCACGCGGCTCTTGTCCACGTCCCGCACGTTGATCAGCACCTGCGGCAGCCGCTCCATCACGCTCACGAGCTCGGAGAGCGGCTTGCCCGTGTCGGCGACGCGGGCCGCGAGCATCAGCCCGGTCAGCGTGCCGTCGCCGGTGGTGGCGTGGTCGAGGGCGATGACGTGCCCGGACTGCTCGCCGCCCAGCGCGTACCCGCCCCGCTTCATCTCCTCCAGCACGTACCGGTCGCCGACCGCCGACTGCAGGAGCTCGACGCCCTCGCGTGCCATGGCCAGCTTGAAGCCGAGGTTCGACATGACGGTGGCCACCACGGTGTCCTTGCGCAGACGGCCGGCGTCCTTCATCGCGATCGCCAGTACGGCCAGGATCTGGTCGCCGTCGATCGCCTCACCCTGCGCGTCCACTGCCAGGCATCGGTCCGCGTCGCCGTCGTGGGCGACGCCGAAGTCCGCCTCGTGTTCGAGAACGGCCGTCCGCAGGCCTTCGAGGTGGGTCGAGCCGCAGCCCTCGTTGATGTTCAGCCCGTCGGGGTCGGTGCCGAGGGTGACCACCTCGGCACCGGCGCGCGCGAAGGCCTCGGGCGAGACGCGGGCGGCGGCGCCGTGCGCCCCGTCGATGACGATCTTCAGCCCGTCCAGACGGTTCGGCAGCACGCCCACGAGATGGGCCACGTAGTTGTCGAAGCCCTCGTCGTAGTCGCGTACGCGGCCGACTCCGGCGCCCGTCGGCCTCGCCCAGGGCTGTCCGGCGGCGTGATCGCGGTACAGCGACTCGATGCGGTCCTCCAGCTCGTCGGCGAGCTTGTGGCCGCCCTGCGCGAAGAACTTGATGCCGTTGTCGGGCATCGGGTTGTGGCTGGCCGAGAGCATCACGCCGAGATCCGCACCGAGGGACCCCGTCAGATACGCGACGGCGGGAGTGGGCAGCACGCCCACCCGCAGCACGTCGACCCCGGCACTGGCGAGGCCCGCCACCACGGCTGCCTCGAGGAACTCCCCGGAAGCACGCGGGTCCCGTCCGACCACGGCCACCGGCCGGTGTCCCTCGAACGAGCCCACCTCGGCGAGCACATGCGCCGCCGAGACCGACAGCCCGAGCGCGAGCTCGGCCGTGAGGCCCTGATTGGCGACGCCGCGCACACCGTCCGTACCGAAGAGTCGTCCCACTTGTGGTTCCTCCGAGTCCGAATCCGATTCCAGTACGAGCACCGGGGCGAGGGCGGGGCCCCGGGCCCGAACACCGACTGCGTACAGGTCGTATACGAGGCGGGTACGAGCCGGTGGCCCGACGGGCCCGGACGGCCTCGGCCCGCCCGGTCCCTGCAAGGTATCCGCCGCGCGCCCGTCTCCCGCGCTCCCTCAAGCCGGGGCGCGCCCGCGCCGGACACCGTTCACCCCACGTGCCCGTGGTGAAGCGTTGTATACCGAGCGTCCCGTACGACGCGACAGCGGGTCCATGCCCTCGCCGTCATAGACGAACGCCCCGGGGGCACGGTTTCGTACCCCCGGGGCGGTTCGCATCGCTGTTGCGAGCGAATGAGCTGTGCAGCTGGTGCAGCGCGTCAGCGCTTGCTGTACTGCGTGCCCTTACGAGCCTTCTTCAGACCGGCCTTCTTGCGCTCGACGGCGCGAGCGTCACGGGTCAGGAAGCCGGCCTTCTTGAGCGGGCTGCGGTTGTTGTCCACGTCCGCCTCGTTCAGCGCACGGGCCACGCCCAGGCGCAGCGCGCCCGCCTGGCCCGAGATGCCGCCGCCGTTGATGCGGGCGACGATGTCGTAGCGGTCGTCGAGTTCGAGCACCTTGAAGGGCTCGTTGACTTCCTGCTGGTGCACCTTGTTGGGGAAGTAACCCTCAAGGGTGCGACCGTTGATCTTCCACTTGCCGCTGCCCGGAACGATACGGACGCGGGCGACGGCGTTCTTGCGGCGGCCGGTGCCGGCAGCCGGCTGCGGGTCGCCGAAGCGGGATGCCAGGGACTCGGAGGTGAACTCCTCCGGAGCCTCGGGGGTCTCGGTCGTGTACTCCTCGACGCCCTCGACGGGGGTCTCAGCAGTGGTCTCGGCCACGATTCTCCTCAACTTCTCTCTGTCTGCTGGGTGTGGCCGGACTTACTGCGCGACCTGGCTGATCTCGTACGGCACGGGCTGCTGGGCGGCGTGCGGGTGCTGGTCACCCGCGTAGACCTTCAGCTTCGAGAGCATCTGACGGCCCAGCGTGTTCTTCGGGAGCATGCCCTTGACGGCCTTCTCGACGGCCTTCGCGGGGTTCTTCTCCAGCAGCTCGTCATAGCGGACGGCCCGCAGACCACCCGGGTAACCGGAGTGGCGGTAGGCCATCTTCTGGATCCGCTTGTTGCCGGACAGGTGCACCTTGTCGGCGTTGATGATGACGACGAAGTCACCGGTGTCGACGTGAGGCGCGTACACCGGCTTGTGCTTGCCCCGGAGAAGGGTGGCGGCCTGGGTGGCCAGACGGCCCAGGACAACGTCCTGCGCGTCGATGACGTGCCACTGGCGCTGGACATCGCCGGGCTTGGGGCTGTACGTACGCACGGTCTTAGCCTTCGCTTCTAGGTGGGGTCTCCCCGACCCCGCTAAGGGCCAGGGGACGGGTCTCCCGACCCCGAAGGATCAGGGAGAAAGGTCCTGACAAAGGCCACCTGGCAGATCACGACAGCCTTGAACGCACTACGGTGACGCGGGCCGCTTGTGCTGATCGCTGGTCATCGACCGAGGGGCCGGGTGCAAGGCCCTCCCACGTGAGAATGAGCAAGCCAATACACACAACGAACCGGGAGCTTACCGGTGCGCACCCGTACGGGTCAAAGCGGGCCGTGCACACCGGGTGACCGGGATTCGACCGCTGCTGCGGCGGGCCCTCCCACTCCCCCGGCGACACTGGAGCGCACCGCTCGGAACATGCCGTCACACGTCCTCATCCGAGCTAACGCGCTTCCCAACTGCCTGCCCGGACACGCCTCATCAGCTGCGCCTCGTCCGCCCCTCACGGCTCCCCCGGGGCCCTTCGGCCCCGTGAGGTCCCCACACCGGCTCCGGCGTCTCCCGTACGACACCGTCCGCGCCGAAGACCAGGAAGCGGTCGAAGGACCGCGCGAACCAGCGGTCGTGAGTCACCGCCAGCACCGTCCCCTCGTACGCCTCCAGCCCTTCCTGCAACGCCTCGGCCGATTCCAGGTCCAGGTTGTCCGTCGGCTCGTCCAGCAACAGTGCGGTCGTGCCGGCCAGCTCCAGCAGCAGGATCTGGAAGCGGGCCTGCTGGCCCCCGGAGAGCCGGTCGAAGGGCTGCTCGGCCTGCCCAGTCATCTCGTAGCGCCGAAGCGCTGACATCGCCGCGCCCCGGTCCTTGGCGTGCTCGGTCCACAGGACGTCCAGCAGGGTGCGTCCGGCGAGTTCGGGGTGGGCGTGCGTCTGGGCGAAGTGACCGGGGACGACGCGGGCGCCGAGCTTCCACGTGCCCGTGTGGGCCACCGAGTCGCCGTCCGGCCCGTCGGCCAGCAGCCGCAGGAAGTGGGACTTGCCGGAACCGTTCGAGCCGAGAACCGCGACCCGCTCCCCGTAGAAGATCTCCAGGCTGAACGGCTTCATCAGGCCCGTGAGTTCAAGCTCTTCGCAGGTCACAGCGCGCACGCCCGTACGGCCGCCGCGCAGCCGCATCGTGATCCGCTGCTCCCGCGGCGGCTCCGGAGGCGGGCCTGCCTCTTCGAACTTCCGCAGGCGGGTCCTCGCCGCCTGGTAGCGCGACGCCATCTCGTGGCTCCGCGCCGCGTACTGCTGGAGATCCCGCACCAGCCGCTTCAGCTGCGCACGCCGCTCGTCCCATCGGCGGCGCAGCTCCTCGAAGCGCGCGAACCGCTCCCGCCTCGCCTTGTGATAGCTGCCGAACCCGGCGCCGTGCACCCACACGTCGCTCCCGGCCGGGCTCGGCTCCACACTGACGATCTTCTGCGCGGCGCTCGCCAGCAGTTCGCGGTCGTGCGAGATGAACAACACAGTCTTGCGGGTCTCGTTGAGACGCTCCTCCAGCCAGCGCTTGGCAGGGACGTCCAGGTAGTTGTCCGGCTCGTCCAGGAGCAGGACCTCGTCGTTGCCGCGCAGCAGCGACTCCAGTACGAGCCGCTTCTGTTCGCCGCCGGAGAGGGTGTTCAGCGTGCGCCACTGGGCCTTCTCGTACGGGATGCCGAGCGCGGCGGTCGTGCACTTGTCCCACAGGGTCTCGGCCTCGTACCCCTGCACCTCGGCCCAGTCGGCGAGAGCCTGGGCGTACCGGAGCTGGGTTGACTCCTCGTCCGAGGGCGCCTCCATGATCGCCAGCTCCGCGGCGTCGACGGCTTCCGCAGCCTTGCGGACGGCCGGCGGGGCCACCGACACCAGCAGGTCCCGCACGCTGCGCCGGTCGTCCTCGTCGGTGCCGACGCCGATGAACTGCGGCATCACGCCGAGTCCTCCCCCGACCGTCACCGAGCCGCCGTCCGGGCGCAGTTCACCGGTGATCAGGCGCAACAGCGTCGTCTTTCCGGCCCCGTTGGGACCGACGAGCGCGACGGAGGCCCCCTCACCCACTCGGAAGGAGGCGTCTGCCAGCAACGCCCGTCCGTCCGGCAGGTAGTAGTCCAGATGTGCGGCCTCGATGTGTCCCATGCCCCGGATTCTCGCGGTGGCATGACCCGGAAACCAACCGAATATGATGCGCCCATGAGCTTTGGGCAGGGTGGACCCGAATGGGGTCCGGGAGGTTCGACTCCCGACTGGGCAGCACTCGCCGAGCAGGCGGAACACAACCGGTCACGACGGCGCCGCTGGATGATCATCGGTGGGAGTGCGCTCGCCACCGTCGTCGTCGCCGGCATCGTCGCGATCGCGGTGGTCAACGAGGGCGCCGGCGGGGGCAGCGCGTCCGACAAGCCGTCGGACAGCTTGCCCACCCCCGAGGACCTTCCCTCCAGCACCGCCGGCCAGCCGGAACCGACGTTCAAGGACGAGCCGCCGCCCCCGCCGCCGCCCCGCGACTTCGTCTCGGACACCAAGCGCGACACGGCCCCGCTCAGCATCGCCACGCTCTACCCGAACAAGTCCGTCACCATCAACGGCCGCCCGTACAAGCGCGCCGCCACCGACACCAGCAAGGGCTGCACGGACGCCGCACACGCCGGTCTCGGCCCGGTGCTCAGCAAGAACGACTGCGACCGCCTCTTCCGGGCGACCTACACCCGCGGTGGGCTCGCGGTGACCGTGGGAATAGCGGTCTTCGACGACGCCAGGACCGCGTCCGCCGTGAAGAAGCAGTACAAGCCGAATCTGGTCGCTCTGAAGGGCAACGGCGTCCCGGACTTCTGCCGCACCGTCACCTGCCGCACGACGGCCAACTCCTATGGCCGCTATGCCTACTTCACCATCTCCGGGCGCACCAACGGCAAGCCGTCCACCGCGGCGGACAAGAGCGCGGAGCAGGCGGGCCGCGACGGCTCGACGTACGCGTACGCCCGCATCCTGCAACGCGGCAAGGACCAGGCTGCGAAGGCTGTGGGCGCCTCGCCCGAGTAATCCGGCACCAGGGCAGGGCAGTTGTCCGGTACGCCGGGAGAGGGCCGCTCAGCAGCAGCCCGCGCCTGCTCCCGCCGCGGGGAGCGAACGCCTGCTGCGTGCAGCCGAGTTGCGCGCTGCGAGTTCCTCGTCAGCCGGATAGCCCACCTCTTCGAGGGTCAGTCCGTGCGGCCGTACGACATGCACCGCCGAGTCGCGGACGCGGCCCGCCAGCACCTGGCCGGGCCATGCCGGCGGCCGGTGCCCGTCACCGACGAACAGCATCGCGCCGACCAGCGCACGCACCATGTTGTGGCAGAAGGCGTCCGCCTTCACGGTCGCCTCCAGCACACCGTCGGCGTGCCGCTCCCAGCGCAGCCGCTGCAGCGTACGGATCGTCGTCGCGCCCTCCCGCTTCTTGCAGTAGGCGGCGAAGTCGTGCTCCCCCAGCAGCCCTTCGGCTGCCTCGTTCATGGCGTCGGCGTCCAACGGCCAGTTGTGCCACAGCACGTGTCCGCGCAGCAGCGGGTCCACACCGCCGGGATGGTCGCTCACGCGGTACGAGTAGCGCCTCCAGATCGCTGAGAAGCGTGCGTTGAAATGCGCCGGCGCGGCCTCGGCCCGCCACACCCGTACGTCCATCGGCAGCCGCCCCGCGAGGCGCCTGCGCAGCTGTTCGCCGTGTTCGGCCCAGATCTGCTCCGGCAGGTCGACGTGCGCGACCTGGCCTCGCGCATGCACTCCGGCGTCGGTCCGGCCGGCGACCGTCAACTCGACCGGTGCGAGCGGGTCCTGGCCGAGCCGCAGTACGACACGGAGCGCGTCCTCCAGCTCCTCCTGCACGGTCCGCCGCCCGCGCTGCCTGGCCCAGCCGGAGAAGTCCTTGCCGTCATAGCTCAGGTCGAGCCTCACCCGCACCTTGCCGGGCTCCACCAGGTCCGTCACTCAGCGATCCTCTCCGGGTGAGAACGAACAGGCCCGCTCCCCGGAGGGAACGGGCCAGTTCACGAGCTCTTCGAGCGCGTCAGGCGTCCTTGGACTCCTCAGCCGCGGCCTCGTCGCCCTTGGCGTCATCCGCGTCGGCCTTGGCGTCGTCCGCCTTGGCCTCGGCGTCGTCGGCCTTGGTCTCCTTCTTGGCCTTGGCGGTCTTCTTCGCACCCGCGGCAGCCTTGCCACCGGAAGCGTCCTTGGCGGTCCGCTTGGTGGCGGCCTCGGCCTCACCGACAGCCTGCTGCTGCACGGTCAGGGCCTCGACCAGCTCGATGACGGCCATGGGAGCGTTGTCGCCACGACGGTTACCGATCTTGGTGATGCGGGTGTAGCCACCAGGCCGGTTCTCGTAGCGCGGGCCGATCTCGGTGAAGAGGGTGTGGACCACGCTCTTGTCCTTGACCGTGCGCATGACCTGACGACGGTTGTGGAGGTCGCCCGCCTTCGCCTTGGTGATCAGGCGCTCCGCGACGGGACGCAGCCGACGGGCACGCGTCTCGGTGGTGGTGATGCGCCCGTACTCGAAAAGGTTGGTGGCGAGGTTCGCCAGCATGGCCTTCTGGTGCGAGGCGCTGCCGCCCATGCGGGCACCCTTGGTGGGCTTCGGCATCGTGCTTCTCCTTCGTTGTCCCTGCACCGGCCGTATCAGGTACCGGTGGCAGTTCCGGCCGTATCAGGTACCGGAGGGTGTCCCGGCCGGGGGTGTTCCCGGCCAGAGCCGGGGGTGTGCGGCCGCGGACGGCCGCACACCCCGACGGATCAGTACTGCTCGGTCTCCACGAACCCGGCGTCCGTGTCGTCGTCCGCGCCGAAGGCGTCGGCGGCGGCCGTCGGGTCGAATCCGGGCGGGCTGTCCTTCAGGGCAAGGCCCATGCCGGCCAGCTTCGCCTTGACCTCGTCGATCGACTTCGCACCGAAGTTGCGGATGTCGAGCAGGTCCGCCTCGGAACGCGCCACGAGCTCGCCCACGGAGTGGATGCCCTCGCGCTTGAGGCAGTTGTACGAACGGACGGTGAGCTCCAGCTCCTCGATCGGCAGCGCCAGATCGGCGGCGAGCGCCGCGTCCGTCGGCGACGGGCCCATGTCGATGCCCTCGGCGTCGACGTTGAGCTCACGCGCCAGGCCGAAGAGCTCGACCAGGGTCTTGCCGGCCGAGGCCATGGCGTCGCGGGGACGCATGGCCTGCTTGGTCTCGACGTCGACGATCAGCTTGTCGAAGTCGGTGCGCTGCTCGACACGGGTCGCCTCGACCTTGTAGGTGACCTTGAGCACCGGGGAGTAGATGGAGTCGACCGGGATGCGCCCGATCTCCTGGCCCATCTGCTTGTTCTGCACGGCGGAGACGTAGCCGCGACCGCGCTCGACGGTCAGCTCCATCTCCAGCTTCCCCTTGCCGTTGAGCGTGGCGAGGATCAGGTCGGGGTTGTGCACCTCGACACCGGCCGGCGGCGCGATGTCCGCCGCGGTGACCAGACCGGGGCCCTGCTTGCGCAGGTACATCACGACCGGCTCGTCGTGCTCGGAGGAGACGACGAGGCTCTTGATGTTGAGGATGAGGTCGGTGACGTCCTCCTTGACGCCCGGCACGGTCGTGAACTCGTGCAGGACACCGTCGATCCGGATGCTGGTGACAGCAGCGCCGGGGATCGAGGAGAGGAGCGTGCGACGCAGGGAGTTACCGAGGGTGTATCCGAAACCCGGCTCCAGCGGCTCGATCACGAACCGTGAGCGGAATTCGTCGACGACCTCTTCGGTCAGGGACGGGCGCTGAGCGATCAGCATGGGGTTATGCCTCCAGTCTTCGGCAACCGCTATTTGATGCCGTACTGACAGGGTACGGGTGGCACAGCTCGTTTGAGCGCCGTACCACCCGACCCTTTCGACCTGCTACTTCGAGTAGAGCTCGACGATCAGCTGCTCCTGCACCTGGGTGTCGATCACCTGGCGCTCGGGCAGCGAGTGGACGAGGATCCGCAGCTTCGACGGGATGGACTCCAGCCAGGCCGGAACCGTCTTCTCGCCGGCCTCCGCAGCTGCCACCTGGAAAGGCGTCAGGTTACGGGAGGCCTCGCGGACCTCGACGATGTCACTCACGGACACACGAGCCGACGGGATGTCGTTCTTGCGGCCGTTGATGGTGATGTGCCCGTGCTTCACCAGCTGACGGGCGTGGTCGCGGGACTTGGCGAAGCCGGCCCGGTAGACCACGTTGTCCAGACGGGTCTCGAGGATCCGCAGCAGGTTCTCACCAGTCTTGCCCTGCTGACGGTTGGCCTCGTTGAAATACCCGCGGAACTGCTTCTCCAGGACGCCGTAGATACGAGCTGCCTTCTGCTTCTCACGCTTCTGCAGCAGGTACTCGGAGTCCTTGGTGCGCCCGCGACCGTGCTCACCCGGGGGGTAAGGACGGATCTCGATCGGGCACTTCGCGCTCTCGCACTTGCTCCCCTTGAGGAAGAGCTTCTGCTTCTCCCGACGGCAGCGCCTGCAGTCGGCCCCGGTGTAACGCGCCATTGTCTTAGATCTCCTGTTTCAGCCGGTCAGACTCGGCGACGCTTGGGCGGGCGGCAGCCGTTGTGCGGGGTCGGGGTCACGTCCTGGATCGAGCCGACCTCGAGGCCGGTGGCCTGGAGGGAACGGATCGCGGTCTCACGACCGGAGCCGGGGCCCTTGACGAAGACATCGACCTTGCGCATGCCGTGCTCCTGCGCGCGGCGTGCGGCGTTCTCAGCAGCCATCTGCGCCGCGAACGGCGTCGACTTCCGCGAGCCCTTGAAGCCGACGTGGCCGGCGGAGGCCCAGGAGATCACGTTGCCGGTGGGGTCGGTGATCGAAACGATGGTGTTGTTGAACGTGCTCTTGATGTGAGCGTGCCCGGCGGGGACGTTCTTCTTGTCCTTGCGGCGCACCTTCTTGGCGCCGGCCGTACGGCCCTTCGGAGGCATATGGATTTACTCCTGTGGAGGTCGTCGGTCCTGCACACGGACCGCTTGCAGCGTGTCCCGTGCGGACTACTTCTTGCCCGGCTTCTTCTTGCCGGCGATCGCGCGACGCGGGCCCTTGCGGGTGCGGGCGTTGGTCTTGGTGCGCTGACCGTGGACCGGGAGACCGCGGCGGTGCCGCAGGCCCTCGTAGCAGCCGATCTCGACCTTGCGGCGGATGTCGGCCTGGACCTCACGGCGGAGGTCACCCTCCACCTGGAGGTTGTTGTCCACGTAGTCGCGGATCTTGATGAGGTCTTCCTCAGCGAGATCCCGCACTCGGGTGTCCGGGTTGATGCCGGTCTCACCCAGGGTCCGCTGGGCAAGGGTACGACCGATGCCGAAGACGTAGGTGAGGGCGACCTCGACGCGCTTCTCGCGCGGGAGGTCGACGCCTGCGAGGCGTGCCATTCCTGTGGCTCCTGTTTGCTTGGGAGGTCTGCCGCAGCACCGTCCCCTGTCGTACGAAGTCGTACGGGCAGGGTCCCCGGCCTCCGACCGAGGGTGTCGTCCCCACCGACAAGATTTCCAAGGCGGGGGGTCGGGCGTCTGCGTATGTACTTGTCGCTTGCGTCGCGCGAAGAGTGCGAGTGGTGCGAAGGCTATGGCCTGAGGTGCGTCAGCCCTGGCGCTGCTTGTGGCGCAGGTTGTCGCAGATGACCATGACCCGGCCGTGGCGGCGGATCACCTTGCACTTGTCGCAGATCTTCTTGACGCTCGGCTTGACCTTCATGAATGAGGTTCTCCGGGTCAGGCCGCGGCCCTGTCGAGCAGGACAACGGCTCGATCTGTCGTGCTACTTGTAGCGGTAGACGATCCGCCCGCGGGTCAGGTCGTAGGGAGAGAGCTCCACCACGACCCGGTCGTCGGGAAGGATACGGATGTAGTGCATCCGCATCTTGCCGCTGATGTGCGCGAGAACCTGGTGCCCGTTTTGAAGCTCCACCTTGAACATCGCATTCGGCAGAGATTCGACGACAGTGCCCTCGATCTCGATGGCCCCTTGTTTTTTGGCCATGCTCTAGCGCTTCACCTTCCGGGATCGGCTACCTGGGGTGATCCCGGGCATACGAAGACTCCGGGACCGACGAGCCAGTCTACGACACGGTTCCCGCAAAGACGAATTCGGGTAGTCTCCCCGGTTGGCAAGATCGTTATGCCCCTCGGGTCGAAGTCCGGGCGGAAGCGTACGGCCCGCGCCGGCCCGTTGACGGGACGGCGCCTCGGTGACGCTGATCAGCCGAGCGGGTCCGGCGCAGCCGTGACACCCAGCTGTTCCAGCTTGGCCTTGCCGCCGTCGGGGGCGGTCAGCACAAGTGGGCCGTCCTCGGTGAGCGCCACCGAGTGCTCCCAGTGGCTCGACCAGGTGCCGTCGTCCGTCTTGACCGTCCAGTCGTCGGAGAGCACGTGCGTCTTGGGCGTGCCCAGGGTCACCATCGGCTCGATGGCCAGACACATGCCGGGCACCAGCTTGGGGCCGCGGCCGCGACGGCGGTCCACGTAGTTCAGCAGGTGCGGGTCCATGTGCATCTGGGAGCCGATGCCGTGCCCGCCGTAGTCCTCGACGATGCCGTACGAACCGGAGGCCGGACGCGGCTGACGGCGGATGTAGCCCTCGATCGCCCGCGAGACGTCCACCAGGCGGTTGCCCTTGCGCATGGCGGCGATGCCCGCCCACATGGACTCCTCGGTGACCCGGCTCAGCTCGTGCAGCTCGGGGGCGTGCCCCTCCCCCACGAACACGGTCAGCGCGGCGTCCCCGTGCCAGCCGTCGATGATCGCGCCGGCGTCGATGGAGAGCAGGTCGCCCTCCTTGAGCACGGTCTCCTTGTCGGGGATGCCGTGCACGACGATGTCGTTGACCGAGGTGCAGATGTTGCCGGGGAACCCGCCGTAGCCGAGGAAGTTCGGCTTGGCGCCGTGATCGGCGAGCACCTTCGCGGCGACCTCGTCGAGATCCTTGGTGCTGGCTCCGGGGACCGCGGCGGCACTGCATGCCTCATGCATCGCGGCGACCACCAGCCCCGCTTCGCGCATCTTCGCGATCTGCTCCGGGGTCTTGATCTCCACCATGCGACGGTGCCTTCCTGTGTCGGTCCTGGGGTCTTGGATCTTGGGGCCGGCCGGGGTGCGAACCCCTGCTTCACTCAGTGTGCCGTACAGCCAAGCGGTCGCGGCCCCCCGAGCGGGGTGCCGCGACCGCAGGCGAAGCTGTACTCAATCGACGGGCCTTGTTACTCGGCGACCGAGTCGTTCTGCTGCTGCAGGGCTCCCATCGCGCGCTCGGTCACCTCGCCGACCTTGCCTAGCGCGGAGATGGTCGTGACCAGGTCCTGCCGCTTGTAGTGGTCGATGATCGGCTCGGTCTCGCTGTGGTAGACCGCGAGCCGCTTGCGCACGGTCTCCTCGCGGTCGTCGTCGCGCTGGTAGAGCTCGCCGCCGCACACGTCGCACACGCCGTCCTTCTTGGGCGGGCTGTACTCGGCGTGGAAGACGTGACTGCTGTCGCTGCGGCAGATGCGACGGCCCGCGATCCGCTTGACGACCTCTTCCTCCGGGACCTCCAGGTCCAGCACGGCGTCCAGCTTCTCGTCGCGCTCCTCGAGGATGCTGTCCAGCGCCTCCGCCTGCGCGATGTTCCGGGGGAATCCGTCGAGCAGGAAGCCGTTGACCGCGTCGGCCTCAGCCATCCTGTCCTTCGCCATGCCGATCGTGATCTCGTCGGGGACGAGCTGGCCTGCGCGCATGTACTCCTGCGCCTGCCGCCCGAGCTCCGTGCCCTGGCTGATGTTGGCGCGGAAGATGTCGCCCGTCGAGATATGCGGGATCGACAGCTTCTCGGCGAGGAACGCGGCCTGCGTTCCCTTACCCGCGCCAGGCGGCCCGACGAGGACGATACGCATCAGCGGAGGAACCCTTCGTAATTGCGCTGCTGAAGCTGGCTCTCGATCTGCTTCACGGTCTCGAGACCGACGCCCACGATGATCAGAATGCTCGTCCCGCCGAACGGGAAGTTCTGCTGGGCGCCGAACGCGATCAGCGCGACGGTCGGCACCAGGGCGATCAGCCCGAGGTACATCGCACCGGGCCATGTGATGCGGTTCAGCACATAGCTCAGGTACTCCGCGGTGGGGCGACCCGCCCGGATGCCCGGGATGAAGCCACCATACTTCTTCATGTTGTCGGCAACTTCTTCGGGGTTGAAGGAGATCGCGACGTAGAAGAAGGCGAAGAAAACGATCAACACGAAGTACGTGACGATGTAAATCGGGTGGTCACCCTTGACGAAGTGCGACTGGATCCACTCCGCCCAGCCTGACTGGGACCCGCTGAACTGAACGATCAGCGCCGGAATGTAGAGCAGCGACGACGCGAAGATGACCGGAATCACACCGGCCTGATTGACCTTCAGCGGAATGTACGTGGACGTGCCGCCGTAACTGCGGCGCCCGATCATCCGCTTCGCGTACTGCACGGGAATGCGGCGCTGCGCCTGCTCGACGAGAACCACGAGCGCCACCATCGCCAGACCGCTCAGGATGACCGCCCCGAACTCGATCCAGCCGTCGGCCAGTTTGCCCTGCTTCTTGATGGCCCACAGCGCGCCGGGGAAGCCGGCGGCGATCGAGACGAACATCAGGATCGACATGCCGTTGCCGATGCCCTTGTCGGTGATCAGCTCACCGAGCCACATGATGAACGCCGTACCCGCGGTCATGCAGATGACCATGACGGCCGTGGTGAAGATCGACTGGTCCGGGACGATCTGGTCGCGGACCTGGCACTGCGGGAAAAGGGTGCCACTGCGTGCGGTGGCGACGAGACCGGTCGCCTGGAGAATCGCGAGAGCAACTGTGAGATAACGCGTGTACTGAGTGATCTTGCCCTGGCCGGCCTGGCCCTCCTTCTTCAGGGCCTCCAGCCGGGGGATGACCACGACCAGCAGCTGAAGGATGATGCTGGCTGTGATGTACGGCATGATGCCGAGCGCGAAAATGGTCAACTGCAGCAGTGCGCCACCGCTGAACATGTTGACCAGCCCGAAGAGGCCCGAACTCCCCTGGGCCTCCTTCATGCACTGGTTGACGTTCTCAAAGCTGACGCCCGGTACGGGAACGTGCTGCCCCAGTCGGAAGAGCACCATGATGCCGAGCGTGAACAACAGCTTCTTTCGCAGGTCGGGCGTCTGAAACGCCCGGGCGAACGCGGTGAGCACGGTGCCTCCTGCGCCCCCCGCGTCTGTCGCGAGAGGTGACGGTCTTGGGGTCGACAGATACCAACAGTGCCCGCCACCTTACCGGGGACGGTGCCCGCCGTGGAACGACGGACCGGGGACGCCCCGTTGGGGCATCCCCGGCCAGTCAGTCAACGAACTCAGTCGAGCTCGGTGACGGTGCCGCCAGCAGCGGTGATCTTCTCCTTGGCGGAGCCGGAGACCTTGTTGACGGTCACCGTCAGAGCCGCGGAGATCTCGCCGGTGCCGAGCACCTTGACGAGCTCGTTCTTGCGAACTGCGCCCTTGGCGACCAGATCGGCCACCGTGACCTCTCCACCCTTGGGGTAGAGCTCGGCCAGCTTGTCCAGGTTCACGACCTGGAACTGCTTGTGGGCGGGGTTCCGGAAGCCCCTGAGCTTGGGCAGCCGCATGTGCAGCGGCATCTGCCCACCCTCGAAGTTCTCCGGCACCTGGTAACGGGCCTTGGTGCCCTTCGTGCCACGTCCGGCGGTCTTGCCCTTGGACGCCTCACCACGACCCACGCGGGTCTTGGCGGTCTTGGCGCCCGGAGCCGGCCGGAGGTTGTGGACCTTCAGCGGGTTGCTCGCCGAAGACTCAGCCATCTCAGTCCACCTCCTCGACTGTGATCAGGTGCCGCACGGTGTGCACCATGCCGCGCACCTCGGGACGGTCCTCGCGTACGGACACATCGCGAACACGCTTGAGACCGAGGGTCCGCAGCGTGTCCCGGTGGTTCTGCTTCGTACCGATGACGGAACGGGTCTGCGTGATCTTCAGGCGAGCCATTACGCACTCACCCCGGCACGCGCCCGCAGCAGAGCAGCGGGTGCCACGTCCTCGAGCGGCAGGCCACGGCGGGCGGCGATCTCCTCGGGACGCTGAAGCCCCTGCAGAGCCGCACGCGTGGCGTGCACGATGTTGATCGGGTTCGAGGAACCGAGCGACTTGCTGAGCACGTCGTGGATGCCCGCGCACTCCAGCACGGCACGCACCGGGCCACCGGCGATCACACCGGTACCGGGCGAAGCCGGCTTGAGAAGCACGACGCCCGCGGCTTCCTCACCCTGGATCGGGTGCGGAATGGTGCCCTGGATGCGGGGGACCTTGAAGAAGTGCTTCTTGGCCTCCTCAACACCCTTGGCGATGGCGGCCGGCACCTCCTTGGCCTTGCCGTATCCGACACCCACGGTGCCGTCACCGTCGCCCACCACGACCAGCGCGGTGAAGCTGAAGCGACGACCACCCTTGACTACCTTGGCCACGCGGTTGATCGCGACAACGCGCTCAACGTACGCGGTCTTCTCGGCGGCGGCGCCGCCGTCCCGGCCCTTGCGGTCCCGACGCTCGCCGCCACCGGCGCCGCCACCGCGGCGCTGGGGTCCAGCCATTGGAATTACCTCTCTCGTTTACGTCCGCTGCGTAGGAACCGCACTCAGAACTTGAGCCCGGCCTCACGGGCGGCGTCAGCCAGAGCGGCAATCCGCCCTGCGTACTTGTTGCCGCCACGGTCGAACACGACGGCCTCCACACCCGCGGCCTTCGCACGCTCGGCGACCAGTGCGCCGACCTGCTTGGCCTGCGCGCTCTTGTCGCCGTCACCACGGACCGACGAGTCGAGCGACGACGCCGAGGCGAGGGTGTGGCCAGCCAGGTCGTCCACGACCTGGGCGACCATGTGACGGTTCGAGCGCGTCACCACAAGACGAGGACGAACGGGCGTGCCCGAGACCTTCTTGCGGATGCGGATGTGACGGCGCTTGGCGGCGGCGCGCTTGTAGGCGTCGCCCTTAGCGATCTTCACGCCGTATGCCATGGCTACTTACCAGCCTTTCCGACCTTGCGGCGGATGGTCTCGCCCGCGTACTTGACGCCCTTGGCCTTGTACGGGTCCGGGCGGCGCAGCTTACGGATGTTGGCGGCGACCTCGCCGACCTTCTGCTTGTCGATGCCCTCGACCGAGAACTTGGTCGGCGACTCGACCTTGAACGAGATGCCTTCCGGCGCCTCGATGAGGATCGGGTGGCTGTAGCCCAGCGAGAACTCCAGGTTGGAGCCCTTCGCCTGGACGCGGTAACCCACGCCGCTGATCTCGAGGTTCTTGCTGAACCCGTTGGTCACGCCAGTGATCATGTTCGCCACCAGCGTGCGGGACAGACCGTGCAGGGCCTTGTTCCGGCTCTCGTCGTTGGGGCGGGAGACGACAAGTGCGCCGTCCTCGCCCTTCCCGATCTCGATGGGCTCGACAACGGTGTGCGCGAGAGAACCCTTCGGCCCCTTCACCGCGACCGCCTGGCCATCGATGGTGACGTCCACACCGGCGGGAACCTGGATGGGGAGCTTGCCGATTCGCGACATTGCTTTACCTCCGTTCCCTTCCGTTACCAGACGTAGGCGAGGACTTCCCCGCCTACGCCCTTCTTCTGTGCCTGCTGACCGGTGAGGAGCCCGTGGGAGGTGGAGATGATCGCCACTCCCAGGCCGCCCAGCACCTTCGGCAGACCGGTGGACTTTGCGTAGACCCGAAGGCCCGGCTTCGAGATCCGCTTGATGCCGGCGATCGAACGCTCGCGGTTGGGGCCGAACTTCAGCTCGAGAACGAGGCTCTTGCCAACTGTGGCGTCCTCGGTCTGCCAGCCGGTGATGTAGCCCTCCTGCTGGAGGATCTCCGCGATGTGCGACTTGATCTTGCTGTGCGGCATCGCGACGGAGTCGTGGTACGCCGAGTTCGCGTTCCGCAGACGCGTAAGCATGTCTGCGATCGGATCGGTCATGGTCATGTGTTGGCCTTCGGCCTCTCTCGCCGGGGTTTCCTGTATGCGCCCTCCCTCTCCCCGTACTTCTCAGACGGGACGGGTGGGGTGCGGGGACCTACGGCGTAGTAAGACGGTCATGGACGTCGAGCGCCCAACCACACAAGCCTAAGCCATGTGCGGATGGACCCCCGACGGCCTTGATGCTCTTACCGAGAGCCCTGGTTGACCCAGAATCCTGTTGCCGGGATTCCGCCCTCGAAGGAGCGGTCCCGGGCGACGGGAAGGGTTACCAGGAGCTCTTGGTCACGCCCGGCAGCTCGCCGCGGTGCGCCATCTGACGAAGGCACACACGGCACAGGCCGAACTTGCGGTAGACGGAGTGCGGACGGCCGCAGCGCTGGCAGCGCGTGTACGCGCGGACAGCGAACTTCGGCTTGCGGCTGGCCTTGGAGATCAGAGCCTTCTTCGCCATGATCAGTTCTCCTTGAACGGGAATCCGAGGTGACGAAGCAGGGCACGCCCCTCGTCGTCGCTGGTCGCCGTGGTGACCACGGTGATGTCCATGCCCCGGACCCGGTCGATCTTGTCCTGGTCGATCTCGTGGAACATGACCTGCTCCGTGAGACCGAAGGTGTAGTTGCCCCGGCCGTCGAACTGCTTCTGCGACAGCCCGCGGAAGTCGCGGATGCGCGGCAGTGCGAGGGACAGCAGGCGGTCCAGGAACTCCCACATCCGGTCGCCACGCAGGGTCACGTGGGCACCGATCGGCTGGCCTTCACGCAGCTTGAACTGCGCGATGGACTTGCGGGCCTTGGTCACCGCCGGCTTCTGGCCGGTGATCGTGGCCAGATCGCGGATGGCGCCGTCCATCAACTTGGAGTCGCGGGCGGCGTCGCCCACACCCATGTTGACAACGATCTTGGTCAGACCGGGCACCTGCATGACGTTGTCGTACTTGAACTCGTCGTGCAGCTTGCCCTTGATCTCGGAGCGGTAGCGCTGCTTGAGGCGCGGTGCTTCTGTGGTGGCAGTCATCAGATGTCCTCACCGGTCCGCTTGGCAACGCGGATCTTGTTGCCGTCGTCATCGAAGCGGAACCCGACGCGAGAGACGACCTTCTTGCCGTCCTTCTCCACCACGAGCTGCACATTGCTCACGTGGACCGGAGCCTCGGTGGTCACGATCCCGCCCGTCTTGGAACCACGAGCGGTCTGGCCGGCCTTGGTGTGCTTCTTGACCCGGTTGACACCCTCGACCAGGACGCGGTCCTCGCGGGGGTAGGCCACGATGACCTTGCCCTGCTTGCCCTTGTCCTTACCGGTGATGACCTGAACCAGGTCGCCCTTCTTGATCTTCATCGGTTACAGCACCTCCGGCGCGAGCGAGATGATCTTCATGAACTTCTTCTCGCGCAGCTCTCGGCCGACAGGGCCGAAAATGCGGGTGCCGCGGGGGTCTCCGTCGTTCTTGAGGATGACCGCCGCGTTCTCGTCGAAGCGGATGTACGAGCCATCGGGCCGACGGCGCTCCTTGACGGTGCGCACGATGACGGCCTTGACGATGTCGCCCTTTTTCACGTTCCCGCCCGGGATCGCGTCCTTGACGGTAGCGACGATGACGTCACCGATGCCCGCGTAGCGCCGGCCCGAACCGCCGAGCACACGGATGGTGAGAATTTCCTTCGCACCCGTGTTGTCGGCGACGCGCAGCCGGGACTCCTGCTGGATCACGTCTATCTCCTGATCGTCTGCCGGTTCCCGGCAGGGTCACGCCCCGAGTGGGACGCGGCCCTGCCGAGCCTGGCGGAACTGTCCTGGGGGTCCCCAGGCTGTTTGCCTGCCAATTCCGGTACGGAACTGACTACTTCGCCTTCTCGAGGACCTCGACGATGCGCCAGCGCTTGGTCGCGGACAGCGGCCGGGTCTCCATGAGGAGGACACGGTCGCCGACCCCGGCGGCGTTCTGCTCGTCGTGAGCCTTGAGCTTGTTGGTACGGCGGATGACCTTGCCGTACAGCGCGTGCTTGACGCGGTCCTCGACGGCGACAACGACGGTCTTGTCCATCTTGTCGCTGACGACCAGACCCTCGCGGGTCTTGCGGAAGCCGCGCTCCTGCTTCGTCTCAGTCACATTCGTCTCGCTCATCAGGCGCTCTCCACCGTCTCGATGCCCAGCTCGCGCTCACGCATCAGGGTGTAGATCCGGGCGATGTCCTTACGCACGGCCTTGAGACGGCCGTGGTTCTCCAACTGCCCGGTCGCCGCCTGGAAGCGGAGGTTGAACAGTTCTTCCTTGGACTCGCGAAGCTTGCCGAGAAGCTCCTCGTCGCCCAGCTCACGCAGCTCGGAGGCCTTGGTCCCGGCCGCCATCACGACTCACCTGCCTCGCGCCGAACGATGCGGCACTTCATCGGAAGCTTGTGGGCGGCGCGGGTGAGCGCCTCCTTGGCAATCTTCTCGTTCGGGTAGGACAGCTCGAACATCACGCGTCCAGGCTTGACGTTCGCGATCCACCACTCCGGAGAACCCTTACCGGAACCCATGCGGGTCTCAGCGGGCTTCTTCGTCAGCGGACGGTCCGGGTAGATGTTGATCCAGACCTTGCCACCACGCTTGATGTGACGCGTCATGGAGATACGAGCTGCCTCGATCTGCCGGTTCGTCACGTACGCGGCGGTGACGGCCTGGATGCCGTACTCACCGAATGCGACCTCGGTGCCACCCTTGGCCATGCCCGAGCGCTTCGGGTGGTGCTGCTTACGGTGCTTGACCCTGCGCGGGATAAGCATGGCGTCAGCCCTCCTTCCCGGCAGCGCCGGGTTCTGCTGCCGCAGCGGCGGGGGTCACGGCCTCGGCCTTGGGGGCCTCGGCAGGAGCACCCTGCTGCTGGGGCTTGCGGCCGCGACCGCCACGCTCGCCACCACGACGGGGGCGCTCGTTGCCACCACCACCGCGCGACGGGCGGTTGCCCGCACGGGCGGCGGCGTTCTCGGCGCGGACCTCAGCGATGTTCTTGACGTCACCCTTGTAGATCCACACCTTCACGCCGATGCGGCCGAAGGTGGTCTTGGCCTCGAAGAAGCCGTAGTCGACGTTCGCCCGGAGGGTGTGCAGGGGCACGCGGCCCTCGCGGTAGAACTCCGAGCGGGACATCTCGGCGCCGCCGAGACGGCCGCCGCACTGGATCTTGATCCCCTTGGCCCCGGCCTTCATCGTCGTCTGCATGCTCTTACGCATGGCACGACGGAAGGAGACGCGGGAGGAGAGCTGCTCGGCGACGGCCTGAGCCACCAGCTGCGCATCCGTCTCGGGGTTCTTGACCTCGAGGATGTTGAACTGGATCTGCTTGCCGGTCAGCTTCTCCAGGTTGCCCCGAAGACGGTCGGCCTCCGCACCGCGGCGGCCGATGACGATGCCGGGACGTGCGGTGTGCACGTCGACCCGGACACGGTCACGGGTGCGCTCGATCTCCACCTTGGAGATGCCGGCCCGCTCCATGCCCTGAGTGAGCATCTTGCGGATCGCGACGTCTTCCTTGACGTAGTCCTTGTAGAGCTTGTCGGCGTACCAGCGCGACTTGAAGTCGGTGGTGATGCCGAGGCGGAACCCGTGCGGGTTTACCTTCTGGCCCATTACCGGGTTCCTTCCTTGCTGCTCACGACCACGGTGATGTGGCTCGTCCGCTTGCGGATCCGGTAGGCGCGGCCCTGGGCACGCGGCCGGAACCGCTTCAGGGTCGGGCCCTCGTCGACGTAGGCCTCAGAGATGATGAGGTTGTCGGCGTCCGTGTGGTCGTAGTTGTGGGCGGCGTTGGCGATTGCACTGTCCAGCACCTTGCCCACCGGCACGCTCGCGGCCTGCGGGGCGAAGCGCAGGACCGCCTGAGCCTCCGTGGCTGCCATGCCACGAACGAGGTCCACCACCCGGCGGGCCTTCATGGGCGTGACGCGCACATAGCGCGCTGAGGCCCTGGCTTCCATGGTTGTCCCTTCGGTGTCAGTCATAGTCTTCACACCCGGCCCATCAGCGACGACGCGACTTGCGGTCGTCCTTGACATGGCCGCGGAAGGTGCGGGTCGGCGCGAACTCGCCGAGCTTGTGGCCGACCATCGACTCGGTGACGAACACCGGGACGTGCTTGCGGCCGTCGTGCACCGCAATCGTGTGGCCGAGCATGGCCGGGACGATCATCGAGCGGCGGGACCAGGTCTTGATGACGTTCTTGGAACCCGCGTCGTTCTGTGCGTCCACCTTTTTGCTCAGGTGGTCGTCGACGAAGGGCCCCTTCTTGAGACTGCGCGGCATCTAAAACCCGCCTCCTAGCGCTTCTTGTTCGTCTTGCGGCGGCGGACGATGTACTTGTTGCTGGCCTTCTTCGGCGAGCGCGTACGCCCCTCCTTCTGACCCCACGGCGAAACCGGGTGGCGACCACCGGAGGTACGACCCTCACCACCACCGTGCGGGTGGTCGATCGGGTTCATGACCACACCGCGGACGGTCGGGCGGACGCCCTTCCAGCGCATGCGGCCGGCCTTGCCCCAGTTGATGTTCGACTGCTCGGCGTTGCCGACCTCGCCCACAGTGGCGCGGCAGCGGACGTCGACCAGGCGGATCTCGCCGGACGGCATGCGCAGGTGGGCCATGCGGCCCTCCTTCGCCAGCAGCTGCACGGAGGCACCGGCGGACCGGGCGAACTTCGCGCCGCCACCGGGCCGCAGCTCGATCGCGTGGATGGTCGTACCGACGGGGATGTTGCGCAGCGCCAGGTTGTTGCCCGGCTTGATGTCGGCCCCGGGACCGTTCTCGACGCGCGTGCCCTGCTTCAGGCCGGCCGGCGCGAGGATGTAGCGCTTCTCGCCGTCGACGTAGTGCAGCAGCGCGATGCGCGCGGTGCGGTTCGGGTCGTACTCGATGTGCGCGACCTTCGCAGGCACGCCGTCCTTGTCGTGACGACGGAAGTCGATCACGCGGTAGGCGCGCTTGTGGCCACCACCCTGGTGGCGAACGGTCACACGACCGGCGTTGTTACGGCCGCCCTTGCTGTGCAGCGGGCGGACCAGCGACTTCTCCGGCGTGGACCGCGTGACCTCGACGAAGTCGGCGACACTGGCGCCACGACGGCCCGGAGTCGTCGGCTTGTACTTGCGGATACCCATTTCTCAGTCCTCGTCCGATATCGGACGGTCCTGTCTCCGTCAGGAGACCGGACCGCCGAAGATGTCGATACGGTCGCCCTCGACGAGGGTCACGATGGCGCGCTTGGTGTCCGCGCGCTTGCCGTAACCGGTGCGGGTGCGCTTGCGCTTGCCCTGACGGTTGAGGGTGTTGACCCCGCTGACCTTGACCGAGAAGACCGTCTCGACGGCCTGCTTGATCTGGGTCTTGTTGGCGCGCGGGTCGACGACGAACGTGTACTTGCCCTCGTCCAGCAGTGCGTAGCTCTTCTCCGAGACCACCGGCTTGATCAAGATGTCACGGGGGTCCGTGAACGTCTTGCTGGTGACGGTGGCGGCGGTTGCCTCACTCATCAGGCGTCGCTCCCTTCGAGCTGCGAGGTGGCCTTCTGCGGGCCGGCCACGAAGGACTCGAAGGCGGCCTTGGTGAAGACCACGTCGTCGGAGACCATCACGTCGTACGTGTTCAGCTGACCCGGATCCAGGACGTGCACCTGGGGCAGGTTGCGAGCTGAAAGCCATGCGTGCTCGTCGCTGCGCTCGGCCACCAGGAGCACGTGCTTGTGCCCGCTGATCTTGCCCAGCAACGTCTTCGCGGCCTTCGTCGAGATCTCGTTCTCGACGACACCGGAGACGACGTGCACGCGGCTGTGGCGGGCCCGGTCGGAGAGGGCACCGCGCAGGGCGGCGGCCTTCATCTTCTTCGGGGTCCGCTGCGAGTAGTCACGCGGCTGGGGACCGTGCACGACGCCACCGCCGGCGAACTGCGGGGCGCGGGTCGAGCCCTGACGGGCGCGGCCGGTGCCCTTCTGGCGGTACGGCTTCTTGCCACCGCCGCGCACCTCGCCACGGGTCTTGGTCTTGTGCGTGCCCTGTCGGGCAGCGGCCAGCTGGGCGACGACGACCTGGTGGATCAGCGGAATGCTGACCTGCACGTCGAAGATCTCCGAGGGGAGTTCGACGGTCCCGGTCTTGTCGCCGGCCGGCGAAAGGATGTCAATGGTGCTCATCGGTTACCTCAGGCCCCCTTGGCCGCGGTACGGACCAGGACGAGGCCGCCGTTCGGACCGGGGACTGCGCCCTTGATGAGCAGCAGGCCCTTCTCCGCGTCAACGGCATGGACGGTCAGGTTCTGGGTGGTGACCCGCTCGTTGCCCATGCGGCCGGCCATCCTGGTGCCCTTGAAGACACGGCCGGGGGTGGCGCAGCCACCGATGGCGCCGGGCTTGCGGTGTACGCGGTGCGCACCGTGCGAAGCCTTGCCGCCGCGGAAGCCGTGGCGCTTCATGCCACCGGCGAAGCCCTTGCCCTTGGACTTACCGGTCACGTCCACCTTGCCGCCGGACTCGAAGGTGTCGGCGTTGATCTCCTGGCCGAGGGTGTACTCGCTGGCGTCAGCGGTACGCAGCTCGACGAGGTGACGGCGGGGAGTGACATCGGCCTTGGCGAAGTGGCCCTTGAGGGGCTTGTTCACCTTGCGCGGGTCGATCTCGCCGAAGGCGATCTGGACGGCTGCGTAGCCGTCCTTGTCTGCGGTGCGCACCTGGGTCACGACATTGGGCCCGGCCTTGACGACGGTCACGGGAACGACGCGGTTCTTGTCGTCCCAGACCTGGGTCATGCCGAGCTTCTCGCCCAGGACACCCTTGATCTGCTTAGCCATCTTGTTCCCGCACCCCTCAGAGCTTGATCTCGATGTCGACGCCGGCCGGAAGGTCCAGGCGCATCAGCGAGTCAACGGTCTTGGGCGTCGGGTCGAGGATGTCGATCAGACGCTTGTGGGTGCGCATCTCGAAGTGCTCGCGCGCGTCCTTGTACTTGTGCGGCGACTTGATGACGCAGTACACGTTCTTCTCAGTGGGCAGCGGCACCGGGCCCGCGACCGACGCACCAGTACGCGTCACCGTCTCGACGATCTTCTTCGCCGAGTTGTCGATGACCTCGTGGTCGTAGGCCTTGAGCCTGATGCGGATCTTCTGTCCCGCCATGGCTACTTCGTAGTCCTGTCTCTCGTAACGCTCTGGAACCCATGGGTGCCGCCCCCTGCCCCGTCCGACCCACGCGGTCGGGCGTGTCGTATGCCTTCCCGCAATGAACCACAGCGGATTCCCTTGAAAGGAAGGAGTTGGGGGTGCAGACCCACCGGTGCCTGGCTGGAAGCCCCTCCTGCACTTCCCGGAAGATTCCCGTACTTCCGCCCCTGATAAGAGGCGACGAATACTCTGGGACTCGCTTCCGGTCCTCCCGGCGGGAGGCGCGCAGCATCGGCACTCAACCGAGCAACCTGGACAGTGTGCCACACCCCGATTGGCTCATGCCAATCGGGGCCACCGCAGGGCTCCGAGTGCACGTCTGGAGGGCAGGATGCCCGCGGGTGTCGCTCTCAACCCTCGGAAAAGTTCAGCACTTCGAGTGCACGGTCGATGTCCTCGAAGGTGTTGAAGAGGTGCGGCGAGAGTCTGATGTTGCCCTCACGCACCGCGACGTGCACGCCCTCGGCCGTGAGAGCCGCGACCGTCGGCTCCACCCGGCCCCGGCGGTGCCCGAGGACGACCAACCCGGAGCGCTCCTGCGACGCCTGCGGTCCGACGACTTCGTACAGGCCCTGGTCCAGCCCGTCCAGCAGCCGCTGCACGAGCTGCTGTCCGTGAGCGTTGACGGCGTGCGCGCCCAGCCCTGCGAGCAGTTCGACCGAGCTCGTCCAGGCCGCCGTGTTGAGGAAGTCGGCCGGGCAGAAGACGTCCATGCCGCGTACGCCGAGATCCTCGATCGTGTACGACCGCATGTGCTCCAGCCCCCGTCCGCGCTGCTGCGCGAGCCAGTGGACACGGCGCGGCTCGATCATCCCGATCAGCGACGGATCGAGCCAGGTGAACCCCGTTGCGTACGGCCCGCACATCCACTTGTAGCCGCACGAGACCAGGGCGTCGACGGGCGTCGCACGCACGTCCACGGGCCGTGCGCCGACCGCCTGCGAGCCGTTCACCACGAACAGGACGCCGGCCTCTCGGCAGACCCGGCCCAGCTCCGCGAGGTCCGCAGCGGCACCGGTGAAGGAGTCGACCCAGGTGAGCGCGAACACTCGCGTCCGTGCCGTGACTGCCTCCCGCACCCGCCCCGGGTCGATCCGGCCTTGTGCGTCGCGCTGCACGAACTGCACGCGTACGCCGTGGTGTTGCTGCGCCAGCCAGGGCAGCACGGTGGCGGGATAGTCGCCCTCGACGCACAGGACCTCGTCCTCGTCGCGCCAACTCAGCCCGTACGCGATGAGGTTGAGGCCGTGGGACGTGCTGTCGCCCAGGACGATCTCGTCAGGCCGCCCTCCGACGAACGCGGCGAGGAGGGAACGCAGCTTCTCCGGGCGCTCGTTGAACGCAGCGTCGGGAATCGTGTGCGGAGCGGACTTCTCACGCGCTGCCTCGCTCGCCGCGCGCACCGCCGCGATGGGCATGGGCCCCTGGTGCGCGGTGTTGAGCCACACGTGTCCGCCCGGATCACTGAAGTGCGCGCTCCAGCCGCGCTGTTGAGTCCGTTCGGTTGTCGCGGGCAGTCGCTCGGCTTTCGTCATCGCGCTCCTCAAGGGCCGACCGCTGCCGAGACGACACAGTCGTCGCCGCGGCAGACGGCGTGCTCGCACAGCCGGCAGATCCGCCGGGCGTCGGCGCGGTCGTCGGGGAGCAGCGGGAGCATCGCCTTCAGCACACGCTCGAGGTCTTCGGCCTGATCGGGCGAGAGCTTCTCGACCATGCCCTCCAGCACGTTCCGGCGGGCCTCCAGCATCGCGTCGGCGACCCTGTCACCGGTGTCGCTCAGGCGCAGTCCGCGCGTACGGCCGTCGGGCCCGGGGCCGCGCAGGAGCAGTCCGGAGTCGACCAGGCGGCCCACGACGCGCACGCATCCTGAGTGCGTCATGCCGAGAGTCCCGGCGAGATCCGAGACCGACTGTCCCGGTCGCGCCCGGACGGTGAGCACGGCGGCCACGGCCGCCGGGTCGAGCCTCGAGGCATCGCGCAGAGACCGGTCGAGCAGATCGCCCAGGCCGACGGTCAATGCGCCGAGCCAGTTCGCCGCGAGAGTCGTCATCGGGGAAGCATGACACGAACACATGTCTGACGCATACGTTCTACGCCCCGGCCGGGACCCCCGCGACGGCCTGAGGACTGCGGCTGGTGTCGCTGCCCGGCACGGGCTCACCGGCGTCGGCGCCGAGGCCCACGATCCGGTTCCCCGCGTCCACGTGCACCACTGCGGGGCGCAGCTTCCGCGCCTCCGCCGTCTCGACCTGGGCGTAGCTGATGAGGATGACCAGATCACCGGGGTGCACGAGATGGGCGGCCGCGCCGTTGATGCCCAGCACTCCGGAGCCACGCTCGCCCTCGATGACATACGTCTCCAGGCGGGCCCCGTTGGTGATGTCGACGATGTGGACCAGCTCGCCGGGGAGGAGGTCCGCGGCGTCCATCAGATCGGCGTCGACGGTGACCGAACCGACGTAGTGCAGATCGGCCTGGGTCACGGTGGCCCGGTGGATCTTGGACTTGAACATGGTGCGCAGCATGGAAGGACTCCTGCGGAAGAGGGTCGCGCCCTCAGGGCGAGGTGCGCGCCGACCCGGCCATGGTAGGCGCGCACACGGCGGAGGCAGGAGTCCGCGGGCGAATCTCACAGTCGCAGCACGTGAAGAGGGCCCGCACGACCGGAGTCGTACGGGCCCTCTCCTCCCAGCCGGAGCCGGGCAACGCTCAGCGCGTCGAGGTCACTTGCTGATCTTGGTGACCTGACCGGCGCCCACGGTACGGCCACCCTCACGGATGGCGAACTTCAGGCCCTCTTCCATGGCGACAGGCTGGATGAGCTGGACGCTCATCTCGGTGTTGTCGCCCGGCATGACCATCTCCGTGCCCTCGGGGAGGGTCACGACGCCGGTCACGTCGGTGGTGCGGAAGTAGAACTGCGGGCGGTAGTTGTTGAAGAACGGGGTGTGCCGGCCACCCTCGTCCTTCGACAGGATGTACGCCTGCGCCTCGAACTCCGTGTGCGGGGTGACCGAGCCCGGCTTGATGATGACCTGGCCGCGCTCGACGTCCTCGCGCTTGATGCCACGAAGCAGCAGACCGACGTTCTCACCGGCCTGGCCCTCGTCGAGCAGCTTGCGGAACATCTCGATGCCGGTGACGGTCGTCGAGGTCTTGTTCTCCTTGATGCCGATGATGTCGACATTCTCGTTGACCTTGAGCACACCGCGCTCGATACGGCCGGTGACGACCGTACCGCGACCGGTGATCGTGAAGACGTCCTCGATCGGCATGAGGAACGGCTTCTCGACGTCACGCTCGGGCTGCGGGATCGCGCCGTCGACGGCGTCCATCAGCTTGACGATGGAGTCGGCCCACTCGGCGTCGCCCTCAAGAGCCTTGAGCGCGGAGACCTTGACGACCGGCACGTCGTCACCCGGGAACTCGTACTCCGAGAGAAGCTCACGGACCTCGAGCTCGACGAGCTCCATGATCTCCTCATCGTCGACCATGTCGGCCTTGTTGAGGGCGACCACGATGTACGGAACGCCGACCTGGCGGGCCAGGAGCACGTGCTCCTTGGTCTGCGGCATCGGGCCGTCGGTGGCTGCGACCACGAGGATGGCGCCGTCCATCTGGGCGGCACCCGTGATCATGTTCTTGATGTAGTCCGCGTGACCCGGGCAGTCCACGTGCGCGTAGTGACGGCTTTCCGTCTGGTACTCGACGTGAGCGATCGAGATCGTGATACCGCGCTGGCGCTCTTCGGGCGCCTTGTCGATGTTCTCGAACGCGGAAGCCTCGTTCAGCTCCGGGTACTTGTCGTGCAGCACCTTGGTGATCGCCGCGGTAAGAGTCGTCTTACCGTGGTCGATGTGACCGATGGTGCCGATGTTGACGTGCGGCTTAGTCCGCTCGAACTTCGCCTTCGCCACTGGGGTCCTCCTGTGGACTGGTGCTGTACACCCTCCACATTCTGCGGAGGGGTTCAGGTGGTCGTTATGAACCGGTCAGGACCCCGAGGGGGTTGCCCTTGACCTGTTCGCTTGGGGGGCTGGCGGACGGGGACCCGGCACAGCCGCAGGACGAAGCCGTACGGTCTGTGCCGGAGTACCCCGAATGCCTTTGCTCCAGCCTAAGGGTTGAGAAACGGTGAGTTACTCGCCCTTGACCTTCGCGATGATCTCCTCGGCGACGCTCTTGGGAACCTCGGCGTAGGAGTCGAACTGCATGGAGTAGTTGGCGCGGCCGGAGGTCTTGCTGCGCAAGTCCCCGACGTAACCGAACATCTCCGAGAGCGGGACGAGGCCGGTGACGACCTTGCCGGCGCTCCGGTCCTCCATGGACTGAACCTGGCCACGACGGGAGTTGATGTCGCCGATCACATCGCCCATGTAGTCCTCGGGCGTGTGCACCTCGACCTTCATCATCGGCTCCAGCAGTGCCGGGCTCGCCTTCCGCGCCGCATCCTTGAACGCCATCGAACCGGCGATCTTGAATGCCATCTCCGAGGAGTCGACGTCGTGGAAGGCACCGTCGAGCAGCGTCACGCGGACGCCGGTCAGCGGGTAACCCGCCAGCACACCGAACTCCATGGCCTCCTGGCAGCCGGCATCCACGGACGGGATGTACTCCCGCGGGATACGGCCACCGGTGACCTTGTTGACGAACTCGTAGCCGTCACCCTCGAGCGGCTCGACGGCGATCTGCACCTTCGCGAACTGACCGGAACCACCGGTCTGCTTCTTGTGGGTGTAGTCCACCTTGTCGACCGCCTTGCGGAGCGACTCCCGGTACGCCACCTGCGGCTTACCGACGTTGGCCTCGACCCGGAACTCACGCCGCATGCGGTCGACCAGCACGTCCAGGTGCAGCTCGCCCATGCCCGCGATGATGGTCTGGCCGGTCTCCTCGTCGGTCTTGACCTGGAAGGACGGGTCCTCCTCGGCCAGCCGCTGGATCGCGACGCCCAGCTTCTCCTGGTCGCCCTTGGACTTCGGCTCGATGGCGACCTCGATCACCGGAGCCGGGAACTCCATCGACTCCAGGATCACCGGGTTGCTCGCGTCGCACAGGGTCTCGCCGGTGGTGGTCTGCTTCAGACCCATGACGGCGACGATATCGCCGGCACCCACCGAGTCGATCTCCGTCCGCTTGTTGGAGTGCATCCGGTAGATCTTGCCGATGCGCTCCTTCTTGCCCTTGACGGAGTTGAGCACCTGCGTGCCGGTGTCCAGCCTGCCGGAGTAGATCCGGATGAACGTGAGCTTGCCCAGGTGCGGGTCGCTCGCGATCTTGAAGGCCAGCGCGGACAGCGGCTCGTCCTCCGAGGGCCGCCGCTTGAGGACCTCTTCGGGGTCCTTCACGGAGTGGCCCTCGATGGCCTCGACGTCCAGCGGGGAGGGCAGGTAGCTGACGACGGCGTCGAGCAGGGGCTGCACGCCCTTGTTCTTGAACGCCGTGCCGCAGAAGACCGGAGTGACGGTCGTCGTGCCCTCGGCACCGGTGGAGGCGAGAGTGATCCGGCGGATCGCCGCGATGAGCTGCTCCTGGGTGGGCTCCTGGCCCTCGAGGTACAGCTCCATCATCGCGTCGTCGTTCTCCGCGACGGCTTCGAGGAGCTTGCCCCGCCACTCGTCGGCGGCCTCGGCGTGCGTGGACGGGATGTCGACGGTGTCGTACATCTCGCCCATCTTCGCCTCGGGCGACCAGAGCAGCGCCTTCATCATCACGAGGTCGACGACACCCTTGAAGTCGGCCTCGGTTCCGATGGGGAGCTGCATGACCAGCGGAACGGCACCCAGCCGGTCACCGATCATGTCGACGCAGCGGTGGAACTCCGCGCCGGTGCGGTCGAGCTTGTTGACGAAGCAGATGCGCGGCACGCCGTAGCGGTCCGCCTGCTGCCAAACGGTCTCGGACTGCGGCTCGACGCCGGCCACACCGTCGAACACGGTCACCGCACCGTCGAGCACCCGCAGGTTGCGCTCCACCTCGACGGTGAAGTCGACGTGCCCGGGGGTGTCGATGAGGTTGATCGTGTAGTCGACGTCGTTGAGCGGCCAGTTGCAGGTCGTCGCGGCGGACGTGATCGTGATGCCGCGCTCCTGCTCCTGTGCCATCCAGTCCATCGTGGCTGCGCCGTCGTGGACCTCACCGATCTTGTAGCTGCGACCGGTGTAGAACAGGATCCGCTCGGTGGTCGTCGTCTTGCCCGCGTCGATGTGGGCCATGATCCCGATGTTCCGGACCTTGGCCAGGTCAAGTGAAGTGGTAGCCATGAGGCTTCAGTCTTCTCTCGGTCTCGATGGGGTCTGCGACTACCAGCGGTAGTGCGCGAAGGCCTTGTTGGACTCGGCCATCTTGTGGGTGTCCTCACGCTTCTTCACTGCTGCGCCGAGGCCGTTGGAGGCGTCGAGCAGCTCGTTCAGAAGGCGCTCGGTCATGGTCTTCTCGCGACGGGCGCGCGAGTAACCGACGAGCCAGCGCAGCGCGAGAGTGGCGGCGCGGCCGGGCTTGACCTCGACCGGCACCTGGTAGGTGGCGCCACCGACACGGCGGGACTTGACCTCGAGGGTCGGCTTGATGTTCTCCAGCGCGCGCTTCAGCGTGATGACCGGGTCGTTGCCGGTCTTCTCACGCAGACCCTCCATGGCGCCGTAGACAATGCGCTCGGCGGTGGAGCGCTTGCCGTTCATGAGCACCTTGTTGATGAGCGACGTCACCAGAGGAGTGCCGTAGACCGGGTCGATGATGACCGGGCGCTTCGGGGCGGGGCCCTTACGAGGCATGTTACTTCTCCTTCTTGGCGCCGTAGCGGCTGCGAGCCTGCTTGCGGTTCTTGACGCCCTGCGTGTCGAGGGAGCCGCGGATGATCTTGTAGCGAACACCCGGCAGGTCCTTCACACGGCCGCCGCGCACGAGCACGATGGAGTGCTCCTGGAGGTTGTGGCCCTCACCCGGAATGTAGGCAGTGACCTCGATCCCGCTGGTCAGACGCACACGCGCGACCTTACGCAGGGCCGAGTTCGGCTTCTTCGGGGTGGTGGTGAAAACACGCGTGCAGACGCCGCGGCGCTGGGGGGAACCCTCGAGCGCGGGCGTCTTGTTCTTCTCGACCTTGTCCTGCCGGCCCTTCCGGACCAGCTGCTGGATCGTAGGCACCGTTTCTCCGGTTTCTGTGTGCCGTCTCGGTAAAGCTAACCTGGGCCAGCCCCCGACCCACGAGGTCGGGTGTGTCGGAGCTGCACACTCCCGCGACAGGTATGGGGAAGTGCAGAATCCGGTGTCATCGTCTTCATTGCCGAGCTTCCGAGCCTCGGAAGCATTTATGGCAGCGCAAGTGACACCCCAGGCACGAGGTCAGAGCCTACCCAGCGCCTCGTCCCCGGTCAAAACAAGCTCCCGCCCCACACCAGGGCCATGATCCACCGCGCCCCGACCGCCTACCGGCGCGTGCGTACCGCCCCGCAAGCCCTACGACCGGCCTAGCCGAGTCGTCTCATTGTCCGCCCGGCAGCCGTGCAGAAGACTGGACGCGAGTACGCGGTGCCGTCCGTCCTGCGGTCGGGCTCCGCGACGTCGGGAATGCAGCCCGTGACGGGGAACCACCCCCGAGGACATGGAGGACCGGCCGGGGGAGACATCGAGCGGCCGGCCACCGGTCCGTCACACGTCCCGGCACGTCAGGGGGAGGGTGCGCGCCGGGCAGAGCAGGGGGGCCTCGAACTCGTCGGCCCGTCCCGGCCGTTCACGCGCACGAACGCTGTGGCCACCGCACTCGATGTCACGCAGCGAAGAGAATGAGAGGGAACGACCGATGCGCATGTACGGCCCCAGCGCGGGGGACCGACTGCCCCCGCCGGAGACAATCGACCTGTACGCACCCGAGACCTTCCGGTCGGCCTCCCAGCATCCCGCGTGGGCGGCGCTGCGCACCGAGGCTCCGGTCTGGCGTCAGGAGACCCCGGACGGCACGCCGTTCTGGTCGGTCACCCGCTACAAGGACGTCGTCGAACTCCTCCGCAACACCGACGACTTCAGCTCCGAGACCGGCACCCTGCTCTCGGTCATCCACGGTGACGACGCCGGCGGCAAGACGATCCTGCTGACGGATCCGCCGGTGCACACCTACATCAAGGCCCCGGTCGCCAAGCTCATGTCGACGCGCATGACCTTCGACCACACGGACCGGATCGCCGCGAACGTACGCCGCCTGGTCCAGCCCTGTCTGGAGGGCGGCACGCACGACTTCGCCCGTCTGATGAACGTGCTGCCCATGGCCGCCGCCGGCGAAGTCCTCGGCGTACCCGAGGAGTACTGGTCGGACGTGGCCACCTGGACGATGACGGGGCTGGCGCCCGAGGACCCGGCGTTCGCCACCGGGACGCCAAAGCAGACGCTGCAGATGGCGCACCACCAGCTCTTCTCGCTCTTCTCCGAGCTCGTCGCCGACCGCCGGCGCAACCCGGGCGACGACCTGATCTCCGTGCTCCTCCAACTGGACTTCGGCGGCCGCCCCATGACCACCGACGAGGTCCTGCTCAACTGCTACACGTTCGCCATGGGGACCAACTCCACGACCCCGCACGTCGCCTGCCAGATGATGCTCGCGATGCTGGAGCACCCCGAGGCGTGGGACGCGCTGCAGAAGGACCCCGGACTGATCATCACCGCGGTGGAGGAGGTGGCCCGCTGGGCGACACCCACCAACCATCTGATGCGCCGCACCACGCGTGAGGTGGAGATGGCCGGCTCCGTCATACCGGAGGGCGCCCCCGTCTGCGCCTGGCTGGCCTCCGCGAACAGGGACGAGACGGTCTTCCGGGACCCGTACGAGTTCGACCCGGCCCGCAAGCCCAATCCCCACATCGCCTTCGGGATCGGCACGCACTACTGCACCGGCGCGCGTGCCGCACGCATGGTGCTCAGGATCCTGCTCGAAGAGCTGGTCACACGCTTCGACCGCTTCGAGCCCGACGGCGAACCGGAGCATCTGTACTCCAACTTCGTCAACGGAATGAGCAGCCTTCCCGTGACGGCGTACCCCAAGTCCCGGCAACCCTCCGCACCCCTCACCGGCGGCGACGCGGTCAGCGGCGTCTGTCCGGTCGGCGCCTGACCGGGGCGGGCGCCGCCCGACCCGGACCGGACAGACAGACACTCAGCAGAGAGACGAACCGAGCATGGACACCCGAGCCGACGCCCGCACCGGACCGCCGACGGGCGGGAGCACCGACGCAAGCTGCGTGCACCATCTTGTCGAGGAACAGGCAAGGCTGCGCCCCGACGCCGTCGCCGTGTCGATGGACGGCGCCACCCTGACCTACCGCGAACTGGACGCCTGGGCCGGCCGCATCGCCGGAGCGCTCCTGGCCTCCGGTGTCGCACCGCAGGCCGGCGTCGTGGTGGCGGTGCCGCGTTCACTCGCCTATCCGGCAGCGGTGCTCGGGGTGCTGAAGGCCGCGGGGGCCTACGTGCCGCTCGACCGGGACTATCCGGCGGAGCGCCGCTCGTTCATCCTCCGTGACTCCGACGCTGGTGCCGTGCTCACCACGGGGGACGACCCGGACCTTGACGGCTACGGCGTGCCGGCGATCACGGTCGAGGAGCTCGGGCCGGACAGCGTGGCCGACGGCGGGGAGGACCGTGCGGAGACGGTGGCGGTACCGGGCGCCGGGAGCACGGACGCCGCGTACGTCATCTACACCTCCGGCTCCACGGGCACTCCCAAGGGTGTGGTCGTCGAGCACCGGCACGTCCTCTCCCTCGTGCGCGACGACGAGCGTCTGCATGTGCAGCCCGGGGACCGCGTCGCCCTCTTCGCACCGCTCGCGTTCGACGCCTCGACCTTCGAGCTCTGGAACACCCTGTGCCGCGGCGGTGTGCTCACCGTCCTCACCAGCGGCAGGGAGTCCGTCGCGGACCTGGGCAAGCAGCTGCGTGACGTCCAGCCCCAGTGGCTCTTCCTCACGAGCGGGCTCTTCCACCTGCTGGTGGAGTACGACCCCGAGGCGCTCGACCACGTCGGCTGCCTGATCACCGGCGGGGACGTGCTCTCGGCACGCCACTTCCGCGCCGCCGCCTCCCGCGGCACGGCCAGGGTCTACGCCGCCTACGGCCCGACCGAGACCACCTGCTTCGCGTCCTTGCACCGGGCCGAGGCCGGCCGCGAGTACATGCGCGTGCCGCTCGGAAGCCCTCTGCTGGGCACGGACTTCCACATCCTCGACGAGCAGCGCCGGCCCGTACCGGCCGGTGAGGTCGGGGAGATCTGGATCAGTGGTACGGGAGTGGCCCGCGGCTACCACGAACGTGCGGAGCTGACCGCCGAGCGGTTCCTCACCGTGGAGGAGAGCGCTTCGCGGCAGTACCGGACCGGGGATCTGGGGCGCGAACTCCCCGACGGCCAGTACGAGTTCCACGGACGGATCGACCGGCAGGTCAAGATCCGGGGATTCCGCATCGAGCCGGGCGAGATCGAGAGCGTGCTGAGCACGCACCCGACGGTCAGTGCCGTCGCGGTGGCCGCCGTCGAGGACCCCGTGGACGGGCGGCGGCTCGCGGCGTACATCGTGCCGACGCCGGGACACGTGGTCAACGCGAGGGAACTGCGCGCCTGGGTCGGCGAACACCTGCCCTCCCACATGGAGCCCGCCTCGTTCGTGGAGCTGGAGGAGATGCCGCTCGACGCCAACGGCAAACCCGACCGCTCACCGGCGCGACTGCCTCAACCCTGGACCGAGCGCGACCAGTTGGAAGGGATGCCGGCCTACCGAGGGCCCGGCAGCGAGACCGAGCGGACGATCGCCGCGGCCTGGGCCGGTTCGCTCGGCCTGGACCGGGTGGGTCTGGACGACGACTTCGAAGCACTCGGCGGCGACTCGCTCCACAGCGTCGACATCCTCGCGAGGCTGCGCAACGAGGGACTGACGGTCTCGGCGCTCGACTTCTTCCGCAGTCCCACAGTCGGTGAACTCGCCGCCGTCTGCGCGGAGTCGGGCCGGTGACCGCCGCCCGTACGCGCCGGGGCGAACCGTGGCCGGCCGCTCAGCCCGGCAGCGAGGCGGCGGCCCTGCTGTTCTGCCTTCCGTACGCCGGGGGCAGCGCCTCCGTCTTCCGTTCCTGGCCGGCCGCTCTGGCGGGGCGGCTCGACGCCGAAGTGCTGCCGGTGGAGCTGCCCGGGCACGGCCGACGCATCGGCGAGCCGCCCGGGCTCGATGTGCCCGGCCTGGCCGCACAGATGGCCGAGCGCATCGACCGTCCGTACGTGGTGATGGGACACAGCCTGGGGGCCAGGCTCGGCTTCGAACTGTGCAGGGCGCTGCGCGAACTCGGGGTGGCCGCGCCTGAGCGGCTGATCGTCTCCGGCTCCCCCGCTCCCCGGCTGCCCCGCGTCGGACTCGGCGATTCACAGCTGCCGGACGAGGAGTTCATCGACCGGGTGACCCGGATGGGCGGGACACCCGCGGCACTGTTCGAGGACCCGGAGACGCGTGAACTGTTCCTGCCGGTCATGCGGTCCGACTTCGCCTGGGGCGACGCGTACCGCTACCGGGAGGCCGAACCTCTGGTGTGCGGCATCTCGGCCTTCGCCGGCAGCTCGGACGCCGAAGCGCCGCCCGAGCAGATGGCCGGCTGGGAGAAGGAGACCAGCGGCGACTTCAGGCTGCACGCCTTCGAGGGCGGTCACTTCTTCCTCAACACCCAGCGCCCGGCGCTCCTCGACGCCCTCGTCGCCGACCTCCCCGGGCTGTCCACGGCAGGCACGGGCTGAACGGTGCGCACCGTCGCCGGCAGTGCGCACCCTTCCGGCAGAGCCGCCGGACGGACGCCCTTCCGTGCGGCGGCCAGGCCGGTCGGGCCATGTGAGCCGGCACACACG
>NZ_JACBXA010000359.1 GCF_013870515.1 Streptomyces albidus (ex Kaewkla and Franco 2022) | reverse complement strand
GAGGAAGCCGTCGACCAGCCGGCTCACCAACGCCGCGCCGAGACCTTCCTTCGTGCCGAACTCGTTGTAAAGCGTCTGCCGGGACACACCTGCGGCGGCGGCGACGTCCACCATCCGCACTCCTGTCCAGGGCTGATTGCCGGCTGCCTCATGAGCGGCTTCCAGCAATGTCTCGCGCGCAGTAGGCATCGTGTCTCCGTACCCGGCGGCTGGGGTGCGGGACAGAATTGACGTGCCGCCAGGCTCTGTCAAGACAGCGCGCGCAGACCGGTCCGCCCGAATGGCAGGTACCCGCCTGCCTCGTCCGGGCATCGCCCTGTGGCTGGCGATCCACCCGGTCGATACTGTTCACACATGCCGGACTACCACGATGATCTGCGCCTCGCCCACGTACTGGCCGACGCCGCCGACGCCGCGACGATGGAGCGGTTCAAGGCTCTCGACCTCAAAATCGAGACAAAGCCGGACCTGACTCCGGTGAGCGAGGCCGACAAGGCTGCGGAGGAGCTGATCCGCACCTCGCTCAAGCGCACCCGTCCGCGGGACGCGGTGCTGGGCGAGGAGTTCGGCACGGAAGGGCACGGCTCCCGCCGCTGGATCATCGATCCGATCGACGGCACCAAGAACTACGTCCGCGGCGTGCCCGTCTGGGCGACTCTGATCGCCCTGACCGAGCTGGGAGAGGGCGGCGACCAGCCCGTCGTCGGCCTGGTCTCGGCCCCGGCCCTCAACCGCCGCTGGTGGGCCGCGAAGGGCAGGGGCGCCTACACGGGGCGCAGCCTCTCCCAGGCCAGCCGGCTGCGCGTCTCGCAGGTGGAATCCGTACGGGACGCGTCCATCGGGTACTCCTCACTGCACGGCTGGGAGGAGCGCGGCATGCTGCCCGGCTTCCTGGAGCTGACGCGCAGCTGCTGGCGTACGCGCGGCTACGGCGACTTCTGGCCGTACATGATGGTCGCCGAGGGCTCGATGGACGCCTGCGCGGAGCCCGAACTCTCCCTGTGGGACATGGCGGCGAACGCGATCATCGTGCAGGAGGCGGGCGGCACGTTCACCGGCCTCGACGGCAGGCGCGGGCCGCACAGCGGCAACGCGTTGGCCTCGAACGGTCGCCTGCACGAGGAAGTGCTCGCCTACCTGACGGCTTAGATCCTGACGGCTTGGATCCGACGGCTTGGATCCGACGGAGGGCGCGCAGTCCGGCCACCTTGCGCCACGTTGCCACCTCGCGTGTGACCGCGCCCTTGTTGTGCGGACGGAGGCATGTGAACATGAACCTCCGTAAGCTTGTGCCCTTGTGAATTACTTCTCGAAGGGGAAGTGGTTCCTCCAAGGAGGTGGCCCACGAACATGCCCACGCTCGTCCGAGACGCCATGAGCACTGTGGTCCTCACGATCGGCCCCGCCCACACCCTGCGGCAGGCGGCCGCACTGATGTCGGCCCGCAGAGTCGGCGCAGCAGTGGTCTTCGACCCCGACACCAGCGGGCTCGGCATTCTGACCGAGCGCGACATCCTCAACTCACTCGGCGCCGACCAGAACCCCGACCTCGAATCAGCACACGCGCACACCACGACCGACGTCGTCTTCGCGACTCCCGACTGGACCCTCGACCAGGCAGCCGCGGCCATGACGCACGGAGGCTTCCGCCACCTGATCGTGCTGGACGGACAGGAAGCGGTCGGAGTCGTCTCCGTGCGGGACATCGTGCGCTGCTGGTCCGGCAGAGAGGATGCCGCGCAGCCCCTCGCCGTGTGAGGACGGCACCCCTCGACTGCAAGGCGCCTCAAGGAGCGCCGCACGCACCGGAGGGACCGGCTTCACACCGGTCCCTCCGGGCTGTACGGCCAGCTGTCGGGTCAGCCGCGCAGGGCCTGGACCGCGGCCTCCAGTCGCTTGCCGTAGTCCTCGTCCGCCTTGCGGAAGTTCTCGATGGCCCGCTGGGCGATGTCGTCCCGCGAGACACGGGAGACGAAGCCCGCGATGTTGTCGATCAGACGCTGCTTGGCGTCCTCCGGCATCAGCCGGTAGAGGTTGCCCGCCTGGACGAAGTCGTCGTCCTCGGCGTGCGACGGGGTGACGTGATTGCCCGTCAGGCCCGCCACCGCGGTCGGCTCCCAAAGCGGCCTGTCCGTCTGCTTCGTGCCGTCGAAGCTGTTGGGCTCGTAGTTCTTCGCGCCGCCGTGCCGGCCGTCGTACATCACGCCGTCACGACCGTGCGAGTTGGCGTTCGTGGCGTGCGGACGGTTGACCGGCAGGTGGTCGCCGTTGATGCCCACGCGGTAGCGGTGGGCGTCGCCGTACGCGAAGAGACGGCCCTGGAGCATCTTGTCCGGGGACGGGCCGATGCCGGGCACGAAGTGGTGCGGCGAGAAGATCGACTGCTCGACCTCGGCGAAGATGTTCTCCGGGTTGCGGTTGAGCTCGAGCTTGCCGATCTCGATCGGCGGGTAGTCCTCGTGCGGCCAGACCTTGGTCAGGTCGAAGGGGTTGAAGCGGTAGTTCGACGCGTCCGCCGCCGGCATGATCTGCACCTGCACCGTCCAGCTCGGGTAGTCCCCGCGCTCGATGGACTCACGCAGGTCCCGCTGGTGGCTGTCCGGGTCCTTGCCCGCCAGGATCTCGGCTTCCTCGTTGCTGAGGGTCTCGATGCCCTGGTCGGTCTTGAAGTGGTACTTGACCCAGAAGACCTCGCCGTCGGCGTTCGTCCACTGGAAGGTGTGGGAGCCGTAGCCGTTCATGTGACGGTAGGTGGCGGGAATGCCGCGGTCACCCATGAGCCAGGTCACCTGGTGGGTCGACTCGGGTGAGAGGCCCCAGAAGTCCCAGACGTTGTCCGCCTCCTGCGAGCCCGTGTACGGGTCCCGCTTCTGGGTGTGGATGAAGTCGGGGAACTTGATGGCGTCCCGGATGAAGAAGACCGGGGTGTTGTTGCCGACGAGGTCGTAATTGCCCTCCTCGGTGTAGAACTTCAGCGCGAAGCCGCGGGGGTCCCGGACGGCGTCGGCCGCACCGAGGTTGCCCGCCACCGTCGAGAAGCGCAGGAAGGTCTCGGTCTGCTTGCCGACCTCGGAGAGGAACTTCGCCCGGGTGTAGCGCGACACGTCGGCGGTCAGCGTGAAGGTGCCGTACGCACCGGCACCGCGCGCATGCACGATGCGCTCCGGGATGCGCTCGCGGTTGAAGTGCGCCAGCTTTTCCAGAAGAAGCTGGTCCTGGATCAAGGCGGGTCCGCCGGGGCCGGCTGTCTGGGTCTGCTGGTTGTCCGCGACCGGAGCGCCGGCTTCCGTCGTCAGCGGACCGGTTGTCTTGTCCTGCACCGTCACGTACTCCTCTGCTTCGTACCTACCTGTGCTGGTCTGAGCTCCGCCGATCCTACATTGGACAATGTCTAAGTCAAGAACAGGACGAAGTCCGTACGGGTTCTCTTCCCGGACCCCGGCACTGCTAGGCTTTGCGTATGAGTGACCTGCTGGAGCGACTCCGTGAGCGAGGCTGGCGGCTCACCGCGCAGCGGCGAGTCGTCGCCGAGGTTCTGGACGGCGATCACGTTCACTACACGGCTGACGAGGTCCACGCACGCGCCTCCGCGCGCCTGCCCGAGATCGCACGCGCCACCGTCTACAACACGCTGAGCGAGCTCGTCTCCATCGGAGAGGTGATCGAGGTCAGCACGGACGGTCGCGCCAAGCGGTACGACCCCAACGCGCGGCACACTCACCAGCACTTGGTCTGTTCGAAGTGCGGCACCATCCGCGACGTCCACCCCTCGGGCGACCCGCTCGCAGAGCTCCCCGAGGCCGAGCGGTACGGCTTCACCATCTCGGACGCCAGCATCACCTACAGGGGTACGTGCCCCCAGTGCGCCGCCGCCTGACGCCGGCGAGCTGATCGCAGTGGGCCGAGCCCGCAGTGCAGCGAGCCAGAGGTGCAGCGAGCCCGGCGAACTGACCGTCCAGTGAACTGACGAGGGCGCCTCCGACCGAGGAAGCGCCGCCCGGAGTCCGTTTCTCTCGGACCCCCGATCTCTCGACGGCTGCCCACACATGACGAAGGCCCGGATCCTTGAGGATCCGGGCCTTCATCTTCAGTAGCGGGGACAGGATTTGAACCTGCGACCTCTGGGTTATGAGCCCAGCGAGCTACCGAGCTGCTCCACCCCGCGCCGTTGTGTCGTAACTCTAACCCTGCGGCGACGACCAGCGCAAATCGCTTCGGGAGCGCCTGCCCGTACCCGCGCACACGGCGCGGGTACGGGCTCTCAAGCGGTCAACTCGGAGCGCAGCGCGTCCCGCAGTTTGGCCGCACGCTCGGCGACCTCGGCGGGACCGAGCTCGACGGCCTGGGCACACCACCACTGGCCC
>NZ_JACBXA010000358.1 GCF_013870515.1 Streptomyces albidus (ex Kaewkla and Franco 2022) | reverse complement strand
AGTCGGACGCCGCACCCGCCGCCGCTGCCTCCGACGACGCCGGGTCCGACGAGACACCCGTCGGCCCTCCGGCACCTGGATTCGCCGACGACGAGCGTGAGGCCGTGCATCGCCTGATGCGCGAGCGCCGCGACATCCGCAACGGCTTCCGCTCCGACCCGATCCCTCACGAGGTGCTGCTCCGCGTCCTCGAAGCGGCCCACACGGCGCCGAGCGTCGGCCACTCCCAGCCCTGGGACTTCGTGGTCATCCGTTCCGAGGACACCCGGCGCGCCATGCACGAGCTGGCCGAGCGCCAGCGCGACGCATACGCCAAGTCCCTGCCCAAGGGCCGCGCGAAGCAGTTCAAGGAACTGAAGATCGAGGCCATCCTCGAGACCCCCGTCAACATCGTGGTCACCGCTGACCCGACCCGGGGCGGCAGGCACACCCTCGGGCGGCACACCCAGCCGCAGATGGCGCCCTACTCCTCCGCGCTCGCCGTGGAGAACCTGTGGCTCGCCGCACGCGCGGAGGGTCTCGGCGTCGGCTGGGTCAGCTTCTTCGACGAGCGCGAGATGGTCCGCGCCCTCGAACTGCCCGAGCACCTCAAGGTCGTCGCCTATCTGTGCGTCGGGTACGTCGACGAGTTCCCGGCCGAGCCCGAGCTGGCGCAGGCGGGCTGGTCCAAGCGCCGCCCGCTGTCCTGGGTGGTGCACGAGGAGTCGTACGGGCGCCGCGTGCTGCCCGGCGCCGAGCCGCAGGACCTGCTCTCCGACACCGTGGCCGCCATCCGTCCGCTGGACGCGAAGGCGCTCGGCGAGGCGTGGGAGCGTCAGAAGCGCATGACCAAGCCGTCCGGAGCGCTCGGCATGCTGGAGATCATCTCCGCGCAGCTGTGCGGCCTCTCCCGCAAGTGCCCGCCGCCGCTCCCGGAGCCCGCAGCCGTCGCGATCTTCGCGGGCGACCACGGTGTGCACGACCAGGGCGTCACCCCCTGGCCGCAGGAGGTCACGGGGCAGATGGTCGCCAACTTCCTCGGTGGCGGCGCGGTCTGCAACGCCTTCGCCAACCAGGTCGGTGCGGAGATCTGCGTCGTCGACGTCGGCGTCGCAGGCGAACTCCCCGCCACCCCCGGCCTGTTGCCCCGCAAGGTACGGGCCGGCACGGACGACATGACGCAGGGTCCCGCGCTCACGCGTGAGGAGGCGCTGCGCGCCGTCGAGGTGGGCATCGAGACCGCACGCGACCTCGTTGCGGCAGGCAACAAGGCGCTCCTCACAGGCGAGATGGGCATCGCCAACACCACGGTCTCCGCCGCGCTGATCTCGGCCTGCACCGGTGTCGACCCCGCCGAGGTGACGGGGCGCGGCACCGGCATCAACGACGAGACACACGCACGCAAGGTCGAGGTCGTCCGCCGCGCCCTCGAACTCCACCAGCCCGACCCGGCCGACCCGTTGGGCCTGCTGGCGGCCGTCGGCGGGCTGGAGCACGCCGCGCTCGTCGGCCTGATCCTGGGCGGTGCCTCGCTGCGTACGCCCGTGATCCTCGACGGAGTCAGCGCGGGGGCCGCCGCACTCGTGGCCCGCTGCATCGCCCCCGAGGCCATGGCGGCCTGCATCGCGGGTCACCGCAGCTCCGAGCCCGGCCACGTCGCAGCCCTCACCAAGCTGGGCCTGCGCCCGCTGGTCGATCTGGATCTGAGGCTCGGCGAGGGCACCGGCGCGCTGCTCTCCCTGCCCATGGTGCAGAGCGCCGCGCGCGCGATGCACGAGGTCGCGACGTTCGACTCGGCCGGGGTGACAGGCAAGGCCTGAGCCACGGTAGGGCCGGGGCGCGAGCGTGCCCCGGCCGCCGAGCAGTGATCCGCTCAACTGCGGGTTCGCGGGTTCTCGCCATAGGCTGTACGGAGATCGCGCACGCTCGCGTACGCGCCCCCTGCCCGCAACGCGCCTCGTAACACCGCACCATCTCGCTCGTCAGCACCATCACGCCGCTCCAGCGCCGCAGCGGCCCACTCCGCAAACAAGGAGCCGCCCGCGCCATGTCCGAGCCCCACGCCGAGCCGCACGAGGGGACCGACCACCCCGCCTACCCCGTCGGCCTCCGCCTCGCGGGGCGCCGGGTCGTGATCGTCGGCGGCGGAAGCGTCGCCCAGCGCAGGCTGCCCGCGCTTCTCGCCGCGGGTGCGGACGTGACCGTGATCTCCCCGTCCGTCCGTCCCTCCGTCGAGGCCATGGCGGACGCGGGGGAGCTGACCTGGGAACGCCGTCCGTACGCCGACGGCGATCTGGCCGAGGCCTGGTACGCACTGGTCGCCACGGACGACCCCGCTACCAACACCGCCGCTTCCGCCGAGGCCGAGGCCTGCCGCGTGTGGTGCGTACGCAGCGACGAGGCCGCCGCCGCGACCGCCTGGACCCCGGCCACGGGCCACAGCGAGGGAGTGACCGTCGCCGTCCTCACCGGACGCGATCCGCGCCGCTCCGCAGCCGTACGGGACGCCGTCGTGGAAGGCCTCCACGCGGGCACTCTCAACGCGCCGCACCACCGCGCCCGCAGCGCCGGAGTAGCCCTGGTCGGCGGCGGTCCCGGCGACCCCGACCTGATCACCGTGCGGGGCCGGCGGCTGCTCGCCGAGGCGGACGTGGTCATCGCCGACAGGCTCGGCCCGCGCGATCTGCTGGCCGAACTGCCCCCGCACGTCGAGGTGATCGACGCCGCGAAGATCCCGTACGGACGGGCGATGGCGCAGGAGGCCATCAACGACGCGTTGATCGAGCACGCCAAGGCGGGCAGGTCGGTCGTGCGCCTCAAGGGCGGCGACCCGTTCGTCTTCGGCCGCGGCATGGAAGAGGCGCAGCAGCTCGCCGAAGCCGGGATCCCGGTCACCGTGGTCCCGGGCATCACCTCCGCCGTCAGCGTTCCCGGCGCCGTGGGCATCCCCGTGACCCACCGCGGCGTCGCCCACGAGTTCACGGTCGTCAGCGGTCATGTCGCCCCGGACGACCCGAGTTCGCTCGTCGACTGGGAGGCACTGGCACGTCTGCGCGGCACCCTCGTCCTGATGATGGCCGTGGAGCGCGTCGGCGCCATCGCGGAGACCCTCATGCGTCACGGCAGGGACGCCGCCACACCGGTCGCGATCGTGCAGGAGGGAACGATGGCGGGCGAGCGCCGGGTGGACGCCACCCTGGGGACGGTGGGGGAGCGGGCCGTGTCCGAGGGCGTACGGCCGCCGGCCGTCATCGTCGTCGGCGACGTCGTCGCCGTCGGCCCGCACTCGCCCCACCGGGCTACCGAGGACTGAACCGGAACGACCGTGGCCGAACTCATCACCGTCGTGGACTCCGACGATCCCCGGCTCGCCGACTTCACCGACCTGACAGACGTCGAGCTGCGGCGCCGCCGCGAGCCCGCCGAGGGCCTTTTCATCGCCGAGGGCGAGAAGGTCATCCGCCGTGCCCTGCAGGCCGGTTACCCCATGCGCTCGATGCTGCTCTCCGCCAAGTGGAGCGACGTCATGCGGGACGTCATCGACGAGGTGGACGCCCCCGTCCACATCGTCAGCCCCGAGCTCGCCGAGAAGGTCACCGGCTACCACGTGCACCGCGGTGCCCTCGCATCGATGGGGCGCAAGCCCCTGCCCGCCCCGGAGAGGCTTCTGGAGAAGTGCCGCCGCGTCGTGATCATGGAGGCGGTCAACGACCACACCAACATCGGGGCTATATTCCGCAGCGCCGCCGCCCTCGGCATGGACGGCGTGCTGCTCTCCCCGTCGTGTGCCGACCCGCTCTACCGCCGATCCGTGAAGGTCTCGATGGGCGCGGTCTTCTCCGTGCCCTATGCGCGGCTGGGCAGTTGGCCGGGCGACCTGGAGCCTGTACGGGAAGCGGGCTTCGAGCTGCTCGCCCTGACCCCGGACGCGGACGCCGTGCCCCTGGACGACGTAGCGCCGCACCGTCTGCGACGTGCGGCGCTGCTGCTCGGCGCCGAGGGCGACGGCCTCTCGGCCCGCGCCATGAGGGCGGCCGACGAACGCGTGCGCATCCCGATGGCACACGGCGTCGACTCGCTCAACGTGGGCGCTGCCGCAGCAGTCGCCTTCTATGCGGTGACCCGCAAGTGACCGCGGGCGGGGGAGAGATGGGGCTCTGCGCACACCCGTCGCTCTGACCGCCCGGTGGGGCGGCCCGAGTGCTACGGGATGCGATCAGTGCGCGGCGCCGACACCTACGGCATGGTTCTGACGGAGGCCGAGCCCAACCCGCGCGTCGGGCCCTGGCAGCCCTGAGCCGCCGCGATCCCGAGCGCCACCAGCACGGTGACCGTCACGAACACCACCAGCCGCTGTCGCAGCAGCCGCCGGTCGGCTCCCTTGCTGCGCCGCTGAGCCCCCGACG
>NZ_JACBXA010000357.1 GCF_013870515.1 Streptomyces albidus (ex Kaewkla and Franco 2022) | reverse complement strand
ACGGCCAGCACCGCGCCCGTTTCCGCGTCGATGACAGGCGAGCCCGACGCCCGCCTGCTCAGGCGCAGTTCAACGGCTGCGGCCTCGGGCAGCTCCAGCTCCAGCACCTCTTCCAGCGCGTGGAAGCGGTCCGTCGAGGTGTAGGTGACGGAGGCCGTCCCGGCCAGGCGGGCGTCCGTCCAGCACTCCTCCCCCGCCGGTGAGGTATGCCCCGTGCGCAGCCGTACGGCCGTAGCTGTGGCCCGCTCCGCGCCGATCACGAGTGGGCCGACGCCGAGTCCGTCCGTACGGATGAGCGCGAGGTCCCATTCGGGCAATGGCGTGATGTCGTCGGACTCAGCCAAGTGACTGCGCTCGTCACGGGTGTTGACGACGACCCGGCCGAGCCCGTCGACGGCCTCATGGCTCGTGATCACGGTGCCGAGTTCGTCGGCGAGAAAACCGGTCCCCCGCGGCCGTCCGGCCAGGTCACAGATCCGCACCAACGCGTGCTCCGCAAGCACCGCTCCCATTCACGCACCGCCCGCCTTGCCCGAACCCTGGTGTCGCCGCCACCCCGGTTCCAAGACGGTAGAGCGAAGTTGATCAGCAAGAACAGGCCGTGAGGAGAACGCGCCCCCGACCGCGCCCTCGACTCACCCCGAGCGCCCGGCCGTTGGAGTGAATCGCGGGCACCGCCCGTCCACCACTCACCCGGCACCCGCCCCCACCAGGGGGTTGCTACGCGAAGACGGCCAGGCTCTTCGCCCGGCCCTGGTGCTCCTCGACCAGCGCGATGAGATGTCCCTCCGGGCCGAAGACGGCGACCGGTGACGGGCCCTGCCCCTCCGGAGTGAACTCCCCGGCAGGCATGCGCAGTTGCGCGCCGTTGCCGATCAGCCGAGCCTGCTCGGCATCCACGTCCCATCGCGGGAAGGCCGAAGCCGCGGCCTCGCCGAGCGGAAGCAGGGAGATCGCTCCCGCGCCGTCGGTCTCCCCCTGCAGCTGTTCGAGAGTGCGGGCCTCCTCGAGGCGGTAGGGCCCGACGCGCGTACGGCGCAGGGCCGTCAGGTGTCCGCCCGTGCCCAGCGCGGTGCCGAGGTCGCGGGCCAGCGCGCGTACATAGGTGCCCGAGGAACAGACCACCGAGACCAGCAGATCCGTGACCCGGGTGCCGTCCTCGGCCTTCTCCTCGCGCACGTCGTGCACGGTGAAGGCGGAGACGGTGACGGGGCGGGCGGCGAGTTCGACGTCCTCCCCCTCGCGCACACGCTGGTAGGAGCGCTTGCCGTCCACCTTCACGGCACTGACCTTGGAGGGCACCTGCTGGATGTCGCCGGTGAGTTCGGCGACGGCCGCGTCGACGGCGTCCCGGGCGATGCCGGAGGCCCCCTCGGCGGCGGTGGTCTCGCCTTCCGCGTCGTCCGTCACGGTGCTCTGCCCGAGCCGCACCGTGGCGACGTACTCCTTCTCCGTCAGCGCGAGGTGGCCGAGCAGCCGGGTGGCCTTCTCAACTCCGATGACCAGAACACCAGTTGCCATCGGGTCGAGCGTGCCGGCATGTCCGACCCTGCGCGTACGGGCCATACCGCGAAGCTTGGCGACCACGTCGTGCGAGGTGAATCCTGCGGGCTTGTCGACGACGACGAGCCCGCCGGGTCCGTTGTCCTTCTTACGTGCCACGGGTCATTCGTCCTCGGCCTGCTCGTCGGCGGGCTTGCGGTAGGGATCCGCTCCGGCCGCGTAGTCGGCGCCCGAAGAGGCCTTGCGCACCTCTTCGTCCGACGCCCTGGCGCGGGCGAGGAGATCGTCGATCGTGCGGGCGTTCTCCGGCAGGGCGTCGGCCACGAAGCTGAGGCTGGGAGTGTGCTTGACGCCCGCCGCCGCACCGACTGCGGTGCGCAGCACGCCCTTTGCGCTCTCCAGGCCGGCGGCTGCGGCCTTGCGGTCCTCGTCGTCCCCGTACACCGTGTAGAAGACCGTCGCCTCGCGCAGGTCCCCCGTGACCCGGGTGTCCGTGACGGTCACATGTGTGCCGAGCCGCGGGTCCTTGACCCCCCGGAGCAGCTTCTCCGCGACCACCTCACGGATGAGGTCTGCCAGCCTCTTCGCCCGTGCATTGTCGGCCACTGGTCCGTCTCCTTGCTATTCGTCATCTTCTCCGTGGAAACGCCGCCTCACCGACAGCAGCTCCACCTCCGGCCGCGCGGCGATGAGCCGCTCGCACCGGTCCAGTACGTCGGTGACGTGCCCCGCGTCCCCCGACACCGCCGCCAGACCGATCCTGGTACGGCGGTAGAGATCGTGCTCCGCGACCTCGGCCACGCTCACCGCGTACTTGCGCTGAAGCTCCGCGACGATGGGCCGGACGACGGAGCGCTTCTGCTTGAGCGAATGTACGTCGCCCAGCAACAGGTCGATGGAAAGAGTCCCCACATACACATGGTGATCGTACGAGATGCGGCAGGGGCCGATCGACGGAGTTTCCTCCGCCGACCGGCCCCGGACCGGCTCACGGGTCAGCACGCACGGCGTCAGCCGCGGGGCTTCTCCCGCATCTCGTACGTGGCGATGACGTCGTCGACCTTGATGTCGTTGTAGCCGCCGAGGTTGATACCACCCTCGAAGCCGTCACGGATCTCGGTGACGTCGTCCTTGAAGCGGCGCAGACCCTCGATGTTGAGGTTCTCCGCCACGACCTTGCCGTCGCGCAGCAGGCGGGCCTTGGTGTTCCGCTTGACCTCGCCGGAACGGATGAGGACACCCGCGATGTTGCCGAGCTTGGAGGAGCGGAAGACCTCGCGGATCTCCGCCGTGCCGAGCTCGATCTCCTCGTACACCGGCTTGAGCATGCCCTTGAGGGCTGCCTCGATCTCCTCGATGACCTGGTAGATCACCGAGTAGTAGCGGACGTCCACACCCTCGCGGTCGGCCAGCTGCGTCGCGCGCCCCTCGGCGCGGACGTTGAAGCCGATGACGATGGCGTCGGATCCGGTCGCCAGGTCGATGTCGGTCTCGGTGACCGCACCGACTCCGCGGTGCAGGATGCGCAGGTCGACCTCTTCGCCGACGTCCAGCTGCATCAGCGAGGACTCCAGCGCCTCGACCGAACCGGATGCGTCGCCCTTGATGATGAGGTTGAGCTGCTGCACCTCGCCCGCCTTGAGCACCTTGTCCAGGTCCTCCAGGGAGACCCTGCGGGTGCGCTTGGCGAATGCGGCGTTGCGCTCACGGGCGGCACGCTTCTCGGCGATCTGACGGGCCGTACGGTCCTCGTCGACCACCAGGAAGTTGTCGCCCGCGCCCGGGACGTTGGTGAGACCCAGCACCAGGACGGGGGTCGAGGGACCCGCCTCCTTGATGTGCTCACCCCTGTCGTCGAGCATCGCGCGGACCCTGCCGTAGGCGTCGCCCACGACCATGGTGTCGCCGACCTGGAGCGTGCCGCGCTGGACCAGCACCGTCGCCACGGCGCCACGGCCGCGGTCGAGGTGCGCCTCGATCGCGATGCCCTGGGCGTCCTGCTCCGGGTTGGCGCGCAGGTCGAGCGCCGCATCCGCGGTCAGCACGACCGCTTCGAGCAGCGCGTCGATGTTCTCGCCCTGCTTGGCGGAGATGTCGACGAACATGGTGTCGCCGCCGTACTCCTCGGCCACCAGGCCGTACTCGGTCAGCTGACCGCGCACCTTCGTCGGGTCGGCACCCTCGACGTCGATCTTGTTGACCGCGACCACGATCGGCACCTCGGCCGCCTTGGCGTGGTTCAAGGCCTCGATCGTCTGCGGCATGACGCCGTCGTTGGCCGCGACCACCAGGATCGCGATGTCCGTCGACTTCGCACCGCGGGCACGCATGGCGGTGAACGCCTCGTGACCAGGGGTGTCGATGAAGGTGAGCTTGCGCTCCTCGTCGTTGACCTCGGTCGCGGCCTGGTAGGCACCGATGTGCTGGGTGATGCCGCCGGCCTCGCCCGCGATGACGTTGGTCTTGCGGATGGCGTCCAGAAGACGCGTCTTGCCGTGGTCGACGTGACCCATGACGGTCACCACCGGCGGACGCGCCACGAGCGCCTGCTCGCCGCCCTCGTCCTCGCCGAACTCGATGTCGAAGGACTCGAGAAGCTCGCGGTCCTCCTCCTCCGGGCTGACGATCTGGACGACGTAGTTCATCTCCTCGCCGAGGAGACCCAGGGTCTCGTCGGAGACGGACTGCGTCGCGGTGACCATCTCGCCCAGGTTGAACATCACCTGGACAAGGGACGCCGGGTTGGCGTTGATCTTCTCCGCGAAGTCCGTGAGCGACGCGCCACGGGAGAGACGCACGGTCTCACCCTTGCCGCGCGGAAGCATCACGCCGCCGACGGACGGCGCCTGCATCTGCTCGTATTCCTGACGGCGCTGCCGCTCCCCGTCAACCCGATACGTCAGGTACTCATCAAACCGCG
>NZ_JACBXA010000356.1 GCF_013870515.1 Streptomyces albidus (ex Kaewkla and Franco 2022) | reverse complement strand
CGTCGCGGCGGGAAGAGGAGGAAGCCGAAGTGAACTGCCGCACGACGTAGATCAGACCGCCGACCAGGGCGGCGAAGATCAGCAGCTTGAAGAGAAGACCGATCACGAACCCCACGACGCTGGCGATCAGACCGCCGAAGACCACGACCGCGATGACCGGGATCGCGACCCACTTCACCCACCACGGCAGGCTCTTGATGATCCCCTTGGCGTCCATGAACTTCTCCCGTTGGCTGGGCGGCCCGACGTGGCGGGCCGGTGGAGTGCGAGCTGCGCGGCGTTCGGCGCCGCCTGTCTGCCCTCGATGCTAAAACGCTCCTGCCCGCACCGGGAGGGACAGCGTCCCCGGTCCTCCCCTGAACCGTCCCTTACCGGACCCTGACCCGGGACCCCGGTGTCAGCCTTCGGGCGGCGAGAAGACGACCATCATCCGCAGGTCCTCGCTGATGTGATGGAACTTGTGCGGCATTCCCGCCGGCACGTAGACGATGCTGCCGCGCGCGACAGCCGTGGTCTCGTTCCCGACGGTGATCGCTCCCCGGCCGCTGACCACGAGGTAGACCTCGTCCTGCTTGTGCGGCTGCTGGGGGTCGGTGGTGCCTTTGTCGAGGGCGTAGAGGCCGGCGGACATGTGGCGCTCCCGCAGGAACTGGAGGTAGGCGCCGTCGTTCGCGAGCCGCTCAGCCTCGAGTTCCTCCAGCCGGAACTCCTTCATCGCGTCGTCCACCCCTGTCTCATCCTGCGTCTCTCCGCATCCCCGAGGCCGGGGACCCCCTGTGACCTGAGAGTCCGGCTCTGCCACGATCACACTATGACGAATTTCCTCATCAAGACGCTCGCGAACGCAGCCGCCCTCGCGGTGGCCGCCTGGCTGGTGACCGGCGTCGAATTCACCGGTGCTGACACGGGAGAGCGGGCGCTGACGCTGATCGTCGTCGCGCTGATCTTCGGTGTGGTCAACTTCGTGGTCAAGCCGCTGCTGAAGTTCTTCTCCCTGCCGCTGCTCATCGTCACGCTCGGCCTGTTCACGCTGGTGATCAACGCGCTGATGCTGATGCTCACCTCGTGGGTCTCAGAGCAGCTCGACGTCGCCTTCCACGTGGACGGCTTCGGTCCGGCCTTCCTCGGCGGGCTGATCGTCACCGTCGTGGCCTGGGCGCTTCACATGGCCCTGCCAGACCGGGACTGAGCGGCCATGGACACCTACAGCGTCTGCTTCGTCTGCACGGGCAACATCTGCCGCTCGCCGATGGCCGAGGCCGTCTTCCGCTCCCATGTGGCGGACGCCGGCCTCGAGGGCAGGATCGCGAGCAGCAGTGCCGGCACCGGGGGCTGGCACATCGGAGACCCCGCCGACCGGCGCACGACTGCGACGCTGGGGGAAGCCGGATATCAACTGGTTCACGCCGCACGGCAGTTCGAGCCCGATTGGTTCGCGGAGCACGATCTCGTCGTCGCCCTCGACGAAGGCCACGAGCGAGAGCTGCGCGCGATGGCGCCCACTCCCGACGATGCGGCGAAGGTGCGGCTGCTGCGCAGCTACGACCCCTCGGCTTCCGAGGGCGACGGCTTCGGGTTCGACGTCCCCGACCCGTACTACGGCGACATCGCCGGGTTCGAGGAGTGCCTGCGCCTCGTCGAGGCCGCCGTGCCGGGGCTGCTGGCCGAGGTCACCGCGACGCTGGACGTCGGCCGTACGGCCGGGAGGGGTGAGGCCTGATGTCCGCGCTCGCCGACCGTGTTGCCCAGATGACCGGCGCGGCGACGGTCACCGACCCCGAGCGGGTGCCCGGCGGGGACATCTCCGACGCCTGGCGCCTCACGCTGAGCGGGGGCGAACACGGTTCGCACCGCACCGTGTTCGCCAAGACCCTCGACACCGTGCCCCCTCCCGGGTTCTTCGAGGCGGAGGCGGCCGGACTCGCCATGCTCGCCTTCACGGGAGTGGTCGCTGTGCCCGAGGTCCTCGCCGTCGAGGACGACGTGCTCGTACTGGACTGGGTGGAGCAGGGTGCCCCCGACGCGGCGCAGGCCGAGCGCCTCGGCCGTGACCTGGCCGCCCTGCACGACAACCGCACACTCGCCTACGGCACTCCCGGACGCCCCGCCTACCTCGGCACGCTGCGGCTGCTCGGGCCCGACGAGCCGGTCACCGAGCCCGAGGACTGGCCGGCCTTCCACGCCGAGTACAGGCTGCGCCCCTTCCTCCGCGACGCCTTCGACAACGGCGCCATCAGCGCGGCCGACACCCTCGACGTGGAGCGGGTGTGCGAGCGGATCGACCAGCTCGCGGGCCCGCCTCAGCTGCCCGTGCTCATCCACGGCGACCTGTGGTCGGGGAACGTGCACTGGGCTGCCGACGGCCGCGCCCGGCTGATCGACCCCGCCGCACAGGGCGGCCATCCGGAGACCGACCTCGCGCTTCTCGAACTGTTCGGCTGCCCGGAGCTCTCCCGTATCCTCGCCGCGTACCAGGAGGTGAGCCCCATCGAGGGCCGCGAGGAGCGCGTCCCGCTGCACCAGCTCCAGCACCTACTGGCGCACGCCGTCCTCTTCGGTTCCGCGTACGGCGCACAGTGCGGGGCGGCTGCCCGCGCGGCGCTCGCCAGGGCCGCCTGACAGGAGAGCGATCACCGATGAACTCTGACAGCGACGCCACCCGGGTCGTACGGGCCGGCCTGCCCGACGAGGAGCCGTACGCCCCGCCGCTGCCCGGGCCCGTCTTCGCCGCGCACTACCACCTCCCCGGCGACCCGGCGGGTGCGCCCTACGCGTACGGGCGCGACACCAACCCCACCTGGACCGGCCTCGAACGAGCCATCGGCCAGCTGGACCTCCCCGGCGAGGAGCCCGCGCACACAGTCGCGTTCGCCTCCGGCATGGGCGCCATCTCCGCCGTGCTGCTGTGCCGTTCGCGTCCCGGCGACGTGGTCGTGCTGCCCGACGACGGATACAACCTCCTCGTCGGCATGCGTGAACGCCTCGAAGGGTTCGGCGTCGAGGTCCGCACGGCTCCGACCGCGGGCGACGCCCAACTCGCGCAGCTCGACGGTGCGTCGCTGCTGTGGATCGAGTCGCCGTCCAACCCCGGTCTGGACGTGTGCGACATCCGGCGCCTGGCCGACGCGGCGCACGAACGCGGGGCGCTGGTCGCCGTCGACAACACCCTCGCCACCCCGCTCGGGCAGCGGCCCCTCGAACTCGGCGCGGACTTCGCCGTCGCCAGCGGCACGAAGGCGCTCACCGGGCACGGCGACGTCCTGCTCGGCCATGTCAGCTGCCGCGACCCCGAGTTGGCCGACTCGGTGCGGCAGTGGCGCAAGTACGTCGGTGCCATTCCGGGGCCGATGGAGGCGTGGCTCGCGCATCGTTCGCTGGCCACTCTCGACGTGCGGACGCAGCGCCAGGCGGTCGGTGCGCTCGCCGTCGCCGAGGCGCTGCTGGCCAGGCCGGAGGCGACGGACGTACGTCACCCGGGGCTGCCCGGCGACCCCTCGCACGAGGTGGCGGCGAGGCAGATGCGCCGGTTCGGCTGCGTCGTCTCCTTCACGCTGCCCGGCAAGGAGTTCGCGGAGCGCTTCCTGGAGGCTCTGCGCCTGGTCGACGACGCCACCAGCTTCGGCGGTGTCCGCTCCACGGCGGAGCGGCGCGGCCGATGGGGCGGGGACGCCGTGCCGGAGGGGTTCGTGCGGATGTCGGTCGGCGTGGAGGACGCGGACGACCTCGTCGCCGACGTACGGCACGCACTGGACGTCGCGGGCGCGAGCGGCACCGCGGGGGAGTAGCAACACCGTGCGGTGAGAGCCTCCCGGGCCCGCCTATTCGGGCGGGTGCTCGGGACCGCCGTAGTCGGGGCTGGAGTAGTCCGGACTGGAGTAGCGCGGACGGACGCTCCGCTCCCCCTGGCCGTCCGAGGGCGTGCGGCTGGAGAAGTCCGGGCCGGAGTAGCCGAGCCGCGGGTGGTGGCGCTCCTCGGCGTGCGCCGGCTCCTGGGAGTTCTCCTGCGGTGCGGGGGCGTAGCTGGAGGGTGCGCGCGTGGCCGGACCGTCGGCCAGCGCGCTGGCCAGATACGGATGGATCCCGCGCTCCAGCAGCGCTTCGCGCCAGACGGCCTGCGCCTTGGCGACCTCCTCGGCGAGGCCGCTCGCGCCGCCCGTCACATCCACGAGAGGCCCTTCCCCGGCCGCCTGCCGTCGCGCGCCGGCGCCGTTGCGCATCGCGGTCAGCCACAGCTCCGCCATGCCGACGACGATCCCGGCGGCGGCGAGCACCGCGAAGACCCAGCCGACTCCGCGCATGGGCGCGGCTATCGCGGGCTCGGGCGTCACCACGTGCAGCGCGTAACCGAGCAGCAGGAAGATGACGGCGGCGGTGCCGGCGAGCAGCGGGACGAGGACGGAGACCATCGCGAGCAGGCCCACTCCGGCCGTCTCGGTGATGCCCTCCCCCA
>NZ_JACBXA010000355.1 GCF_013870515.1 Streptomyces albidus (ex Kaewkla and Franco 2022) | reverse complement strand
ATGTCCGCGCCTCCCACGCTGGAGGCGCTCGCCGGCGAGCTGGGGACGGGGACCTTCCCGCTGCTGCGTGCCTACCGCGAGAGGTACGGGATGCCGCCGCACGCATGGCTGACGGACGCCCGGGTGCACCGGGCACGCGCGCTGCTGGACGCCGGGGTGCCGCCTGCGGAGACAGCCGCCGCCGTGGGCTTCACCGACCAGTCGCATCTCAGCCGGCACTTCAGCCGCATCGTGGGTGTGCCGCCCGGCGCGTACCAGCGTGAGCGGGCGGCGACCCGCTGAGCGCCCCGGGCGCGAGCGCAAGAACGTACAAGACCGCCACGGCCCGTCGCGACTAGCGTGACGCCCGTGCTCGAACAGAAAGACGCCTCACAGCCCCAGGCCGACCCGCCCTCTGCCACGTCGCTTCAGGACCGCGCAGTCATACGCGACGCCCTCGGTGTGGGCGTCGCCGTGGGCCTGTCCGGATTCGCCTTCGGCGTGACCGCCGTGGGGGCCGGCCTCAGCCTTCCGCAGACCTGCGCGCTCAGCCTCTTCGTCTTCACCGGCGCCTCCCAGTTCGCTCTCGTCGGGGCGCTCGCGGCGGGCGGCAGCCCGCTCACCGCCGCGGCGGGCGCGTTCTTCCTCGGCGTGCGGAACACCTTCTACGGGCTGCGGCTGGCCACGCTGCTCCGGCTGCCCCGACTGGTGCGCCCGCTCGCCGCCCACATGGTCATCGACGAGACCGCGGCGGTCACCCTCGCGCAGGAGAGCCGCCGCAGCGCCCGCCTCGGCTTCACCGTCACGGGCGTGACCATCTTCACGCTGTGGAACCTGACCACACTGCTCGGCGCGATGGGTGCCGACGCACTGGGCGACACGGAGAGGTGGGGGCTCGACGCGGCCGGGCCGGCGGTCTTCCTCGCGCTGCTGGCCCCCATGCTGCGCACGGCTGTCGCACGGGCGACGGCGGCACTGGCGGTCGTGGTGGGACTCGGGCTGCTGCCCGTACTGCCCGGCGGAGTGCCGGTGCTGCTCGCTGCACTTGCGGCACCGGTCGTGCTGACGGTGCAGGGGCTTGCCTTCGCCCGTCGGAGCCGGAAGGGCGGAGGCGAGCCCGTCCAGGAACAGGCGGCCGAGGGGACGCCCCGGAAGGGGCCGGAGGGGGAGGAGCACCGATGAGTGTGTGGATCGCGATCGCAGCAACGGCGATCGGCTGCTACGCGGCGAAGCTTCTGGGCCTGTCCGTGCCCGAGGGGCTGCTTGAACGGCCGGTCGTCAAACGGCTGGTGACGCTGCTTCCGGTGGCGCTGCTGGCTGCGCTGACGGCACAGCAGACCTTCAGCACCGGAGGCGCGCTGGTTCTCGACGCCAAGGCGCTGGGGCTGTCGGCGGCGGCTGTGGCGCTGCTGCTGCGCGCGCCCTTCCTGATCGTGATCGCGGTCGCGGTGCTGGTCACGGCGGGCGTACGGGCGCTGGGCCAGGCCTGATCCCCGGCTCGGCAGGTCCGCCGCCGGGCCGGAGGCGGGTGACTGGATACTGGAGCCATGCGGTTGACGGACTTCTGGCAGCGGATGGCGGATCACTTCGGCGAGGGATATGCCACCTCCTTCGCCCGCGACCACGTGATGTCCGAACTCGGCGGCCGTACCGTCTGCGAGGCGCTGGACGCCGGGTGGGACGCGAAGGAGATCTGGCGCCAGGTCTGCGCCGTCATGGACGTTCCCGCAGACAAGAGATGAGCTCGCCCCTGAGCTCGCAACTGAGCCTGCCTCTGAGCTCGCCACGCCTTCGTGCTCGCTGCCCAAGGGGCAGTTGAACAGGGCTTTCCTGGGTTATCCACAGGATTTCAGGGCGACTTGACGCAAAAATCGAACATGGATTCTTATGGAGGCCCTGGCGGGTTCTCCCGCCTCCGCCGTCCCGGCCCGGAGCGAGATCCGGGCCGATTGTCAGTGGCAACCGCTAGCGTCGTTGACGTGAAGCGATCGACTCAAGCAAACCGGGTGGCACCGATGGCAGAAACCGACCGCGAGAAGGCGCTTGAAACCGCCCTCGCGCAGATTGAACGGCAGTTCGGCAAGGGCGCCGTGATGCGCATGGGGGAGCGGCCGAACGAGCCCGTCGAGGTCATCCCCACCGGATCCACCGCCCTGGATGTCGCTCTCGGCGTGGGCGGTCTGCCGCGCGGACGCGTCGTCGAGGTGTACGGGCCGGAGGCCTCCGGTAAGACGACCCTGACCCTCCACGCGGTGGCCAACGCCCAGAAGGGGGGCGGCACGGTCGCGTTCGTGGACGCGGAGCACGCGCTCGACCCCGAGTACGCGAAGAAGCTCGGCGTCGACACGGACGCGCTGATCCTCTCCCAGCCGGACAACGGCGAACAGGCCCTGGAAATCGTCGACATGCTCATCCGTTCGGGTGCGCTCGACCTGATCGTCATCGACTCCGTGGCCGCGCTCGTGCCGCGTGCGGAGATCGAGGGCGAGATGGGCGACTCGCACGTCGGCCTGCAGGCCCGCCTGATGAGCCAGGCGCTGCGGAAGATCACAGGCGCCCTCAACCACTCCAAGACCACGGCCATCTTCATCAACCAGCTCCGCGAGAAGGTCGGCGTGATGTTCGGCTCTCCGGAGACGACGACCGGCGGCCGCGCGCTGAAGTTCTACGCCTCGGTGCGGCTCGACATCCGCCGGATCGAGACCCTCAAGGACGGCACCGACGCGGTGGGCAACCGCACGCGGGTCAAGGTCGTCAAGAACAAGGTCGCTCCGCCCTTCAAGCAGGCCGAGTTCGACATCCTGTACGGGCACGGCATCAGCCGTGAAGGCGGGCTCATCGACATGGGCGTGGAGAACGGATTCATCCGCAAGTCCGGCGCCTGGTACACCTACGAGGGCGACCAGCTGGGCCAGGGCAAGGAGAACTCCCGCAACTTCCTCCGTGACAACCCCGATCTCGCCAACGAGATCGAGAAGAAGATCAAGGAGAAGCTGGGGATCGGGGTGGTTCCGGAGGAGCCCACGGGCGAGCCCGGTGCCGACGCGGCAGGAGCGGGGTCGGCGCCGGAAGCCGCCGCCGGTGCGCCCAAGTCCGTGCCCGCACCGACGAAGGCCAAGGCGGTCAAGTCGGCCGCCGCGAAGAGCTGATCCATGACACGGCGCAGCCAGTGGCCTCTGCGCGAAGACAGCGGTGATCCCACCTCGTCGAGGGCCGAGGTGGGATCACCGCGCACGCGACGCCGCCGTGCGTCACGCAGCTCACGGCTGGGTGACGCACGACACCTCGGCCCCGAGCTGGACGACAGCGACGACCGAGGTGCCTCGGCCGTTCACGGGGTCGATGACCCTGCCGTGGACGCCGACGGCACCCGAGCGCCGGACAGCAAGCCGGAGAAGGATCCGGAGGAGCAGGCACGCGCCATCTGCCTGCGCCTGCTGACCGGCCAGCCGCGCACCCGCCGTCAGTTGGCCGACGCCCTCCGCAAGCGGGAGATCCCCGACGCCGTCGCCGAGGAGGTCCTGTCCCGCTTCGAAGAGGTGGGGTTGATCGACGACGCGAAGTTCGCCGACGCCTGGGTCGAGTCCCGCCATCACAGCCGGGGGCTCGCCAGGAGGGCGCTCGCCCGCGAACTGCGCACCAAGGGTGTGGAGTCCGAGGTGATCGACGGCGCCGTCGGGCAGCTCGACACCGAGCAGGAGGCGGAGATGGCCCGGGCCTTGGTGGAGAGCAAGCTGCGCTCGACCAGGGGGCTCGCTCAGGAGAAGCGCATCCGCCGCCTCGCCGGGATGCTCGCCCGCAAGGGCTACGGCGAAGGGCTGGCGCTGCGCGTGGTCCGTCAGGCTCTGGAGCAGGAGGGTGAGGACCCGGAGCAGCTGGACCAGTATCTGCCGGACTGAACGCCCCGGCATGGCTGGGGAGTTCGGGCTCTCGTCGGGGCCCGTCCAGGCGACGTCGCATCAGGGTCAGGCGTTCCCTCGGAGTGGGGCCTGCTGTCCCGTGCCCCCGCTCGCGCGCCAAGCAGCCCGTGCGCGCCCCTCACCGCGCCCCGAGAGGGCATCGCCGCGTGGTCCGTGTGGGCGCCGCCGGGTGGTCGTGCTGTCAGGTGGCCGCCGGCGCTACTGTCGTGCCTCACCGGACGTCGCCGGCCGCCCCCCGGGCAGTGTGCCGCCTCGCACCGCGTCCGCGCACGCCCGCAGTTGGCCCGTACGGGGCCCTGGCAGGGCGGCCACAAGATGTCCGTCGGGCCGTATCACCAGCACCGTGTGTGCCGCCGCCCCCGGATACTTCTCGGTCACGAGCAGCTCCGCCCTCAACGGCAACGCCTCCACGGCAGCGGCCAGTTCGGGCATCATCCCCGCCGAGAGCCAGTGCCTGCTGTCCCACACGCCCGTCCCCGGAGCCACGAGCATCACCAGCAGCTCGCCCCCCATGCCGCACAGACGCTCCCGCAGCCGCCCCCGTTCGCCGTTCAGCGCGATCACCGGCACATCGTCCACGGGGCCG
>NZ_JACBXA010000354.1 GCF_013870515.1 Streptomyces albidus (ex Kaewkla and Franco 2022) | reverse complement strand
TCGGCGGCGCTGCTCCCGGAGCTGAGCGACGCGCATCGCAGCGCGGCCCAGCGCTTCCACCTCGACGCACCGGGCTGGTGGCAGTCCCCGGAGACCCCCGACCTGCTGCCCGCACTGGCGGAGGCGGTGTGGGACGACCGGACGGTCCGGATGCGCTACCGGCGCCGAGGGGCCGAGGTGGAGCGGGAGTTGGAGCCGTACGGGCTCGTACTCAAGGCCGGCGTCTGGTACTTGGCGGCGCAAGTGGTGGACGGAGGGGACCGGCGGGTCTACCGGGTGGACCGGATCACGGGGATCGAGGCGGACGGCGAACACTTCGCACGGGACGAGGAGTTCGACCTGCCCCGCTTCTGGGAGGAGCGGTCGGCCGCCTTCGCCCGCTCGATCCTCCGGGAGGAGGTGCGGCTGCGGCTGACGTCGGCGGGGAGACGGATGCTGCGCCACGTGACCGACCACCGGGCCGCGGAGGAGGCGCTGGAGCAGGCCGAGCCCGTGCCCGGGGCGGTGTCCGGGCAGGACGGCGAGGGACCGGTCGTCGTCGTCCTGCCCGTGGAGTCCCTGAACGTCGCCTACACCCAACTGCTCGCCCTGGGCGCGGAATGCGAGGTGCTGGGGCCGCCGTCGCTGCGCGACCGGTTCAGGGAGACCGGCCGGCGCATGGCCGCCCTCCACGACGACACGGACGGCGGCTCGGCCGCGGCGGACGACGAGCGGTAACCGGTCAGCGGTAGCCCGTCAGCGGTAACCGGTCACATCAGCGGGCTTGCCCTCCTGCTCGACTTCGGTGATGTAGCGCCAGGCGTCGGGCGCCGAGCCGTCCACGTCCGTGAAGCCGTACTCCTGGGCGAGGCCGCCGCTGGAGAGTGAACTCCCGTTGAAGCGGGCCACGTCCGGGTCGCAGGCCAGTGCCGCCAGAGCGCGCCCGACGTAGGTGGGCGACTCGGAGATGGCGAAGTGCGGGTTCTGCGCGGAGCCGTCCTGCCAGTTCTCCTCCGTGACCTTGAACGCGGTGTCGAGCATGAACTCGGAGCGCAGCCAGCCCGGTGTCAGACACAGTGCCGTCGCGCCGTACTCGGGCAGTTCCTCCGACAGTCCGAGGGTCATCCTGATCGGCGCGCTCTTGGCGAGGTCGTAGTAGAAGGGCTTGCGGTAGCGGGTGTTGAACTCCGCTGTGCCGTCGGTGACTTCGACGACCAGACCGCCGCGCTGCCGGATGAGCAGCGGGATGGCGTACCTGCTGGTGACGATGTGGGACTCCATGCCGAGCCGCAGGACCCGCAGGCCGGCCTCCAGGTCGTGCTCCCACATCTTCTTGTCCCACTGGACGAAGTAGTCGCCGCCCCACAGGTCGTTGACGAGGATGTCGAGGCGTCCCTGCTCGCGGTCGATGCGGTCGACCAGTTCCCGCACCTGCTCGGGCTCCAGGTGATCGGTGGGCACGGCGACGCCCGTACCTCCTGCCTCATCGATCAGTTCGGCGGTGCCCTCGATGGTCTCGCTCGCGCGGCCGACCTCGCTCACCCGCTCGCGGGTGGTCCGGCCCGTGGCGTAGACCGTCGCTCCCGCTCTGCCCAGCTCCACGGCCATCGCCCGCCCGGCCCCCCGCGTCGCGCCCGCGACCAGTGCGACCTTGCCCGCCAGTGCCCCTGATGTGCTCACCCACGTGTCCTCTCGGTGCGTGCGGCATGCCCCGTGCACGCCGCCTGCCATGCCGTACGGACAGCACGCTCGCACGGAAACCGGACATCTCCTGTCGGGCTTTACGGGGGTTCAGACATACGGGATGCATCGGATGGTCACAACAACCGCACATTGGGCTCCTTGACGCTCGCTGGTAACGACAAGGCGGCATCCGCGAGAGTCCGCGTGCGTTGGGCGGGTACAAGGCGGATGCTGTGTTCGTGATGGACGAGACCGAGTTCTGGGCGCTGATCGATTCCACCCGCGAGGACGCCGAGGGCGACCCCGAGGAGCAGGCAGAGCTGCTCATCGAGCGGCTGACGCGGCTCGATCCGGAGGCCGTGATGTTCTTCGCCCGGCACTTCGAATCGCGCTACAGCCGCGCCAACCAGTGGGACTTGTGGGCCGCGGCCTGGATTCTGCTGGACGGCGTCAGCGACGACGCGTTCGACGCGTTCCGGTGCTGGCTCATCGGGCAGGGCCGGGAGGTCTTCGAGACCGCGGCGCACGACGCGGACTCCCTCGCCGACGTGCTCGAAGGGTTCGACGAGGAGCTGGACGGCGACGCCGAGGACCTCGGCTACGCGGCCGACGAGGCGTACGAACAGCTGACGGGCATCGTCATGCCCGACCTCGGCCTGCCCGAGCCGCCGGAGGACCCGTCAGGCGTCTCCCTCAACCTGGAGGACGACACGGCGCTGGCGGAGCGGCTTCCGAAGCTCTGGGACCGCTTCAGCGGCTGACCGGCGGCCAGGGCACGCGGCCCGGGCCCACCGGGTGTGCGGGCGATGCCTCATCCGTCCCGGGCGGTTTCCAGCCACCGCCCCATGAGGACGTCGTCCCTGTACTCCCCGTCCAGCTCGAACTCCCCGCGCAGCACCCCTTCCACGACGAACCCCGCCGCGGCGTAGAGCTCGCGGGCGGGGGTGTTGTGGCCGAGCACGCGGAGCGTCACCCGTCGTGCGCCCTGTCCGCGCGCCCGCTCGCACGCGGCATCCAGGAGCGCTCTGGCCACCCCGCACCTGCGTGCGGCGGGGTCGACCACCAACCCCTGTATCTGCCGCACGTGCGCGTTGGACTCCAGATCCGTGGGAGGGACGAGGCGTATGTAGCCGACGGGCCCCCGTCCGGGCATCTCCGCGACGAGATGGTGGGCGGGCAGGTGCGCCTCGTCGAAGAAGGGCGGGTGCGGCGGCCGGGGAGGCGGCATCACGGAATGGAGAGTGGACCAGCAGAGCCGGTCGAGCTCACCGAGGCGGGGCCCGTCGGCGGGTGCGGCACTGCGGACGACCGGTGCGGACGACATGCGGGCCACTGTGCACGGCCGTCCGCTTCCGCCGCCACCGGATTGCCGTCCGCACGGCTGCCCGTGCGGCAGCCCCAACACAAGCGGGGTGCCCGGCGCTTCAGCCTGAGCGCGGCAGACGGCAGGATGGCCCCATGCGTATCGCGGTCACCGGTTCCACCGGCCTCATCGGCACGGCCCTCTCCCGCTCGCTGCGCGCGGACGGACACGACATCGTCCGGCTCGTGCGGCGCTCGTCAAGGGACGCTCGGCGTTACGAGAGTGCGAGCCGCACCACGACGGCCGGGTCTCGGCCGTCGGAGGTGATGTGGGACCCCAAGGGCCAGTACGTGGACGCGAACGGTCTCGCCGGCTGCGACGCCGTGGTCCACCTCGCGGGCGCGGGCGTCGGGGACCGGCGCTGGACCCCCGCGTACAAGAAGGAGATCCGCGACAGCCGCGTGCTCGGGACCGCCGCCCTCGCCGACGCGCTCGCCTCACTCGACGAACCGCCCCGCACGCTGCTCGTCGGCACGGCCATCGGCTACTACGGCGACACCGGCGACCAGGCCGTCGACGAGAGCGCGCCGCCCGGGCAGGGGTTCCTGCCGGACGTCTGCCAGGAGTGGGAGGAGGCGGCGGCCGCGGCCGAGGAGGCGGGCATCCGTACGGTGTTCGCCCGCACAGGGCTGGTCGTCGCCCGCAGCGGCGGCGCCTGGGGCCGGCTGTTCCCGATCTTCAAGGCGGGGCTCGGCGGGCGGCTCGGCGACGGCAAGCAGTACTGGAGCCACATCGCGCTGCACGACCACATCGCCGCCCTGCGTCACCTGCTGGACTCGCAGGAGCTCTCCGGCCCGGTCAACCTCACCGCTCCGGAGCCGGTCACCAACCGCGAGGTCACCGCTGCGATGGGCCGTGTCCTGCGGCGCCCCACCCCCTTCCCGGTCCCGGCGCCGGCGCTGAGGGCGGCCCTCGGCGAATTCGCGGGGGACGTGCTGGGCAGCCAGCGCGTCCTCCCGACGAAACTGCTCGAATCGGGCTTCGGTTTCGCGTTTCCGGACATCGATGACGCGGTACGCGCCGCCTTGCGCTGACAGCAGGAGCGGATCGCGCCGGTCCGGCTGAGCACCGGTGACGTACCGCGCCTTGCTGCGGCGGCACACCGGAGCGGTGTGCGACCCGCTGTGCGACCGTGCACTGCCCGTGTGCCACTGACCGCGATCGAACCGCTGCGTAGAGTCCAAAACCGTACGGTTCACTCGCGCTCGGCCGGGCAGTACGAACGCAGGACGGCCCCTCACCGCGCGCCGACCCCCCGGGAGGCATCGTGCACTCCAGCGACTCAGCAGGCTCAGGCCGTACGCGCACGCCGGACGCCGACGTCGTCGTCATCGGCGCGGGGCTCGCCGGTCTCGCCACCGCACACCATCTGGTCGCTGCCGGGCTGCACGTCACGCTGCTGGAGGCCGCCTCGCGCACCGGCGGCCGGATGGCCACCGAGTCCGTCGACGGCTACCTGCTCGACCGCACCGGCCGGCTC
>NZ_JACBXA010000353.1 GCF_013870515.1 Streptomyces albidus (ex Kaewkla and Franco 2022) | reverse complement strand
CCTCTGAAGTCCGAAGGCGGCGGCACCCAGCGCGCCGCCGAGTGAACTGCCGGTGTAGTACGCCATCTGGTAGAGCGCGGAGGCCTGTGCCCGGCCCTCCTTCGCCGTGTGGCTCACCGAGCCCGAGGCGACGGCGTGCCCGGCGAAGAATCCCGCGGTGATCAGCACGAGCCCGGACACGACCGCCACCAGGCTGTCGGCCAGGCTCAGAAGCAGCCCCGCCGAAGCGGCACCCGTACCCACGTAGAGCATGCCGCGCCGTCCCAGCCGCGCGTTCAGCTTCCCCGCTGTGGCCGAAGTCGCAGCGCCCACGAGGTAGATGACGAAGACGGATCCGACGAGACCCTGCGAGAGGCCGAACGGTTCGGCCACCAGCCGGTAGCCGATCACGGTGTAGACGGCGCCGAACACGATCATGAACAGCATGCCGATGGCGTACAGCCGCAGCAGGAGCGGGTTGTGCAGGTGCGCCGAGACCGTACGGGCGAGTGCCCGCGCGTTCAGCGGTGTCGGGCGGAAGTGACGGGCCTTGGGGACCAGCAGCACGAAGGCCAGCGCGCACAGCAGTGACGCCAGCGCGACCGCGGCCAGCCCGGCACGCCAGCCCCAGGCCTCGGTGACCCAGCCGCTGAGGATGCGGCCGCTCATGCCGCCCACGCTGTTGCCCGCGACGAACAGGCCGGTCGCGCCGACCAGGTACCGCCCCCGCACCTCGTCCGCGAGGAACGCCATCGCCGACGCGGGCACGCCCGCGACCGCTGCGCCCTGGAGCGTGCGCAGAGCGATCAGCGTGCCCAGGTCCGGTGCGAACGGCACCGCCAGGGCGAGAGCGACGGCGACGGCCATCGAGGCCGTCAGCATCCGGCGCCGTCCGAATCGCTCGGACAGCGCCGCGAGCGGCAGCACCGCCACGGCCAGGCCGATCGTGGCGCCGGAGACGGTCCAGCTCGCCGTGCCGGGATCGGCGTGCAGGTCGTGCGAGATCTCGGGGAGCAGTGCCTGCGTGGAGTAGAGCAGCGCGAACGTCGCCAGGCCGGCGGCGAAGAGTGCGAGACGCATCCGGCGGTGCCCGGGATCGCCGGGGCTGAGCTTCGTCGCGTCGGTGTCGCCTCCGGCGGTTCCGGAGGCTTCGGTGGAGGCGCCCACCCTGGCGGGCGCCTCGGTATCGGCAGTCGGCATGCGTCGAACGTACGGTCGCCCCAACTGATGCGTCCAATGCACAGAACCGTCATAATCGATCCCTCTGAGCATCACGGCAGCTGAGGCAGGTCATGTCACCGGCACGCAACGCGAAAGACATCCCCGTCACATCCGACTGGGCGGCGTCGCTCACTCCTCGTCTCGCCCAGTTCGCGGCGGTGGCGCGGCACGAGCACGTGACACGGGCGGCGGGGGAACTCGGCATCCCGCAGTCCACGTTGAGCCGCGCGATCACCCGCCTCGAGAGCGACCTCGGAGTCGCGCTCTTCGCCCGGCGTGGCCGCACCGTCTCCCTCACCCCGGCCGGGCGCACCTTCCTGGCCTCCGCCGAACGGGCCCTCGCGGCGGTCGAGCAGGCGGCCGAGTCCGTACGGGCGGACGCGGACCCGGCGAAGGGCAAGGTCGCCTTCGGCTTCCTGCACACCCTCGGCTGGGAGACGGTCCCCGGGCTCATCCGCGCCTTCCGTGCGGACCACCCGGGCGTGCGCTTCGCGCTCGTGCAGAACTACGGGGAGGCGATGCTGGAGCGACTGCGCGCCGGCGACCTCGACCTCTGCCTCACCTCGCCCGTACCCGATGCTCCCGACCTCGTCTCCCGGCGCCTGGACGAGCAGCGGCTGCGTCTCGTCGTGCCGGACGACCACCCGCTGGCGTCACGCAGACGTGTACGCCTATCGGAAGCGGCGGACGAGCACTTCGTCACCCTGGAGCGCGGCTACGGCATGCGGCGCATCCTCGAAGCGCTGTGCGCCGAGGCCGGATTCACTCCACGCGTCGCCTTCGAGGGGGAGGAGGCGGAGACCATCCGCGGCCTCGTCGCGGCGGGCCTCGGCGTCGCGCTGCTGCCGCCTCCGGCGGTGCCGCGGCCGGGCGTGCGGGAACTGACCGTCACCGCTCCTCGTGCCGTCCGCGAGATCGGTCTCGCCTGGCTCGCCGGGAGGCCGGACACTCCGCCGGTGGCGGCGTTCAAGGCCTTCCTGCTCAGTCGTCGCGGCCGGCTGCTCTCGGGGTGACCTGCCGGGGGCGAGCCCGCACGTGCATCCGCTCGCCCTGGCTGCCGAACAGGCTGAGGAGTTCCACCGGGCCCTCACCCGTGCTGCCGAACCAGTGCGGCAGCCGTGTGTCGAACTCGGCGGCCTCACCCGCACCCAGAAGCAGGTCGCGGTCGGCCAGCACGAGCCGCAGCCGGCCGGCGAGGACGTACAGCCACTCGTAGCCCTCGTGCGTGCGCGGTTCCGGCCTGGTGCGCCGGGCGGGGAGCACGAGCTTGTACGCCTGCAGTCCGCCCGGCTGCCGGGTCAGCGGCACCACGGTCATCTCCCGCGTCCGGCGCGGGACGAGTCGCACGCGGGGATCACCGACCTCGGGCGCCCCCACGAGCTCGTCGAGAGGTACCTGGTGCGCCCTCGCGATGGGCAGAAGCAGCTCCAGTGCCGGCCGCCGGTGCCCGGACTCCAGCCGGGAGAGCGTGCTCTTGGAGATCCCCGTGGCCTCGGCCAGCGCGACGAGGGTGACCCCGCGCTCCGTACGCAGCCGCCGCAGCCGGGGGCCGACCTCGTCGAGCACGTCGGAGATCGATGAGTTCGTGTCCGCCATCCCGCCATCTCATCCCGCACTTCCCGGAAACGGCAACATAAGTTGCCGAAACAGGGAGACGGGCAGCACGCTCCCGGGAGCAGGGCAAGCCGGACGGCAACCGCGACGGAGGACGACGTGAGCGCACACACCCCGCACCATCACGGTCACAGCACCGAGGACCTCGACTGGGACGCCATGGCCGACCACCTGGAGAGGGAGGCCGAACTGCGCGCCCCCTTCGTGGAGGAGGCCGTGGCCTGGCTGCGGGGCCTGCTGCTGGAGGGCGGCATCGGACCGGACACGGCCGAACGGCTGCTCGACGTCGGCAGTGGTCCCGGGGTCCACACCGCTCAGCTCGCGCACGCTTTTCCACAGGCCCGGGTCGTGGCTGTGGACGGAGCTTCGAACCTGCTGGAGCGCGCCCGGGACCGCGCGGAGAGGGAAGGCCTGTCCGGGCGCATGGAGATCTGTGAAGCCCAACTCCCGGAGGAGCTGGGCAGCTTGGGCAGCGGCGACCTCATCTGGACCAGCAATGTCGTCCACCACATCGGCGACCAGCAGGCCGCCCTCGACGCCCTCGCCGCGTCACTGCGCCCCGGAGGCATCCTGGCAGTCGTCGAACGGGGGCTCCAGCCGCGCTGGCTTCCGCGCGACATCGGCGTCGGACGACCGGGCCTGCAAGCCCGTCTGGACGCGGCGAACGAGGAGTGGTTCACCGGCATGCGCGAAGGGCTGCCCGGTCACACCCCGACCGTCGAGGACTGGCCCGCCATGCTGGCCCGCGCAGGCCTGACGCCGGCGGGCTCGCGCACCTTCCTCACCGAACTGCCCGCCCCGCTGGAGCGCCGCGCCCGCGAACACCTTCACGCCCAACTGACCCGCAGCCGCGAGAAGTTGGGGGAGTGGCTGGACGCCGACGACCTGCTGGCAGTGGACACGCTGATGGACGAGGAAGCCCCGACGGGCATCCTCAAGCGCCCGGACGCCTTCTACTTGACGGCCAGCACGGTCCACGCGGGTCGCGCCTCCTGAGGGAATCGCCGCCGGGAGAAACCATCGGCCTCCACATGAGGCGGACGACGACGGAGGCCGAGCGGGACGTGCCCGAGAGGGACTTGAGCCTGGACACGTCCCGTACGGGCCGTCGATCTCAGCGCCGCAGGCTCCGCCCGAACCCCGTGGCCAGCGGCATCCGCAACCCCAAGGGCGGCGGCGCAGCCATCGCGTCGGTCAACGGCCGGGCGAACTCGCGCCCGCACAACGTGCCCAGCACGAAGTTCTCAGCCAGCGCCGCGACTTCCGCGTTGTGCTGGCGCAACCCGTGCCCGTCCGTGTGGACTTCGAAGCGGCACACGTCCGCGTTGGTCTTCTTCGCTCGCTCCGCGAGCCGGTAGGAGAGCTCGGGCGCCGTGTGCTCGTCGTCCGTGCCGTGCACCAACAGCACGTGCCTGCCCACCAGTTGCTTCACCGGTTCGGTCTCGTGCGCACCCGACGCCGCACCGGGGTCGGCGGCCGGCAGCCACGGGGATATCGCGAGCACAGCGGTGACCATCGGGTGCCCCGCTGCCCGCAGCGCCGCCCGCGCCCCCACGTCCACCCCCACAAGGCACACCGGAACGTCCCCGTAGCGGCGCACCACTTCGGCCACGGCCCACTCGGCGTCGCCGGCAGGATGCGCGTCCTCCCCGTTCCAGCCGCGGTAGCGGTAGTGCACGATGTGCGCCACGAGCGAGGCGTCCGG
>NZ_JACBXA010000352.1 GCF_013870515.1 Streptomyces albidus (ex Kaewkla and Franco 2022) | reverse complement strand
AACGGCTGGGCGGAGGGGAATCCGCGGCCGCGTCCAGCAGCCCCGCACCTGCCGAACAGCCCGCCGCCTCCGGCCCGGCAGGCACTGAAGCCGTCGTGGTGCCGCCGCAGCGGCTGGAGTTCAGCGAGACCGAGCTTCCCGCCCCCACCGGCACCGTCGCCGCAGGCACCACCGTCACGCTGCTCGGCGGCGGCCCGCTCGCCCCGCTCGTGGCGGAGCGGCTGCGGGCGGCCGGCGCACAGCCCGAGACCGTCCCCGACGGTGACGTCCCGGAACGCACGGGCGAGGCCGTCCTCTACCTGCAGGCGTTCGCAGCTCCGGACACCCAGCTCCCCGACGCCTTCCCGCTCTTCCAGGCCGTCCTGGCGGCCGGCCCGAAGCAGCTGCTGGCCGTGGAGCGACGGAGCGAGGGGGCCGCGACGGGCCTGCGGGGCTTCTTCCGCAGCGTCGCCCGCGAGTACGACGAGACCGCCGCGACCCTCGTCGAGGTGGGCTCCGAGGACACCCCCGAAGCCGTGGCCGACATCCTCGTGGCCGAACTCGGCGCCACGGAGCGTGAACCCGTCGTCCTCGCCGAAGGCGGACGCAGGCGCGCGCTGAAGCTCATACCCACCGACCTGGGCGCCGTCGCCGCCACCGGCGCGGGCCCGGCCGGTGACGGTGTGGCCGAGGCCGCTGCGGCGGGGCTCGACCGCGACTCGGTCGTCCTGCTGGCCGGAGGCGCACGGGGCATCACCGCCCGCTTCGCCCGTACGATCGCCGCCACCGGCCGCTGCCGGATCGAACTGCTCGGCCGCACACCGGTGCCGTCTCCCCAGGAGGACCCGGCGACGGCCTCGGCACGCGGACGCGACGAACTGCGCAGCGCCCTGATCAGCTCCGGCATGAAGTCGCCCGCGGAGATCGAGCGCGCCATGAGCGCCGTCCTCGCCGAGCGCGAGGTGCGCGAAACTCTCGCCGCCCTGCGGGAGTCGGGCAGCCAGGCGCGCTACCGCTCGGTCGACGTGCTGGACGTGGAGGCAGTACGAGCCGCGGTGAAGGAGATCCACGCGGAGCACGGCAGGCTCGACGGAGTCGTCTACGCGGCCGGCGTCATCGAGGACAAGCTGATCGCGGAGAAGTCACCCGAGTCCTTCCGCCGGGTCTTCACCACCAAGGCCGACGGAGCGCGCGTGCTGCTCGACGCCGTCGGGGCACTGCCCGAAGGCCCGCGCTTCGCGGTGCTCTTCGGCAGCATCGCGGCCGCCCTCGGCAACCGCGGCCAGTGCGACTACGCGGCGGCCAACGACGCCCTCGAGGAGCTGGGCCGGCGCTGGTCCAACGAGGACCGCCGCGGCCTGACCGTCCACTGGGGGCCCTGGGCCGCTTCGGAGACGAACGGCGGCATGGTGACCCCGGAGCTGATGCGCTCCTACGCGGCACGGGGCATCAAGCTCATCGACCCCGAGGAGGGGCCGCTGAGCCTGCTGCGCGAACTCGCCTGGGGGGCGCCCACGGTGCACGCGGTGGTCTCCGCTGCATCAGGATGGTGACGGCCATGTCCTCCCCGGGACGGAGCACGGGCCGCAAGCCGGTCGCCATCGTCGGCATGGCGGCCCTGTTCCCGGGCGCCGGGAACCTGGACAGCTACTGGCAGAACATCCTCGGCGGCGTCGACGCGATCACCGACGTCCCGGCCGGGCGCTGGGACGAGGAGTTCTACGCCGCCGAGGGGCCGAGACGGGCCGACCGCGTCTACTGCCGCCGCGGCGGGTTCATCGACCAGAGCACCGAGTACGACCTGACCCGGTTCGGCATCATGCCCAACTCGGTGCCGGGCACCGAGCCGGACCAGCTGATCGCCCTCGACGTGGCCCACCAGTCCATCGAGGACGCCGGCGGGACGAAGGTGCTGCCCGAGGACCGGCAGCGCGCCGGCGTCGTGCTGGGCCGGGGCGGCTATCTCACGCCCGGACTGGTGCGCCTCGACCAGCGCGTGCGCACCAGCAACCAGGTGGTGCGCACGCTGCGCGAGCTGGTGCCGGAACTCGGCGAGGAGCGGCTGGAGCAGGTCCGCTCGGCCTTCGCCGACCAACTGGGCCCTGAGGCACCCGAGTCGGCGATCGGGCTCGTACCGAACCTGGCCGCCTCACGTGTCGCCAACCGGCTCGACCTGCGGGGTCCCGCCTACACCGTCGACGCCGCGTGCGCGTCCTCGCTGGTGGCCGTCGACCACGCCGTACGCGAACTCGACGCGGGCCGCTGCGACATCATGCTGGCCGGCGGCGTGCACCACTGCCACGACATCACCCTGTGGAGCGTCTTCAGCCAGCTCGGCGCGCTCTCCAGGAGCCAGCGAATACGCCCCCTGCACCGCGGGGCCGACGGCGTGCTCATCGGTGAGGGCACCGGTGTGGTCGTCCTCAAGCGCCTCGAGGACGCGGAACGCGACGGCGACCGCATCTACGCCGTCGTCTCCGGCACCGGAGTGGCCAGCGACGGCCGCAGCGCCAGCCTCTTCAACCCCGACCCGGGCGGGCAGGTACGCGCGGTGCGCCAGGCGTGGGAGGTCGCGGGCCTCGACCCGCGCGCCGAGGACGCCATCGGCCTCCTGGAGGCGCACGGCACCGCCACCCCGGCGGGTGACGAAGCCGAACTGACCACCCTCGCCGAGGTATTCGGCCCCCGCAACGGCGAGCCCGCCGCCATCGGCTCGGTGAAGTCCATGATCGGACACACCATGCCGGCCGCCGGCATCGCAGGCCTCATCAAGGCGGCACTCGCCGTCCACCACGGGGTGCTGCCCCCGACGCTCCACTGCGACGACCCCCACCCCGCCCTCGAACGCACCCACTTCGCACCGCTGGACGCGGCCCGCCCCTGGAAGCAGCCCGAGAGCGGCGCACCGCGCAGGGCGGGCGTCAACGCCTTCGGCTTCGGCGGTATCAACGCACACGTCGTACTGGAAGCGCCCGCCACGCGCCCCTCGGCCTCCGCGAGCGCCGCAGTGACACCCGGCCCCGGCACGGCACGTGCGACGGTCACCGAACCCGAACGGGTGCTGCGGCTCGCCGCCGAGGGCCCCGAGGCCCTGGCGGCCGTCCTCGAGGGTGACGACTCGGCGGTGCTCGCCGCCGGTCTCGACGAGCACGCCGCGGTGAGCGCACCGTGCCGGCTCGGCATCGTCGACCCGACGGAGCGACGGCTGAAGCTGGCCCGCAAGGCCGTGAGCAAGGGCGTCGCGTGGCGCGGACGCAGCGACGTGTGGTTCAGCCCGCGTCCGATGCTCGGCGCCGCCGGCGGACGCACCGCGTTCGTCTTCCCGGGCCTGGAGGCCGAGTTCGATCCCCGGGTGGCCGAACTGGCCGAGCGGTTCGGGCTGGAGAAGCTGAAGGGCCGGGACGACGCCAAGGTCGGTGACGTCGGCCGTCACGGTGCCGCCGTCTTCCAGCTGGGCAGGATGCTGGACGCCGCGCTGCGCCGTCTCTTGGTCGTGCCCGACGCCCTGGCCGGGCACAGCGTGGGGGAGTGGACGGCGATGGCCTGCGGCGGCATCCACGCCGCCGACGAAGTCGACGCCTTCCTCGCCCAGTTCGACCCGGACGCCCTGCGGGTGCCCGGCGCCGTCTTCGGCGTCCTGGGCATGCCCGCGGATGAGGTCCTCGCGGAACTGGGCGGGCGCGAGGACGTGGTGCTCTCCCACGACAACGCGCCCAACCAGTCGATGATCTGCGGTCCCGAGGAAGCCGTCACCGACATCGTGGTGAAGATGCGGGCCGCCGGGGTGATCTGCCAGGTCCTCCCGTTCCGTTCGGGCTTCCACACGCCGATGCTCGCTCCGTACCTGGAACCGATCCGCAGAGCGGCCGACACCTACACCCTGCACCCGCAGAGCACCCCCGTGTGGTCGGCCACCACCGCCTCGCTCTATCCGCAAGAGCCGGAAGCGGTACGGGAGTTGTTCGTACGGCATCTGCTGGAGCCGGTGCGCTTCCGGCTGATGATCAACGCGATGCACGACGCGGGCTACCGGGCCTTCGTCCAGATGGGCGCCGGACAGCTCGGCTCGCTCATCGACGACACGCTCTCGGGCCGCGACCGACTCGTCGTCTCCGCCCATGCGAGCAACAGGGACAGCCTCGCGCAGCTGCGCCGGGTCGTCACCGCCCTGTGGGTGGACGGCGCGCAGCCGGACGTCGAACCGCTGGTGGGCCCCGCCGACCTCTCGCGGACGAAGCAGAGCCCGAAGGCCGCCGCGCGTCCCGGCATGCGCCTCGACCTGAACGGCGCGCTGCTGTCGCTGCCCGAGCAGATGCACGGCAGCCTCGCCGGATCGGTGACGAGTGCCGCGGCGCAGCAGGCCCCGGCTCTCCCGGCTGCCGCACGCGCAGCCGGCACGCCCGCACAGGCATCGGCCTCCATGGCGCGGCTCGACCAGGCCGGTACGCGCGATCCGCTGGCCGCCGAACTCTCCGCGCTCCTCAACGACACGGCCTCCGCCGCCGCCGATCTCATCGGCGCCGGAGCCCGCCGTCGCGCCCTCCCGGCACACACCGCCCACCGCCGTCCCGCGGGACGG
>NZ_JACBXA010000351.1 GCF_013870515.1 Streptomyces albidus (ex Kaewkla and Franco 2022) | reverse complement strand
CGGGTCCGCCGGTACGCCCGGATCGCGGTGTCACGCACCTCTGCGGCGGTGTCACGCACCTCGATCAGCCCCTTTCGCGCCGGTGTACGTGCGTGGGGGACACTTAATCACCAGATACATGTGCTGATCATTGAGGAGCCTCCCTTGGAGTTCGACGTCGTCATCGAGATCCCGAAGGGTTCGCGGAACAAGTACGAGGTGGATCACGAGACCGGCCGCATCCGTCTGGACCGGCACCTCTTCACCTCGACCGTCTACCCGGCCGACTACGGTTTCGTCGACCACACCCTGGGCGAGGACGGCGACCCGCTGGACGCACTCGTGCTTCTCGATGAGCCCACCTTTCCCGGCTGCATCATCAAGTCCCGCGCGATCGGCATGTTCCGTATGACGGACGAGGCCGGCGGCGACGACAAGCTGCTCTGCGTCCCCGCGTCCGATCCCCGGATGGAGCACCTGCGGGACATCCACCACGTGAGCGAGTTCGACCGGCTCGAGATCCAGCACTTCTTCGAGGTCTACAAGGACCTGGAGCCCGGCAAGTCGGTCGAGGGCGCGAACTGGGTCGGCCGCGCCGAGGCGGAGGCCGAGGTCGAAGCTTCGATCAAGCGTCTTGAGGCCCACGGCGACCACTGAAGCACCGAAGCGCTCCGTCGGCGACACCGGAGCGTGCAAATCGGCGACACACCGGAGCATGCAAACGGGTGCGTCCTGCTGCAGGCAGGGCGCACCTTCGCCTTTGAGCCCGGCTCGGTGCGCGTCTTGGAACTCGTCTGCGAACCGCGCCAGGGCCTGTCTGACAAATGGCGCCGTCCGCCGCAGACGGTGCTCGCGGCGGATGGTGCGTGCAGCCGCAAGGCGGAGGATCGCCCTCGTAGTGGGCTACTCGGTCGATCCGACAACTGGGGGCACCTCCCGCGAAGCGGGGGAGGATGTGCGTGCCAGTCGTCGCGAGCAAGGCGAGATTTGCCAGACAGGGCCTAGAAGCCCCTGGTGCGCTTGGCCGCGCGGCGGCCCGGCAGTGGCGTCTCGACGCCGGGGCTCTTGATGAACAGACGGGCCAGCTCACCGCCGAGGTTCACGCCGATGGCGATGGCCAAAGCGAGGGCGACGGCCCGGGAGAGGTTCAGGATGCCCTCGTCCATGTGTCCCTGGGCGATGTTGAGCAGCCCGAAGTACGTGGCGCTACCCGGCAGCAGCGGGCCGATCGCCGCCGTGATGTACGGCAGCGACGAGGCGAACTGGTAACGGGACATCAACTGGCCGAAGAGCCCGACCAGTCCGGCAGCGGCCACCGTCGCGGGCACCGCGTTGACGTTCGCCTCCGTCTCGTGGAGTGCGCCGTAGATCAGCCACGCCACACCGCCGTTGAGCGTGGCCAGCAGCACGGTGTGACGTTCCTGCTGGAGCAGTACGCAGAACGCCAGCGCCAGCAGCATCGCGGCCAGGAGCTGGAGCAGCGGGCTGGAGGCCCCGGGCGCGCTGTCAGGCGTCAGGTTGGCCCCCAGCTTGGACCCGACGTAGAGCACGACCAGCACGCCGCCGACGATGCCGACGATGAGGTAGACGACCTCCAGCAGGCGGGCCGCGGCGGTGATGTAGAAGCCGGTCAGCCCGTCGTGCACGGCCGCCACTAGCGCCCGGCCGGGAATCAGCGCGAAGAGGCCACCGGTGATGACGGCGGCGGCCTTGAGCTTGGTCTCGTTCTGGGAGTCCATGAGCGCGACCAGGACGCCCATCGCCGCCGGCGGCATCGCCGCTGCCGTGAACTGGTAGAACTCCGGCAGCCCGCGCCCGGCGCACAGCCACGCGAGCCGGTCCCCGAACATTGCTCCCAGCGCGGCCAGCACGAAGACGAGCCCGTCGCCGCCCACGAGGAGTGACGCGGCGCCGGAGAGCGTTCCGCTCGCGACCGTCAGGGCTCCCTTGGAGAAGGGGTGACGGTTACGCCTCATCTCGGCGAGGCGGCGGTAGGCCTCCTCCAGGGTGACCTCGCCCTTGGTGATGTCGTCGACGAGCCGGAAGACGGCCGACAGACGCGTGTAGTCGGTGCCCCTGCGGCGCACGGTGCGGCCGACCGTCACCGGGTCGTCGACCAGCGAGGGCTGGTGCGTGATCGAGATCAGCGTGAAGGTGACGGTGGGTTCGCAGCGGTCCAGCCCGTACGCATGTGCCACACCGAACATCGCCGCCTCGACGTCTTCGGCACCCTCGCCTCCGGCGAGGAGCAACTCCCCGATGCGGAGCGTCAGGTCGAGCACGCGGGGGACGGCCGGGCCCGTCTCCGTGTCCTCAGGTCGGCTCGCCCGCTCGGGAGCGGGCCGTTCCGCAAGAGGCATCCGGATCATGGTCCGCATGCGGTCCTGCCACGGAGCTCCGGGCTTGATCAGGGAGACCTTGGGGATCCCCTCGGGCGGCGTGAAGGCGCTGCCGAACTCGGTGGGCGGAGAGGTCAACAGCCCTTCTGGGACGGCGAATTCAGAGGTGGTGTGCTCGTCATCCGGGATGGGGGGCAACGGCATCCCCAGCGGCGGCGTGAACGCGCTGCGTGCGTCGTCGGCGGCCTTCCTGGCCTCCTCCGAACTGTCTCCGTTCTCCGCCGACCGGCCGTTCCGCTTCGGCTCCCCGACCACTCTCTGCCTGCTCCCTCACACCGACGCCTCCGGCCATTCCTGATGGGCCTGACGGACCGAAGCATAAGGTCGCTCCCCTGCCGCGCCCCGGGTCAGGGTGCCCTCGGAGGAGCACCGCCACACGCGTGACAGCGGTGTCGGCGCACGCGCAGTGGGGTGCCGACGGGCGCGTGCGGGGCTTGCGCGGAAGGGCGAGCCCAGCACGCGTCGGTGCGTGCCCCGTGTACGTGACCGAAGGGACAGAAATCGACCGAGGTGCCCGGAGTGGCCGAAATCACGGACGGGGGTGCGTGCGGCGGTTCAGCAGGGAGGGCGGGCCGATGTCAGAGACCGCTCACCGGCCCAGCGCCCGGTACCGGCGAACGGCAAGCGTGAAGAACACGACGGACAGCACGAGCGGCCAGACCAACGCCAGCAGCATGGCGTGGTCAGTCGCCCAGGACCCGCCGCCTCCCCACACGGGGTTGCCGAAGAGCTCCCGTACCGCCTGAGCCGTGGCAGACATCGGATTCCACTCGGCGACGGCGCCCATCCAGGCAGGCATGGTGTCGGGAGAGGTGAAGGCATTCGAGAGGAACGCCACCGGCCAGATGATGATCTGCACCGCCTGCACCAACTCGGGCCTGCCGGCGACCATGCCGAGGTAGATGCCCGCCCACAGCAGTGCGAAGCGCAGCAGGAGCAGCAGGCCGACGGCCGCCAGCGCCGCCCCCGCGGTGCCGTGCCAGCGCCATCCCATGGCGAGCCCGACGGCGAGAAGCACCAGCAGGCAGAGCGCGGACTGCAGCATGTCCAGGACGCTCCGGCCCACCAGGACCGCCGAGGGCGACATGGGCAGCGACCTGAAGCGGTCGATGACGCCCTTGTTCAGGTCCTGCGTCAGCGCGATCATCGTCGACTCCAGCCCGAAGGCCATGGTCAGCGCGAGCATGCCGGGCACCAGGAATTCGCGGTAGTTCCCGACGCCCATGCCGCCGCCGAGGAAGTACGCGAACATCACCAGCATCAGCACCGGGAAGGCCAGGCCCACCAGGACCTGCACGGGCTGCCGCCGCCAGTGCGCCAGCCCGCGCCGTGTCATGGTCCAGGAGTCGGTCAGCGCGTACGTGCTCATGCGCGCACCTCCGCGTGCTCCATGCCGTGCACCCCATCGGTCTCCGCGTCCGCGTGACCGGCCGCGTCGGTGCCGGTGTCCTGTGGCTGTCCGCCGGTGAGGTGCAGGAAGACCTCGTCCAATGTGGGCCTGCGCAGCGCGACGTCCTCCGCTTCGATCCCGGCGTCCTCCAGCGCCCGTACGGTCTCGGACAGCGCCGCCATCCGGTTCGTGACCGGTGCGCTCACCAGCCGGCGGTACGGGTCCTGGGTGACCGCGGGCACGCCCGCACCCGCGGCAGCATCGGCCCGGGAGGCTGCCCGGCCGACGGCCTCCGCGGCCGCGGCCAGTTCGGCGACGTCGCGCACCACGACGTCGATTCGGTCCGTGCCGAGGCGCGCCTTGAGCTGATCCGTCGTGCCCTCGGCGACGACCCGGCCGCTGTCGATCACGGCCACGGAGTCGGCCAGTTGGTCCGCCTCCTCCAGGTACTGGGTCGTCAGCAGCACGGTCGCACCGCCGCCCACCAGTGAGCGCACCGCGTCCCAGACCTCCGTACGCCCGCGCGGGTCCAGGCCGGTCGTCGGCTCATCGAGGAACAGCACGTCGGGAGCTTTGCCGTCCACGGTGCCGAGCAGGGAGACGGCCAGGTCGAGTCGTCTGCGCATGCCTCCGCTGTACTGGCGCACGGCCTTGCGTCCCGTGTCCGCGAGGCCGAACCGCTCCAGCAGCTCGTCGGCGCGGAGGCTCGCCCTCCGCGCACCGAGGTGGTGGAGCCGGCCGAACATCTCCAGGTTCTGCCAGCCGCTCAACTCCTCGTCGAGCGCCGCGTGCTGGCCGAGG
>NZ_JACBXA010000350.1 GCF_013870515.1 Streptomyces albidus (ex Kaewkla and Franco 2022) | reverse complement strand
ACGCCGTACGCGCGATGGTCCGCGCTCGTGCCGTCTCCCTGGTCGTCGTGGTCGCGCCCCCCGACGGTGCCGACGAGGTCAGGCACCTCCTCGACGAGCACACGCTGCCCGACGTCCTGGTCGTCCCCGGCGGTGAGACCCGTCAGGACTCCGTGCGCATGGGCCTGGCCGCGCTGCCGGACGACATCGACGTGGTGCTGGTGCACGACGCCGCCCGCCCCCTGGTCCCCGTCGACACCGTGGACGCGGTGGCGGCAGCCGTACGGGACGGGGCGCCCGCCGTGGTGCCCGCCTTGCCCGTGCCGGACACCGTCAAGGAAGTGGAACCCCGTACGGGCGGCGCACCGGAGCCCGTGACGGGCACGCCGGAGCGGTCGCGGCTGCGTGCCGTGCAGACGCCGCAGGGCTTCACGCTGAAGGTTCTCGCCGCCGCGCACGCCCAGGTCGCACGCGAGGGCGACGGCGCGACGGACGATGCGGGCATGGTGGAGCGCATGGGCGTCGAGGTCGTGGTTGTCCCGGGTCATGAGGAGGCCTTCAAGGTGACGCGGCCCCTCGACCTGGTGCTGGCCGAGGCCGTTCTGGCGAGGAGGCGCGTCACCGATGGCTTCTGAGGTGCGGGGCAGGCTGCCGCTGGTCGGCATCGGCACCGATGTGCACGCATTCGAGGAGGGCCGTGAGCTGTGGTGTGCGGGTCTCCGCTGGGAGGGCGAGAGCCATGGGCTCGCCGGGCACTCCGACGGCGACGTCGCCGCGCACGCCGCCTGTGACGCCCTCTTCTCGGCCGCCGGGCTCGGCGACCTCGGCGCCCACTTCGGCACCGACCGCCCCGAGTGGTCCGGTGCCTCCGGAGTGACGCTCCTGGGGGAGGCCGCGCGGATCGTGCGGGCGGAGGGCTTCACCGTCGGCAACGTCGCGATCCAGGTGATCGGCGTACGGCCCAAGATCGGCAAGCGCCGCGCGGAGGCGCAGCGAGCCCTGTCCGAGGCGGTCGGCGCACCGGTCTCGGTCTCGGGCACGACCACCGACGGCCTCGGTCTGACCGGTCGCGGCGAAGGGCTGGCGGCGATGGCGACGGCTCTGGTGCTGCCTCCGGCGTAACTCCTGCCGCGTTCGGAGCAATTCGGACGCGGACTCGGAACACCGTGGTGCGTACGGGTGTTGGCACAGGAGACGACAGCGCGTCGTCATCCGTCCGACCGAGAGAAGGCGCCAGCCGTGGCAGTACAGCTTTCCGACAGCCTCAAGCAGGTCCTCGACACCCCCGTCTTCGTCAGCATCGCCACCATCCAGCCCGACGGCAGCCCGCAGGTGTCGCCGGTTTGGGTGAAGCGCGACGGCGACGATTTGCTGATCTCCACGACGCTCGGCCGCCGCAAGACGCTGAACCTGGAGCGCGATCCCCGTGTGACCGTCATGGTGCAGCCCGCCGACGCCCCGTACACCTACGCCGAGATCCGCGGCACCGCCTCTCTGACGACCGAGGGAGGGCCGGAGCTGATCGACGAGTTGGCCAGGAAGTATGTCGGCAAGAACTACGCCGAGTTCAATCCCCACTGGGAGCAGGACGCGGACAGGGTCGTCGTGCGCGTCAGCCCCCGCAAGGTCGCCGGGCGCCTCTGACGAATGTCACTCTCTGCGGTCCGTTGCACGGTGTGAGAAGCGACCGGCGTCGGTGGCCTACTACTCTGGTCGCGTGACTATTCGCCTGTACGACACCAGCACCCGGCAGATCCGTGACTTCGTCCCGCTGACGCCGGGCCACGTCTCGATCTACCTGTGCGGTGCCACCGTGCAGGCCGCCCCGCACATCGGGCACATCAGGTCGGGGCTGAACTTCGACATCATGCGCCGCTGGTTCCTCCACCGCGGCTACGACGTCACGTTCGTACGCAACGTGACCGACATCGACGACAAGATCATCGTGAAGGCGGTCGAGCAGAACCGTCCGTGGTGGGCGATCGGCTACGACAACGAGCGCGCGTTCACCGCCGCGTACGACGGTCTCGGCTGCCTTCCGCCCACCTACGAGCCGCGGGCCACGGGGCACATCCCCGAGATGATCGAGATGATGAGCGCGCTCATCGACAGGGGCCACGCCTACGCGGCCGACGGGAACGTCTACTTCGACGTCCGCTCGTACGACCGCTATCTCGCGCTGTCCAACCAGGAGTTGGACAACCTGCTGCAGCCCTCGGGCGAGGGCGAGACCGGAAAGCGCGACCCGCGTGACTTCGCGATGTGGAAGGCGGCGAAGCCCGGCGAGCCGAGCTGGGAGACGCCTTGGGGCCGCGGCCGCCCGGGCTGGCACCTGGAGTGCTCGGCCATGGCGCACAAGTACCTCGGCTCCGCCTTCGACCTGCACGGCGGCGGCGTCGACCTGGTCTTCCCCCACCACGAGAACGAGATCGCCCAGTCCAAGGCGTACGGCGACGAGTTCGCGCGCTACTGGGCGCACAACGCCTGGGTGACCATGAGCGGCGAGAAGATGAGCAAGTCGCTCGGCAACTCGGTGCTGGTCAGCGAGATGGTCAAGCACTGGCGCCCCATCGTCCTGCGCTACTACCTGGGCAGCCCGCACTACCGCTCCATGATCGAGTACAGCGAGGAGTCGCTGCGCGAGGCGGAGTCGGCCTTCGGCCGTATCGAGGGCTTCCTCCAGCGCGCCGGTGAGAGCGTCGGCGACGTGCGGCCCGCGGCCGAGGTCCCGGCCGCCTTCGCCGAGGCGATGGACGACGACTTCGGTGTCCCGCAGGCGCTGGCCGTCGTGCACACGACGGTCCGTCAGGGCAATGCCGCCCTGAGCGAGGACGACAAGGAGAGCGTGGCGAGGGCCTTCGCGGACGTACGGGCCATGCTCGGCATCCTCGGTCTCGATCCGCTCGACCCGAGCTGGCAGTCCATGGAGACCGACGCCGGGCGTGGCGGGGAGCTGCGTGACGCTGTCGACGCCCTCGTCCGGCTCGTGCTCGACCAGCGTCAGGCCGCGCGCGCCCGCAAGGACTACGTCACCGCGGACGCCATCCGGGACGAGCTGAAGCAGGCGGGCCTGGTCATCGAGGACACCCCCTCCGGGCCGCGCTGGGAGCTGGGCGGCGGCGCCGACCAGCACTGAGTCCTCCGCCGCACGGCAGGCGTCGGCACAGGTGTGAGAGCCGTTGGAGATCCACTTCTTCGGTATGCCCCGCTCTCCGCGATAATGCTCTGACGAGGCTTCGTCCCCCAGGGCCGGTAGGCCGCTCGGGGGCCTTTCCGCCTCCGCCGGGGATGCCCCGTCGACACTCCATACGCAGCCGAAGAGCCCGCGGGCAGCGGCAGAACGAGCAGAGAAGCAGGTGTCCCGATGGCCGGGAACAGCAACCGCCCCAGCCGGCGCATGTCCAACAAGAAGGGCGCCCAGGTCGGCAGCGGCGGCAACCGGCGCCGCTCCCTGGAGGGCAAGGGGCCCACCCCGCCCGCCGAGATGCGCAAGGGGCACGCCAAGCAGCGTGTCGCGCAGGCCAAGTCCCGGCGTGCGCAGGGACGTCCGCAGCGCAAGGGCGGAGCGAAGAGTGGCACGGAACTGGTCGTCGGCCGCAACTCGGTCCTCGAGGCGCTGCGTGAGAACGTCCCGGCGACCGCCCTGTACGTGCAGCAGTTCATCGACAACGACGACCGCGTGCGCGAGGTCGTGCGCCTCGCGGGCGAGAGTCGGGCCGTCCACCTGCTGGAGGCGCCCAAGCCCGAGCTGGACCGGATGACCAGGGGCCTGCACCACCAGGGGCTGGTGCTCCAGGTTCCCGAGTACGAGTACGCGCACCCGGAGGACCTTTCGGCGGCGGCCTACGACGAGGGCGAGGACCCGCTGATCGTCGCGCTCGACGGCATCACGGATCCGCGCAATCTCGGCGCGGTCGTGCGCTCCGTCTCCGCGTTCGGCGGGCACGGCGTCGTGGTTCCCGAGCGCCGGGCCGCCGGGATGACGGCGGGAGCGTGGAAGAGCTCCGCGGGAACGGCCGCCCGTACGCCTGTCGCGCGGGCGGCGAATCTCACTCGGGCCCTCGAGGCGTACCAGAAGGCCGGGATGATGGTGGTCGGCCTGGCAGCGGACGGCGACGTCGAACTCCAGGAGCTGGACCTGCTCGAGGGGCCCGTCGTGGTGGTCGTCGGCAGCGAGGGTAAGGGCCTCTCCCGGCTGGTGGGCGAGACGTGCGACGTGCGGGTGCGGATCCCGATGCCCGGTGGCGCCGAGTCGCTGAACGCGGGCGTGGCGGCGGGCGTCGTGCTCTACGAGGCGGCCCGCCGACGGGGCTGACACCCGCGGACGACACGTGGCCGTGCGGGTGCGACAGGCTCATCGGCGCCGGGATCGGTGTGATTCGCGGCAGTTGACCGTCATTGACCTGCTTTGACGGGCCTCGGACAGATCGAGGTGGTCAAGGCAGTGTCCTAAGCGTCCGTCACTCGGTTAGATGAGTGTGGACACCAGAACACCCCGCCCGCCCGACCCCTCGGGCCGGCCTCCTGGGGACACCCCGACGAGAGACCCGAGCGGTTTCTTCGACGATGAACCTGTCCTGAGCTCGGTCAAGGTCCTCTCCGATCCCGCAGCGGTCGTCGTCACCCACGCGAGCTTCCGTGTGGAGCTCGGGGCGCCCGCCTCCCGTCCCGCCACCGTGTCCGGCGTTTCCACAGCCGCACGCCTCTCCTCGGAAGCCGAGGGCGTGGAGCGCCGCGGAGAGCCCCTGACCTGGGGCACGAACGCGGCCGACACCGGAGGGACGGCCCCGGT
>NZ_JACBXA010000035.1 GCF_013870515.1 Streptomyces albidus (ex Kaewkla and Franco 2022) | reverse complement strand
AGCAGGTACGCGAACTCATCAGAGTTGACGGTCTGGAGCCCGGCGACCGGTTCCCGATGCTGCTGATGCTGTGAGGCATCCGTCACTTCTTCATGGGCGGACGTACCGTCCTGCGGCGGGCGGCTCATAGTGTGGGGCCCATGATGGTCGCGCTGGCACTGCTCGTCCTGGCCGGACTGGCCGCCGCTGTGGCACCCCGCGTACTGGCTCGCTCGTCATGGCCGGAACGCGAACCGGTTCTCGGGCTGTGGGTGTGGCAGTGCGTGGTAGCCGCCGTGCTGCTGTGCTGCACGCTCGCCATGGCACTCTCGGCCGCCGCCTCATGGCAGGTCGTACGGGGGCAGGTCTTCGCACCGGCACCGAACGGCGTCGAGGAGGCGTACGGCTTCGGGTCGTACGGCCCGTGGGCCGGATCACTCGCCGTCCTGCTGGCCTGCGGCGGCGCGTGGACGGGCGCCATGCTGCTGCGCGAGGTCCACGAGGCACGCGCACGCCGGCAGCGCCGCCGGGACGAACTGCGCCTGCGAGCTCCGCGGCTGCCCGGTGAGGAACCCCACGAGGGTGAGCGGCTGGTCGTGCTGGAGGGCAGGAAGCCCGACGCGTGGTGGATGCCCGGCAGCGCACCCCGGCTGGTCGTCACGACTGCCGCGCTGCGCAGGCTGCGTGGGCGGCAGCTGGACGCGATCCTGGAGCACGAGCAGGGTCACGCACGTGCCCGGCACGACTGGCTGCTGCACTGCTCCTCGGCGCTGGCGACGGGCTTCCCGCGCGTTCCGGTCTTCGCCGCGTTCCGCGACCAGGTGCACACGCTCATCGAGATGGCGGCCGACGACACGGCCTCGCGGCGCTTCGGCAGGCTGACCATCGCCCTCGCGCTGGTGGAACTCAACGAGGACAGCGGGGTGTTCGGCCCCTGTCCCACCCCTCTCGCCCAGGTGCCGCACCGGGTGCACCGGCTGCTGACCGGCACACCTAGGCTGCCGGTGAGCCGCCGTCTGCGTATGACAGCGCTCGCCGCGCTGGTCCCCGCCGTGCCCCTGCTGGTGGCTTTCGTCCCCGGACTCTCCGCGCTTCGATAGCCGCCGACGTCTCCCCCGGGTGAAGATCGACCCATGTACGGAAAGCCCCACGCTCACTCCGCGTCGACGAACTCCCCCGTGCCCGCCGCGCCATGGCTGTGGACGGCGCTGGGTCTGAGCGTCGCCGCCTTCGCCCTCGTCGTCATGGTCGCTCTCAACTGGCACCCGCTGCTGGATGCGGACCGGGCCTTGGCCGACTGGACGCACGCGGGGGCCCTCGCTCACCCGGACTGGACCGAGGTCAACCGCGTTCTGTCCGACTGGGTATGGGACACGGTGACCATGCGGCTCGTGATCGCGGCGGCCGCCGTGTGGCTGTGGCTGCGCGGCGACGGCCTGCTCGCCCTGTGGTGCGTGGCGACTTCCGCCGTGTGCACGGGAGTTCAGCAGGGGCTGAAGGTTCTGATCGACCGCGAACGTCCCGAGTGGCATCAGCCGGTCGACTCGGCGCACTTCGCAGCGATGCCCTCGGGCCATGCGATGACGGCCGCGGTCACCTGCACCCTGGTCGCCTGGCTGGTCCTGCGCTCGGGGGCCGCAACTCCCGTGAAGGGAACGGTGCTTGTCCTCGCCGTCCTGTCGGTCCCCGGCGTGTGCCTGACGCGGATCGTGCTCGGCGTGCACTGGCTGTCCGACACGATCGTGGGGGCACTGCTGGGGGTGTCACTGGCGGCGATGGCCGTCGGCCTGTGGAACACGGCGGTGAACAGAGGGACTTGGCCGGCGCGCCGTACCAACACCGGGGACACGGCAAGGGAGGACGTATGACGGCCAAGGGTGTGCTCTTCGACTTCTCCGGAACGCTGCTGCGCGTGGAGCCGACGCTGCGGTGGCTGCGCGCGGCGATGGCGGAGACCGGGATCGCCGTACCGGCGGAGGAGAGTGCCGCCCTGGCCCACCGGCTGGAGTCGGCGGGGGCGCAGCCGGGCGGGGCGTCCCCGCAGTCAGTACCGCAGGAGCTGCGGCTGCTGTGGGAGCAACGGGACGAGGACGCCGCCAAGCACCGCGCCGCCTTCACGGGGCTCGCACGGCAGGTCCCGCTGCCTCATTCGGACCTCTACGACGCGCTGTACGAGCGCTCCAGGAAGCCCGACGCCTGGCAGCCCTACCCCGACACCGCCGAGGTGCTGAGCACGCTCGCGCAGCGGGGAGTGCCGGTCGCCGTGGTCAGCAACATCGGCTGGGACCTGCGGCCCGTCTTCCGTGAGCACGGGCTCGCGCCGTACGTGCGGGACTACGTGCTCTCCTACGAACACGGCGTCCAGAAGCCCGACCCCCGGCTCTTCCTGGCCGGCTGCGCGGCCCTGGGCCTGGCGCCGCAGGACGTACTGATGGTCGGTGACGAGGAGCGGGCCGACTCGGGTGCCGCAGAGATCGGCTGTGCCGTCCATCTGGTGCGTCATCTCCCGCCCGGCGAACGCCCGGACGGTCTGCGGCCGGTCCTGGCGCTGGCCGGCTGAACGGCCGGGGCAGTAAGGCACGGTCCGGCGACGCCGTCACCCGGCGCGAGATCCGCCTGCCCGGGCTGTTGCCGTCCGCACGCTGACCGGTGCCCCCGCCCGGCCTCCCGTCCGCGCCGAGCTCTACGGCTTGATCACGTCCGTGTGGATGGCGAGCTTGAGCTGGGCGTGCACGATGGGTGTGGCGATCTTGGCGTCGTCCTTGCCGCGGGCGGAGATCTTCAGACCGACGGGTACGTCGCGGTGGACGAAGAACTGCCACATGTAGGACTTGTACTGGCCGCCGCCCGTCTCAGCCGCGTCGGTCGTCGCCGTCGAGTCGTAGCCGTCACCGAGTGGGTCGCGCACGAAGCGGGCGCGGTACTCGTGGGGGTCGCCGTCCTTCGCCCAGTGGACCATCGCGGAGACGACGCCCCAGCCCTCATGGCTGGGAAGGATGAGCCCCGAGCGGGGGTGGGGGAAATCCTCCGGATCACCGCCGCCGTTGGCCGGGTCGTGCATCTTCCAGGGGTCGTAGGACTCCCCGTCGTAGGGGAAGCGGACGAGGTGGTAGCCGTCCTCGTCGTACTTCACGTCCTGCGGACCGGAGGACTTTCCCGCGTCCCAGATGAGCGAGACCACCGCTAACGGCATGAGCTCTCCTAGTGAGCTGCTGAATCGGTGCCGTACGACGGGAGAAGGAGGCCGCCCCTTTCGGACACGGCGTTCTCACCACGATCGTTCACCATTCTATTGAACGGTCGAGCACGCAACAACGGTTCGGGAAGCGCCAGTTCGGCCGTCGGGGCGCCGGGAGAGCCCGCTCGGCGGACCGCACCTCCGGGACGTGGGGCAATTGACGGAACCTTGCCGCGTTGCGCGTGCCGAGCGGGCGGCTCGGCTCCGTCCGGCGGTCCCATGGGCGCATGGATGCGACGGATGAAGCGAGGGCCCGCGGGGGCAGGGCGAGAGCGGAAGTGAGGGTGGCCGCGACATTCACAGGCGGGGTCAGCCTGTCGGTGTGGATGGGCGGCGTCGCACGGGAGATGAACCTCCTCGCTGCGGCGAGCCGGCCGGAGGTGTTCGCGGCGCCGGAAGCCGCGGCGGACAAGCAGGTGAGGGAGAAGTACGGGAAGCTGCTCGACCTGCTGGAACTGGACTTCAGCATCGACGTGCTGTCCGGCACGAGTGCCGGCGGCATCAACGCCGCACTCCTGGGGGCGGCGAACGTACGGCACCGGGATCTCGGGATGCTGCGTGACCTCTGGCTCGAACAGGGCGCTCTCGACCTGCTGCTGCGTGACCCGTCGGAGTCGGCACCGCCGTCACTGCTCCTGGGCGACGACGTCCTGCTCGACGGACTCCGGGAGGCACTCGCCGAACTCGTCGGGGACGCCGAACCGCGCATCGGGGCGGACGAGGACCCCACCCGTGTGTTCATCACGACCACCCTCCTCGACGGCGAGGAGATCACCTTCACGGACGACTACGGCACCGCGATCCACGACACCGCTCATCGGGGCCTGTTCTCCTTCACCGCCGAGCAGCTGGACTCCCCCGGCGTCGTGGACGCACTCGCGCTCGCCGCGCGCAGCAGCGCCTCCTTCCCAGGGGCCTTCGAGCCGGCGTTCGTTCCGGTCGGCGAGCCCGGCACGGACGGGCACCCGGACATGGCTCCCCATGTGGGCCCCGGTCTGAGAACCCAGTTCTGCGCGGACGGCGGTCTGTTGGCGAACCGTCCGCTGGGTCCGGCGCTGGAGGCCGTCTTCGAGCGCGGAGCGAGCAGCGAGGTGCGCAGGGTCCTCGCGTACGTCGTGCCCTTCCCCGGCAAGGCCGAGGAGACTCCCGTCCGCCTGCAGGAGGACGTCCCGGCCCTGGGAGCGGCTCTGCTCGCCGATGTGGCCGCCGTGCGGTCACAGAGCATCACCTCCGAGCTGAAGGCCGTACTCGCCCACAACGCCCAGGCCCGCTCCCGGGAGAACTCCGAGAGCCGCCTGGCCGCGCTGGCCGGGGCGCGGGGCGACCTGGGTGCGGGCGGCCTGCTCACCGAATACCGCGACCTTCATGCTTGTGGGCTGGCCCGTACAGCAGCGAACGAGACACTGCGGCAGCTTGTCGCGACCGGTCGCAGAGCTGCGGACGGCAGGCCCGCCGGATTCGGCACGGATCACGAGGACCTCACCGAGGCGGCGGCATCGCTGATCAAGGAGGAACTGCCGGCTTCGCCCGCCGGGGACGGCGCACTCTTCGGCGAGTTGGCCCGCTTCGGCCGGCCGGCGTTCGACGGAGCCAAGGCGACGGTGCTGAGACTGCTCCGCGGCGGCTTCGAGGCCACCCGCTCCGATCCGACCGCTCGTGTGGCCCTGGGCGGCTTCGTGGAGCAGGCACATGCGGCGGCGGGCCACGCGGCGTCCGTGCCGGCGAAGCCACGTCTGTCGCGGGATCTGATCGCCTCGCTTCCCGGCAGCGGGCCGCTGCCCATGGACACCGTCGCCAGGCTGACCGGCAGCGACGCGTGGCAGCAGGCCGTTCGCTCCCTCGTGCCCGCCGCCTCCGCCCGCACCGGACTCAGCACCGCCTGGGAGCAGCTCGCGACAGTGGTGGTGGAGGCCCGCGAACTGTTGCGGAACCTGCTCTCCTCCGACGACGGAGATCCTCTCGAAGCGGTCCTGACCCACTTGAGCGGTCCGGAACCGGAAGGCACACCGAGGGACGCCGCGGTGAGGCACGTGGCCCGGCGTCTGTTCGATCTCCAGGCCGCGCAGCAGGTCATGTATCCGCAGGAGCCGGCGGCCCGGCAGATCGTCGAACTCGTCCAGATGAGCGCCGAGACGCGCACCGACCTCGATCCGCGCAGCCTGCCGAGCGAGAAGCTCACCGGCCGCCAGGTCCACAACTTCGGGGCCTTCTACAAGAGTTCGTGGCGCGCGAACGACTGGATGTGGGGACGTCTCGACGGTGCGGGCTGGCTCGTCCACCTCCTGCTCTCCCCCAGGCGTCTGGCACAGCTCGCCCCTTCGGGTGAGAAGGAGCGGGCGGCATTTCTGGAACACCTCACCGCGGGCCTGCAGGAGATCGTCGGCGAACCCGTCCCCGCTGAGGTGGCGGACGAACTGGAAGGCGTCGCCTCGAACTCGACGCCTCCCCCAGCGACGCTCAAGGCCTCCCGGTGGGTGGCCAAGGGGCTGCAGGCGCGCATCGCCCTCGAGGAGCTGTGCTTCGTCGCGAGGCAGGCCGTGCAGGACAGGGACCGCGATCACGCCTCCGGCGAGGAGCTGGAGACCTTTCTCGACATGCAGGGGGCAGCGGACCCCGCGCCCCGGGATCCCGCTGCGGTGCTGGCCACGGCGCAGCGCCTCCTCCACGCGTGCCAGGTCTCCCGGGAGACCTTCGACGGCGAGATGCACACGCCGCCGATGAGACTGACGGTCACGCGTGGCGCGGCGGTTGCCGCCAATGCCGTGCGAGCCGGAGTCGGAGGCCGCTGGCGTGTGATCGCCCCCGTCTTCGGCTCGGTGGGTGGAATCCTGCGGGTCACCCATCAAGGGCAGCGGCTCTACGAGCACGGCGCGAACTGGTTCGGGGCGCAACGGGGCCGCCTGAGCTCGGTGTTCACCTCTCTTCGGGGCACGTCCGCGACGGCGGTGAGGCACATCGGGACGGCCGGGCTGCTGGAGGGGCGTGGAGACGGAGCGAAGGGGCGTGACTGAGGCGCCGGACGGGCAGTAAGGGGCCGTGAACCGAACGTCTCCCCGGGGGCCTGAGCAGGCCTGTTCAGCAGTCGCAGCCGACGGGCGGAACTGCGGTCGATCTCCCCGGAAGCTCTTACGGGGAGCTGTGACCGATCTCGCTTCAGATCACCGACACGGCAGCGCACGGACATGTTGGGGTGGAAGCACCCGTGTAAATACCGGTATTGGGCGATCCCCCGTGTCGCCCAATACCGGTGGCCGCACCGGGCGCCGCCTGGTCGGGGCTGCGTCCGAAGTCATGCTGAGTATATTGGCTGTGAGCCAGTCAACCCAGGAGCTAACAGGATGTCCCCTCGGAGCGCATCGGTCAATGAAGAATTGCGCAGACGCTCACGCGATCGCCTGCTCCAGGCGACCGTCGATCTCGTCGGCGAGCGCGGCTTCGAGGCGACCACGCTGGGTGACATCGCCGACCGTGCAGGTTCGGCACGCGGCCTGATCTCCTACTACTTCCCCGGCAAGAGGCAGCTCTTCCAGTCGGCTGTGCACCGGCTGATGCACCTCACGTTGGAGGAGGCCCTGGAGCGCCGTCCCGCGCCGGAGGGCGCGCAGGCCGGCTCCGAGTCGCTCGCACGCGCCATCGACGCGATCCTCGGCCTGGCAGTCGACCGTCCCGTGCTGATGAGGGCCCACATGGCAGGGATCCTTCAGCAGGAAGGGTTCGTCCAGTGTCCTGAGCAGCAGCGTCTGGCGATCTTGCTGCTGGAGACGGTGCAGCGCTACGGCTCGTCCGACCCGCACGCCGACTATCCGCTGCTGCGCGCGCTGTTGATGGGTGCCGTCGTCGCCGTGCTGCTGCCGGGTGCGCCGATGCCGATGGCCCGGCTTCGTGCCGAGCTCTTCGACCGGTACGGGCTGGACTGGGAGTTGGGCTCCCCGCCGGAAGCGGTCTCACCCGTCCTCGTACGGCAGCTGCCCGCCCGTCGCCTGGAGGAGCAGCTCGTCCACGTCCAGCCCGCGCCGGAGGCGTGAGGGGCGGGGACCGGCAGCGTTTGCGGCCACCCTCCGAGAGATGCACGGCGCACTCTCCGACCTGCACCGATGTCCGGTGCGGAGTCATTGTCGGCGGCCGGGTGCAGACTGATCCGTACCTCAGACAACGGCGTCACGGAGGCGGGATCAGGCATGACAGACGTAGTGCTCGCGGTAGGTACAAGGAAAGGGCTGTTCCTTGCCCGGAAGGCGGCGGAGAGACGGCACGCGGCCGACTGGAAGTTCGAAGGGCCGCACTTCAACGCCCAGGCGGTCTACTCGGTCGCGTTCGACACCCGGCGTGCGTCCGGGCCGAGGGTGCTCGTCGGCGGCGACAGCTCACACTGGGGCCCGTCGGTCTTCCACTCCGACGACCTGGGCGCCACGTGGACGGAGCCGCCCGAGCCGGCGGTGAAGTTCCCGCAGGACACGGAGAGTTCGCTGGAGCGGGTCTGGCAGCTGGAGCCGGGTGGAGCCGACGAGCCGGACGTGGTCTACGCGGGCACCGAGCCCGGTGCGCTCTTCAAATCGGAGGACGGCGGCGTAAGCTTCGACCTCATGCGCGGGCTGTGGGAGCACCCCTCCCGCAAGGACTGGGTGCCCGGAGGCGGCGGCCTGGGCCTTCACACCATCCTGGTCGACCCGAGGGACGCGCGCCGGGTCACCGTCGCGGTCTCCACGGGCGGCGCGTACCGCACCGGGGACGGCGGCAAGAGCTGGGAGCCCTGCAACCGCGGTGTCGAAGCGGTCTTCCTTCCGGAGAACCAGCGCTTCCCCGACTACGGGCAGTGCGTGCACAAGGTCGCGCGGGACGCCGCCGACCCGGACCGGCTCTACCTCCAGAACCACTGGGGCGTCTACCGCAGCGACGACGCCGGGACGAGCTGGACGTCCATCGGAGACAGCCTGCCCTCGGACTTCGGCTTCCCCGTGGTCACGCACCCCCGCCGCGGAGGCGTCGCGTACATCTTCCCGCTCAACGCCGACTCCGACCGCGTCCCGGCGCAGCGGCGCTGCCGCGTCTACCGCACGGACGACGCGGGAGCGAGCTGGCAGGAGATGGGCACGGGCCTGCCGGAGAGCGCCCACTTCGGTCCGGTGCTGCGTGACGCCATGTGTGCCGACGCGGCGGATCCCGCGGGCATCTACTTCGGCAATCGCAACGGCGAGGTCTTCGCCAGCGCGGACGAGGGGGAGAGCTGGCAGCAGTTGGCCGACCATCTGCCGGACGTGCTGTGCGTGCGCGCGGCGGTGATCGACTGAGTGGCGCGTACGGGCCCGGAGCAGCCTCGCGGAGCCAGTAGAGTAACCGCCCGTGGCTGCACGACCGTTGAACGAGATCGTCGAACCGGGCTGGGCCAAGGCGCTGGAACCGGTCGCTGAAAAGGTCGCCTTCATGGGCGAGTTCCTGCGCGCGGAGATCGCAGCGGGCAGAACGTACCTCCCCTCGGGCGCGAACGTCCTGCGTGCCTTTCAGCAGCCCTTCGACGAGGTGCGGGTCCTCATCGTCGGGCAGGACCCGTACCCGACCCCGGGTCACGCCGTCGGCCTTTCGTTTTCGGTCGCCCCGGAGGTACGGCCGCTGCCGGGCAGCCTGGAGAACATCTTCCGGGAGATGCACAGCGACCTCGGTCTCCCGCGCCCCTCGAACGGCGATCTGACTCCGTGGACCCGGCAGGGTGTGCTGCTGCTCAACAGGGCGCTGACCACGGCGCCCCGCCAGCCTGCGGCTCATCGCGGGAAGGGCTGGGAAGAGGTCACGGAACAGGCCATCCGGGCTCTCGTCGAGCGGGAGCGGCCGATGGTCTCCGTTCTGTGGGGGCGCGACGCCCGCAACCTCCGCCCGCTGCTGGGCAGTCGGCCCGTGGTCGAGTCCTCCCACCCCTCCCCCATGTCGGCGGACCGCGGGTTCTTCGGCTCGCGTCCCTTCAGCCGCGTCAACGACCTGCTGGCCCAGCAGGGAGCCGAGCCGGTGGACTGGCGGCTCCCGTGAGCGAGCCGGGGCCGGTGTCAGGCGAGGCCGTGGACCCGGCCCCGCGCGGGGGTGACGGACCTGGGGCCCTGGTGCTCGGTGCCGACTCCGGCGGGTCGGGGCTGCGCATCACCCTGGCCGTGGTCCGACGGGGATCCCCGCCTCGGGCGGTGGGCGCACGCACGTCGGCGGAGCCGGTCCGTACGGGCCCCGGGGGCATCGACGCCGGACACATGCTGGACCAACTCGTGCCTGCCGCCCGTGAACTGCTCGCCGAGGCCGCGGAGGCATCCGCCCGGAACGGCGCACAGGACATCGCCGAAGCTCCTGGCGAGGCCGGAGGCCTGAGCGCGGTGTGCGTCGGTGCCGCCGGAATGGCCACCCTCGGGGGGCAGTTGCGCGCCGAGCTGCCGTCGGCCCTGAGACGGGAGTTCGGCGTACGCCACATCGCACTGGCCGCCGACGCCGTGACCGCGTACGCGGGAGCCCTCGGCGAGCTGCCCGGAGCCGTCGTCGCCGGCGGCACCGGCCTGATCGCCATGGGCACGGATCTCAACTCCTGGCGCCGCGCCGACGGTTGGGGGCATCTCCTGGGCGACTGCGGGGGCGGAGCCTGGATCGGGCAGGCCGGGCTCCAGGCCGCCATGCGCGCGTACGACGGCCGGGCCGGCGGCTCGGCGGCCCTCCAGGAGCGCGCGGAGGCGGTCTTCGGGGCGCCGTTGAGCGGGCTGCCCGGCTCTCTGTATCCGCGTACGGACCGGCCGGCGGTTCTCGCGTCGTTCGCGCCCGAGGTCGCGCGCTGCGCCGGGGACGACCCCGTAGCGGACGGAATCCTGCAATGCGCGGCGGAGGAGATCGCCACCGCGGCGGCGGCCGTGTGCCCCTCACAGGAGCCGGCCTCCGTCGCTCTGACGGGTGGCCTCTTCCGCCTCGGCCGGCCGCTTCTGGAGCCGCTCATGAGCCGGCTGGCGGACCGGCTGCCGCTGGCGAGCATCCTGGACCCCGCGGGCGATCCGCTGGACGGCGCGCTGCTCATCGCCGCCCGGCTGGCTTCGGGCGGGCTGCGGTTGCCGGAGGATTCCGCACTGCTGTCACTCAGTTGAAGAAAGACTGTTAAACGCCCACAATTCCCCCGAGGGACGAATCGGGCATACCCGTTGACTCTCCCCCGCCCGAACGGAGGGGCCCCGCAAGGGGTTAACATGCGGGCGCATGAGCTCCCCCACTGACCCGGACAACGGCCTGCCAGTACGAATGCCACGTCCACGCAGGCCCGGACGACACCGCAAGCCGGAGCCCGTCGTCGCACCTGAGAACGCCCCTGCGCTGGTACTTGCCGTGCCCGGCACGCCGTCCGGCACCATCCGCAGCCTCGCCGAGGAGATCCTGAGCATCGCCCGCTCGGAGCTTCCCGGCATGGATGCGCGCATCGGTTACGTGGAGGGTGACGGCGAGGAATTCCCGACGCTGGACGGAGTCCTCTCGCAGGCCGCCGCCGAACAGCAGGCCGCCGCGGTACGCGCTGCCGAACTGGCCGCCATCGAGGCGTCCGAGGACGGCGAGGCGTCGGAGGAGGCCACTGCCGCCGCTGCGGCGGACGCCCAGTCGGCGGCCGAGGAACGTCTGGTCGCCGTGGTCATCCCGCTGCTCGCCGGCCCGGACGCCGCCCGCATGCGGCAGATACGGCAGGCGGTGCTCTCCAGCGGCACGGGAGCGGAACTCACCGATGTGCTGGGCCCGCACCCGCTGCTCGCCGAAGGCGTGCACGTGAAGCTCTCCGAGGCCGGTCTCGCACGCGCCGACCGCGCACGGCTCTTCACCGTGGCGACCGCCGCGGACGGCATAATCCTCGCGACCGTCGGCGGGGAGGAGGCGGTGCAGGCGGCCGGGATCACCGGCATGCTGCTGGCCGCGCGCCTCGCCGTCCCCGTCCTCGCCGCCGGCCTGGACGAGGAGGGCGCCGTCGCACGCATCGCCGAGCAGCTGCGCGAGTCGGGGTCCACACAGCTGGCCGTCGCGCCCTGTCTCATCGGTCCGGAGGTCTCCGAGGGGCTGCTGGACGCCGCCGCGGCGGAGGCGGGCTGCGCGGTCGCCGAACCGCTGGGTGCCTATCCCGCGGTGGGCAAGCTGGTGGCGTCCACGTACGCGGCCAAACTCGGTATCGCCCAGCAGCAGTCGCCTCAGGGCATGGCGGCGCGCTGACGGCACGCGCCAGGGGGCAGAGGACGGCCGGCTTGAGTGCCGGTCCGGAGCGGAGGCGGTGGCCAGTCGGGGAGGACGGGACGCCGCCTCTTCGCTGCCGTGCCGGTGCTTTCCCGGACGGGGAGGCCGCCGCCTCGGTGAACGAGGTGCCCGTCAGCCGAAGATCACGCAGCTGGCTGCGGGTGCGCTGAGGGCGCCCGAGCGGTGGGGGGTCCCGGAGACCTGGTCGATGTCGAACCAAGTGACGTCGCCGGAACGTTCGTTGGCGGCGTAGAGCCACCGGCCGGACGGGTGCAGGGCCAGGTCCCGGGGCCAGTGGCCGCCGCAGGGGACCGTGCCGGTCAGCTCCATCGAGTCGCCGTCGGCGGCGAGGGCGAGCACCGCGATGCTGTCGTGGCCGCGGTTGGCGGCCCAGGCGAACCGGCCGTCTCCGGAGATCACCAGCTCCGAGGGGTGGTTGCGCTCCTGCGTGGAGTTCTCCGGCACGGTGCGGGTCTCGCCGAGGGCCTCCAGCGTGCCCGTCCCCGCGTCCCAACTGCACACCGTGACGGTCGATTCGAGCTCGTTGATGACGTAGGCGTGGGTGCCGTCGGGGTGGAAGGCGAGATGCCGGGGCCCGGTCCCGGGCCGCAGCACGGCCTCCGTCTGCGGCAGCGGCTCCCCCTCGGGGCACGCGTCACGCAGGTCGTAGACCCACACCGAGTCCGTACCCAGGTCGACGGACAGCAGCCACCGCCCGGACGGGTCGGGGACGACCGCATGGGCGTGCGGCCCCTCCTGCCGGGCCTTCTCGGGCCCGTGGCCGGTGTGCACGTGCACCGAGGCCCGGCTTCCGAGTGTGCCGTCGGCGCGTACGGGCAGCGCGCTGATGCTGCCGGAGCCGTAGTTGGCGGTGATGAGGTGGCCGACCGCGATCGTCAGATGGGTGGGCCCGCCGCCCCGCACCGGTGTGGGGTCGCCCATCAGAACGGGCCGGTCACGGTCGTCGAGGGAGAAGGCGGCGGCGCCGCCGATGTCTCTCTCGCTGACCGCGTAGAGATGGCCGCCGGGTCTGTATCTCCCCCCGGGGCCCTCCGTCAGCGTGAGGTAGGAGGGGTCGGGCACGTCGTTGTCGGTGTGGTGCAGCTCGGTCAGCGCGCCGCTGGCCGCGTCGACCGAGGCCGTGGTGATGCCGCGGCCGCCGGCCGAGGTGAAGGATCCGATGTACGCCCTGTCCGCCCACTGTCCGGCCACGTCACTCATGCCTGCTCCTTCGCCTTGCCGGCGCCATGACCGGCGGGAACCGTCTCGCGATCTTGATTGGACCGTAGCAGCGGCCGTATGGGCGCGGGGCGTTCTCGATCACAGCGACAGATGCGCGCCAGCAGGCGTGACTTGGCACCCTGGGACCATGGACGACTCCCCCGTGACAGCTGTGATCTTCGACCTCGACGGCACCCTCGTCGACAGCGAGCCCCACTACTACGAGGCGGGACGGCGCGTGCTGGCGGCCCACGGCGTACCGGACTTCACATGGCGGGAGCACACGCGGTTCATCGGCATCGGCACGCGGGAGACGATGGAGACGCTGCGCGCGGAGCACCGCATCGACGCCCCCGTCGAGCAGCTGCTGGAGGAGAAGAACCGCGCCTACCTCGAACTGGCCGGCCGCTCCACGCAGGTCTTCCCCGGCATGCGGAGCCTGGTGCGGCGACTGCACGCCGCCGGATATCCGATGGCGGTGGCCTCGGGATCCTCGAGGCGGGCCATCGAGGCCGTACTGAACTGCGTGGGCCTGGCCGAGCTGTTGCCCGTCCAGGTCTCGGCGGAGGAGGTCGCCCACGGCAAGCCCGAGCCGCACGTCTTCTTGGAGGCGGCACGACGGCTCGGCGCGCGTCCTGCTGGCTGCGTCGTGCTGGAGGACGCTCCGCCGGGTGCGGAAGCGGCACGCCGCGCGGGCATGCGGTGCGTGGCCGTCCCCTATGTGCAGGGGACCGCCTCGGACCCGGCGTTCGCCTCCGCCGGTCTGCTCTTCGCGGGCGGCCAGAGCGAGTTCGACGCCGGGCAGGTGTTCGGCTGGATCACCGGGAGGAGCCCGGGAAGCTCCTCCGGAGCAGGCCCGGAGCCTTCTCCCAGGTCAGATCCATGACCTCCCGGCTGCGCTGCTCACCCACGCAGGACGCGACCTTCGCGGCCAGTTCGGCGTCGCTCGGCGGCCGCTGGGGATGCCCCTGCGGGAGGTCCAGCGCGGCCTCGGCCTGCGAACCGTCCGCCGTTTCCAGCTGGATGTGCGTCTCCCCCGCCATGAGGCTCTCCCCGCCGGGGGTGACACGTACTTCCGTCCGCTCGATCAGGTGCTGCGCGTGCTGTCGTACGGCGGCGGCGTCGGTGAAGTCGGCGAGACCGGGGAAGCCGTCGAGGAGGGCGGTGGCGACCGCGTACTCCATGCTGAACTTCGCCTCCAGCCCGGTACGGGGACGGTGGTGGATCAGCGGCTGCATGCCGACTTCGGGTGTGGTGACGACGATCCGGGTGACGTCGCCGGGGTCCTTCCCGTCCCACGGCAGTGTGCGCGCGGCGCTGATGGGCCGCTGCATCGCGTAGCAGCAGGGATGCAGTTTGACGGCCAGTCCGTCCGGCACGGCGGGACCGGAGAGGTCGGGGTCACCGGCGCCTCCCACCAGCTCGAACCACTGGTCCAGTGCCGCGGGTTCGGCGGACGCGCCTGCCGCGGCGAGCCGCGCCGCGCGTACTCCGGCCTCGGTCGCGAACCCCACCTGGAGGCACTTGCCGGAGGTGCCGAACGCGCGCTGCACGCCGCCCGCCCCCGGCACCGCGAGCGCCATCTCCCGCTTGAGCCCTTCGGCGTCCAGGCCGAGGGAGAGCCCCGCCGCGACCGCGGCGGCCGGTGCTCCGGCCGTGCAGGTGGTGTGCCAGCCGCTGCTGTAGTGGCTCCAGCCCAGGGCCGTTCCGAGCCGCGCCATCACTCCGGCCGCGGCGAGGTAGGCGCGCGGGCCGCCTCCGGTGGCGAGCGTCGCGGACGCGCAGACGACGCTGATGTGCGACGTGGACGGCAGGTGCACGTCGTCGAAGTCCAGCACATGCCCGACCGCGGCCCAGCGAAGGGCCTCCGGCAGATCAGCCGTCAGTTCCACGACCGGGTCGTCGGCCGCGGCCAGGGTGACGGCGACCGTGTCCATCAGCGATCTGCGGGCGAGGGCCTCGTCCGCCTCGTCCGGCTCGAACTCGGCGGCCCAGTCCGCCAGAGCAGCGATCACTGGAGGACCTCCGGGAGCCAGGTGGCCAGTTCGGGTACGGCGGTGACCAGGGCCAGCATCGCGGCTTCGATGGCCAGGTAGGGGATGACGCCGCGGAAGATGTCGGCGAGGTCCAGCTCGGGCACCACGGATTTCATGGTGTAGAGGTTCAGGCCCACCGGTGGCGTGATCACCGCCATCTCCAGGTTGACCACGAGCAGCACGCCGAACCACAGGGGGTCGAAGCCCAGTCCTTCGATCGCGGGCACCAGGATCGGTGTCACGACGAGCAGCAGCGACGCGGCGTCGACGAGGCACCCGAGCAGTACGAGCACGATCATGATCGCTGCGATCACCAGATAGCGCGAGACCTCCAGGCCCACCACGAAGCTGGAGACCGCGTCCGGGATGCGCGCCGCCACGAGCATCTGCGTGAAGATGAACGCCGCACCGACGATCGCCAGCACCGACGCGCTCACGTGCGCGGTGGAGGAGAAGATGGTCTTGAGGTTGGCCCAGCCCAGCTTGCGGTAGACCCATCCGGTCACGGCGAACGCGGCCAGAGCGCCGACGGCCGCGGCCTCCGTCGGTGTCGCGAGTCCGGTGTAGATCGAGCCGAGGACCAGCAGGACGAGCCCCAGCGCCGGCGAGATCTTCCCGAGCGCCACGAAGCGTTCCCGCCAGGTGAACCGCTCTTCCGACACAGGTGCGTTGGCCGGTGCGGTCTTCGCCCGCAGGACCACGTAAAGGATCATGAACGCGGCGAGCAGCAGGCCGGGTATCAGTCCGCCGGCGAACAGCGACGCGATGCTCACGCCCGTCACCGACGAGTACAGGATGAACATCAGGCTCGGCGGGATGAGCATCGCCAGGGCGCCGGAGGCGGTCACCGTGCCGCTCGCGAACGACGGGCGGTAACCGCGGCTGAGCATCTCCGGGACCGCCATCCTGCCGATCACCGCGACCGAGGAGATGCTCACTCCGGACATCGCTCCGAACACGGTGGACGAGCCGATGGCCGAGGCGCCCAGGCCGGCGGGGACCCTGTTGAACCAGCGGTGGGCGGCGCCGAACAGGTCGCGGCCCAGGCCGCTGACGGCGAGCACCTCACCGAGCAGGATGTACAGGGGCGCCGCGACGAGTGCGTAGTTCTGCAGCTGCGCCACCAGCGACAGGGGGATCAACTCCACGCCGGACAGGCCGTTGAGGCCGATCAGGCCCGCGATGCCGGCGACGGCGAGCGCCACGAAGATCGGCGCGCGCATGGCGATGAGGAGCAGGAGGAGTACGACCGCGAGGGCCGCGATACCGGCGTCGGACATCATGACTTCTGCTCTCCTTCGCCGGCGGCGGAAGACCCGCGGTCGCCGTGACCGGCCGTGGCCTCTTCGGGGGAGGGTTCGGGGGCGGTCCCGGGCTCAGTGCCGTCCGCCGGGCCGTCGTCCGTGCCGCCCGGCGGGAAGAGCACGGCCACGAGGGTCAGCAGGACACCGGTGACGAACAGCACGGCATCGGGAATCCACAGGGGGATGCTGAACGTGCCGGATCCCGTGAGCCCGCCCTCGATCGCGATCGTCATCGAGCGGAACGCGGTGACGGTGAGGACCAGGCCGAGGAACGCCGTGGCGGCCGCGGTCACGAGATCCGCCCCTCGGCGTGCCCCGCCCGGCAGAGACCGGTGCACCAGGTCCATGGAGATGTGCCGGCCCTTGGCGTACAGGTACGGGACGGCCAGCGACGTCGAGGTGAGAACTCCGGCCGCGTTGAGCGGGAACGCCCAGTCCGTCGGCGCGGAGAAGGTGAAGCGGACGATGACGTCGTAAGTGATCGTCGCCATCATCAGGCCGACGACCACCATGGCCACGACGGCCAGCGCGAGGGCAGCCGCCAGCACGTACTTGCGGATCGTGTTCAGTGCAGTCATGCCGGACCCCTCATGCCTTCCGGATGGATTCGACGGCCGCTTCCGCGGTGGCGGGATCACCGAGATGCTGCTTCCAGCGCCCGTGCACGGGAGCGATCGCCTTGCGGAAGGCCGCCATTCCGGCCTTGTCGGGCCTGATGAGCTCCACACCTGCGGCTTCCACCTTCGGGAGGTAGTCCTTGGTGTGGACCTTGTACATGTTGTCGGTGCCGTCCTCGTAGAGCGCCCGGCCGGCGGAGTCCAGAGCCCTGCGCACCGTCGGGTCCTGCTGCTCGTACCAGTCGCTGCGGCAGTAGGCGTCGACGGTGTACGCGCCGAAGTGCCCGGCGGTGCCGTACCTGACGATCTTCTGCAGGTCGCGGGAGACGACGGTGCCGATGTAGCTCACGAGCCCGTCGATGGTGCGGCGTTCCAGCGCCTCGTAGACCTCCGCGGAGCCCATCGTGACGGGGGCTCCGCCGAGCGCCTTCACGGTCTCGCCCTCGATCTCACCGGCGACGCGCAGGCGCATACCCCGCACGTCCTCCGGTTTGCGTATCGGCTTGTCGACGGTCCACAGGTACTCGAACGTCGTCGGCATGCCGCCGAGGATGCGCACGCCCTTCGGTGCGAGCTTCTTGTTGATCAGCTCGTACTGGGGGCGCCCGGGCGCGATGGCACGACGGAGCTTGTCGTAGTCCTCCGTGATGAACGGCAGTTCCATCGCGCCGAGTACGGGATAGGTCGAGGACACGTAGGAACTCGTCTGGAAGATCACGTCGGCGACGCCGCTCAGCAGTCCCGGAAGGAGTTGCTCGGCGCCCAGGAGGCTGCCCGAGTCGAACATCTCCAGGGACATCCGCCCGCCGCTTCGTTCCGTCGTCACGTCGACGAACTTCTCGATGCCGGGATACAGATCGCCGTAGGACGAGGGGATGTACGTCGCCACGGTGGACTTGCGTTCCGGTCCGGCGCTCGCCGGGGCGCACGCGGGCGCGGCGGCGGCGACCAGGCCGAATCCCGCAGCCGAGAGGAGACTGCGCCGCCGGATCTCTCTTGTGTTCATTGCAGTACCTCGTCCGTCAGACGTTTCAAGCTGGCCATGACCTGCTCGTGCGGCATCCCGGGCCACTGGGGGCGGAGCAGGATGTTCTCGGGGGCGACGTGGTGGATGAGATCGGCGAGCTGCGCTCGGCAGCTCGCCGCGTCGCCGAGGATGAACCGGCCCTGCCGCAGCTTGTCGAACTCCGCATCGAAGCTCTGCGACGCGGGAAGCACCTGGTCCTGCCCCCAGGCCCGGTACGCGTCGTACTTCACCGTCAAGGCGGCGCGTACGTCCTCGACCGCCGACTCCTCGCTCTCGCCGACGTAGATCTCCTGAAGCACCTGGATCCGGGGCTCGTCCACGCCGGATTCGGCACACGCGGCGCGGTACGTCGCCACCTGCTGATGCAGGTAGTCGCGGTCCACGTGCGCGGCCGCGGCGATCCACGGGAAGCCCATCCTCGCCGTACGCCGCAGGGCCTGATCGGTGTGGCCGGCCAGCCAGAGCGGCGGATGGGGACGCTGGACGGGGCGCAGGACCGGGCGGACGCCCTCCAGCTTCACGGCGTCGTTGCTGAAGGTCACCTCGTCCTCGGTCCACAGCCGCCGGACCACGTCCAGGTTGTCGAGGAAGCGGCGGAGCCTGCCCTGCGGGGGGACGCCGAACGCGTCGAACTCCACGTCGCGGTAGCCCAGTCCGGCTCCGACGGTGAGTCTCCCGCCGCTGATGATGTCCAGGGTGGCGAGTTCCTCGGCCAGGTCGACGGGGTTGCCGAGCGCCATCAGCGTGATCGCCGTTCCGATCCGCATGTCGCCGGACTCCGGCACGATCCGTGAGAGCACCGCCAGAGGATGCAGGTACTGGAAGGGGTCAGCCAGGTAGTGCTGGGTCGCCCACACCGAGGAGAAGCCGGCGTCGCGTGCGAAGCGCACCTGCTCCAACTGCTCGTCGAAGCGCGCCACGACGTCGTCGTCGGACGTGAACTGGCTGCACAGGACGAGTCCGTAGCCGGGGCCTGAACGCATGTCGGCGGCGCCTCTTCTCGGTTCGGTGGACAGTTCGGTGGGCGGTTCGGTGGACGGGTCAGAACGATCGCGGCATCTTCAGCACGTGCTGGCCGATGTAGGAGAGGATGAGGTTGGTCGAGACGGGTGCGACCTGGTAGAGCCGCGTCTCGCGGAACTTCCGCTCGATGTCGTACTCGGCGGCGAAGCCGTAGCCGCCGTGGGTCTGCAGCGCGGCGTTCGCGGCCTCCCAGGAGGCGTCGGCCGCCAGCAGCTTGGCCATGTTGGCCTCCGCCCCGCAGGCCTCGCCCTCGTCGAAGAGGTCGCAGGCGCGCCAGCGCATCAGGTCCGCGGCCTCCACGTGCACGTGCGCCTTGGCGATGGGGAACTGCACGCCCTGGTTCTGGCCGATGGGACGGTCGAAGACGACGCGCTCGCTGCCGTACTGCGCGGCCCTGCGGACGAACCAACGGCCGTCACCGATGCATTCGGCGGCGATCAGGATGCGCTCCGCGTTCATCCCGTCCAGGACGTAGCGGAAGCCGCGCCCCTCTTCACCGATCAGGCTGTCGGCCGGGATGTGGACGTTGTCGAAGAAGACCTCGTTGGTCTCGTGGTTGACCATCGTCCTGATGGGCCGCAGGTCGACGCCTTCCGCCTCGCGCAGGTCGATCAGGAACAGCGAGATGCCGTCGGACTTCTTCGCCGCGCTCTCCTGCGGCGTCGTGCGGGCCAGCAGCAACATGAGGTCGGAGTGCTGGACGCGGGAGATGAAGACCTTCTGCCCGTTGACGACGTAGCCGTCGTCGGTGCGCGTCGCGGTGGTGCGGATGCTGGTGGTGTCCGTGCCGGCACTCGGTTCGGTAACCCCGAACGCCTGCAGTCGCAGCTCTCCGGACGCGATCGACGGCAGATACCGCTCCTTCTGCTCCTCGCTGCCGTGCCGCAGCAGGGAGCCCATGGTGTACAGCTGCGCGTGGACGGGCCCCGCGTTGCCGCCGTTCGCGTTGATCCCTTCGAGGATGACGGAGGCGTCGCCGATGCCGAGACCGAGGCCGCCGTACGTCTCCGGTACGAGTGCGCCGAGACAGCCCGTGCCCGTCAGCGCGTCGACGAACTCCTCGGGGTAGCGGCGTTCGGCGTCGACCTCGCGCCAGTAGGCGTCCGGGTAGTCGCCGCAGATGCGGTCGATCAACTGGCGCAGATCGCGGCGCAGTTCGGTGCTCAACTCGCTTCCCCCTCGTGGCGCGGACCGTGGCCGCGCTTGTAGACCAGCAGCGTCCTGGTGAACTCGATGACGACCTCGCCGGTCTGCTTGTAGCCGGTGGTGCGCACGGTGACGACGCCCAGCGTCGGGCGGGAGGCCGACTCCCTTGCCTCGACGACGCTCGACCTGGAGTGGACGGTGTCGCCTTCGAAGACCGGGTTGGGCAGGGTGATCCGCTCCCAGCCCAGGTTGGCGAAGACGTTCTGGGAGACGTCCGTGACGCTCTGGCCGGCCACGAGAGACAGCGTGAAGGTGGAGTTGACGAGCGGTTTGCCGAACTCGGTGCGGCGCGCGTACTCGTGGTCGAAGTGCAAGGGCGCCGTGTTCTGCGTGAGCAGCGTGAACCAGACGTTGTCCGTCGTGGTCACGGTGCGGCCCAGCGGGTGCTCGAAGACGTCCCCGACGACGAAGTCCTCGTAGTAGCGCCCCTGCCAGCCGGTGTGGATCGTCATCGGTCTCCCTCCGCGGCGTGGATCTCGGCGAGTACGGAAGCGGTGTGCTGGCCGAGGGCCGGCACGGCGCCGCCTTCGGCGGCCCGGTCACCCGGAATGCCCGGCGGGCGCAGCGTGCGTACGCTCCCTTGAGCCGTCGGGGTGTCCATCCACCGGTCGTCGCGGGCGAGTTCGGGGTGTGCGGCCAGGTCGGTCATCGCGGTCATGCGGCCCCAGGCGACGCCGGCGCCGTCGAGACGCTCGGTCAGCGTGCTCGACGGGTAGGCGGCGAAACGCTCGCCGAGGGCCGCGTCGAGGGCCGCGCGGTTGGCCACCCGGTCGGGGTTGGAGCGGAAGCGCTCGTCGGCTGCGAGGCCGGGGGCCTCCAGCACGTCCGCGCACAGCCGCACCCATTCGCGCTCGTTCTGGACGGCGATCAGCAACGCTGCCTCGTCCGCCGCGGTGAAGGCGCCGTAGGGCGCGATCGCCGGGTGCGAGGTCCCCATCGGGACCGGGGCGGAACCGCCGTGGAGCGTGTAGTAGAGCGGGTGCGCCATCCACTCGGTGAGGGCGTCGAAGAGGGAGACCCTGACGGGCAGCGCCTCCCCGGTCAGGTCGCGGTGCCGGATGGCGGCCAGGACGCCGCTCAGGGCGTGGCTGCCGGCCGCGATGTCGGCGATGGACACGCCGACCTTGGCCGGTGCGCCGGGTGTGCCGGTCAGCGACATCACTCCGGCCTCGGCCTGGATGAGTGCGTCGTACGCCTTCTTCTCCGCGAGCGGACCGCCGGGCGCGTAGCCGGAGATGAGGCAGACGATGAGGTCGGGGTGGCGTTCCCGCAGCGTGTCCGCGTCGAGCCGGAGCCGCCCGAGCGCCGAGGGGGCGAGGTTGGCGACCATCACGTCGGCACGTTCCAGCAGGCGGTCCAGGTCCTCGCGGTCCGCGGAGTCCTTCAGGTCGAGCTGTACTGACTCCTTGCCGCGGTTGAGCCAGAGGAACGCGCTCGATCCGCCTCGCACGGCGTGGTCGTATCCCCGGGCGAAGTCGCCGCCGTCCGGCCGCTCGATCTTGATCACCCGTGCGCCGAGGTCGGCGAGCTGACGGGTGGAGTAGGGGGCCGCGACGGCCTGTTCGAGTGCGACGACGGTGATTCCCTCCAGCGGCAGCCGCCGCCCGGATGTCATCGCGCCGCCTCCGCCCGGTCGCCGGCGTGCAGGGCCGCTTCCTCGACGAGGGCCGCCGCGCGGTTCACCACCGGGCGGTCGACGAAGGTCCCGTCGGGCAGCCGCAGTGCGCCGACGCCCTGCTTCTGCGCCTCCTCGTAGGCGGCGAGCACTTCCCGCGCACGGACGAGTTCGCTGTCCGTCGGTGCGAACAGCCGCTGCACCGGGCCCACTTGTGCCGGGTGCAGTACGACGCGGCCGGTATAGCCCAGTTCCCGGGCGGCCGTGCTGGAGCGGATCAGTCCCGCCTCGTCGTCAAGCGCGGGATACGGGCCGTCGAGGGGCCCCGCCAGTCCGGCGGCCCGAGCCGCCAGCACGACCTGCGAGCGGGCATGCAGCAACTCGCGCCCCTCCACTGTGGGTTCGACGCCGAGTTCCCCGGCGAGGTCGAGCGTCCCGAACAGGAGCGTCCGGACGCGCGGGGACGCGGCTGCCGTGGCGGCGGCTTCGAGCACACCGCGGGCGGTCTCGATGATCGGGATGAGCGCCAGGCTGCCGGGCTCGATGCGGGCGGCCCTTTCAGCGGTGGTGAGGACGCCCTGGAGCAAGCCGATCTCCTTCGAGGACTCGGCCTTGGGGACGATCAGTCCGGCCAGTCGCGTGGCGGTGAGCATCGAGGCGACCGCGGCCAGATCCTCTTCCGCTTCCGAGGTGTCCAGATCGTTGATGCGGACGTACACGGCCGGGCGTGGCGCATCCGGGAGCCCACTGAACGCGTCGGCGGTGGCTGCGCGCGCGGAGGCCTTCTCGGCGTCGCCGACCGCGTCCTCGAAGTCGACGGCGACAGCGTCGGCAGAGGTGGCCAGTGCCTTCGCGATCCGGTCCGGCCGATCACCGGGGACGAACAGCAAGGCCCGTCCGACGTCCATGGAGCGCTCCTTGTTCCGTGGAGTGTTCCGCAAGGCGGAACACGTACCACGTGGCGGTACAGTGGCACACACCCTGCTGACGGCGCTCGGCGTACGTCAAGGGGTGTGCAGGCACAATCGGCGCAGCGTTCGGAGCGAGGGGGCACCTGTCGATGTCGGCAAGCGGTCACGCCATGCGGACGGTCATCACAACTCTGCGTGTTCTGGAGACAGTTGCGGAGCTGCAACCGGTCGGGGTCTCAGCGATCGCGAGGGCGACGGGGACTCCGAAAAGTTCCGTCCATCGCTGTCTGGTCACCCTGCGGGAAGCCGGCTGGCTGACCTCGTCCCGTTCGGACAGGACGCAGTGGGTGCTGACCGGCCGGGCGCTGTCGGTCGGCATTCACGCCTCGGTCGAACTGGGGCTGCGTGAGGCGGCGTTGTCGACCATGCAGGAGCTGCGCGACGAGACCCACGAGACCATCCACCTGATCAGCTACGACGGCGACCGGGATCTGGTCGTGGTGGACAGGCTGGACAGCGACGAGCCGGTGCGCACCTGGGTGCGCCTCGGCGTACGCGTGCCGATGCACGCCAGCTGCAGCGGCCGCGCGATCCTCGCCCGGCTGCCGGACGCCGAGGTGGAACGCCTGCTGAGCGGGGAGCTGGAGCGCTTCTCCGAGACCACCCCCGCGGACCGGGACGCCGTCATGGAGGACCTGCGCACCGTCCGGGCACGCGGATACGCGACGAACGACCGTGCCTGGCGCCCGGGGGTCGGCGCTGTCGGAGCGGCCCTGACGGGTCCCCAGGGGCGGCCCCTCGGCGCGATCGCCGTCTCCGCCCCCATCCAGCGCTACGACGCGGACCGGGCCCGTGAACTGGGCCTTCTCGCGGTCGACGCCGCGCGCCGCATCGGCGCCAACCTCTGAGCGCGACCAGGCGGCCGGGGCGTCAGCCCAGGAAGCTCAGCCGCACGCCGCGGTGCGGGTTGTCGCGGTTGGTGTCGACCAGGCAGACGGACTGCCACGTGCCCAGTTCCAGCCTGCCGCCGATCACGGGCAGCGTGGCGTGCGGCGGCACGAGCGCGGGGAGGACGTGGTCCCGGCCGTGACCGGGGCTGCCGTGCCGGTGCCGCCAGCGGTCGTCGGCGGGCAGCAGGTCCTTGAGAGCGGCGAGAAGGTCGTCGTCGCTGCCCGCTCCCGTCTCCAGGACGGCGATGCCCGCGGTGGCGTGGGGCACGAAGATGTTCAGCAGCCCGTCCCGGCCTTCCGCGACGTCACCGAGGAAGGACTCGCAGTCCTGGGTGATGTCCGCGACGGTCTCGCTGGAGCCGGTGGTGATGTGCAGTACGTGGGTCCGCAGCGCGTTGGTCATGCCTTCATCCTCCACGGCGGGGACGGGAAGGTTCGAGGCCGCCCCGTGGTTCGCAAGGGTATGAACGAGGTGGCGGTGGTGGTTGTCGGCGCCGGACAGGCGGGCCTGTCGAGCGCCTTTCACCTGCGGCGCACGGGCTACGAGCCGGGCCGGGAATTCGTCGTCCTGGACGAGGCGCCGCAGCCCGGCGGCGCATGGCAGTTCCGGTGGCCCACCCTGACGTACGGCAAGGTGCACGGCATGCACGCGCTCCCCGGGATGGAGCTGACCGGGGCGGACCCGCAGCGGCGGTCCTCGGAGGTGATCGGCGAGTACTTCGCCGCGTACGAGGAGACCTTCGCTCTGGCCGTGAGGCGTCCCGTCCGTGTGCGTGCGGTGCGCGAGAACGGCGACGGGCGCGTTCGCGTGGAGACCTCGGACGGGACGACGTGGTCGGCGCGTGCCGTGATCAATGCGACGGGCACGTGGGGCCGCCCCTTCTGGCCGCGCTTTCCGGGACAGGAGAGCTTCAGCGGGCAGCAGTTGCACACCGCTTCGTACCCGGGCCCGCAATCCGACGTCTTCACCGGCAAGCGTGTGGTCGTGGTGGGCGGCGGGACCTCTGCCGTACAGCATCTGCTCGAGGTCTCCGAGGTCGCGGCAGAGACGGCATGGGTGACGCGCCGCGAACCGGTCTTCCGTGACGGGCCGTTCGCCGAGGACCAGGGCCGTGCCGCTGTCGCGCTCGTGGAGGATCGCGTGCGGCGCGGGCTGCCGCCGCGCAGCGTGGTCTCGGTGACGGGGCTGCCGATGACCGAGGCGATGCGGCGTGCGCGCGAGCGCGGTGTGCTGAGGCGGCAGGCGATGTTCGAGCGGATCGTCCCGGAGGGCGTCGAGTGGGGCGACGGCTGGCGGATGGAGGCCGACACGATCCTGTGGGCGACGGGATTCCGGCCGGCCATCGATCACCTGGCGCCGCTGCGGCTGCGCGAGGCGGGCGGCGGCATACGCATGGACGGTACGCGTGTGGTGGCCGACTCCCGCATCCACCTCGTCGGTTACGGCCCGTCGGCCAGCACCATCGGCGCGAACCGTGCGGGGCGGGCCGCCGCGCGCGACGTGCACCGCCTGCTCGGCGGCGGGCCGATCGCCAATGCCCGTAAGGGAGTTGGAGACGCTGCCGCCAACGGCGAACAAGGGAGCGGGCGTTCGCTCGAACGCGTGGCCGCAGGGGATTCCGCAACGCGGTGACCGTGTGCCCCGAGATGCTTACGGGGCGCAAGCGGGTCTGCGGACCGTGCGGGCGCATCCGGCTCAAAGTCCCCTGCGAGCCGGTGAGTTGTCCCATTAAGGATCACAAGGAGAACGCACCACATGAACGTCATCACCAACGCGCTGGCCTGCCTCGTCCACTATGTCGGCTGGCTCGTCTGACGTACGTCCCCTTCGGCGCCGTCCCCCGGGTCCCCCCGGCGGGCGGCGCCGTCGCATGCGGGCCGACTGGCGCCCGTACGGTCAGCTCCTGAGCGACATCGTCGAGCGGCGGACGACGAGTTCGGGCTGGAGCACGATCCGCTGGTGCTCGTGACCGGCCGCCCCCTCACCCGTCTCCTCGATCAGCAGATCCGCAGCAGCACGCCCCATACGGAAAGCCGGCTGACGCACCGACGTCAACGGCACCGCAGCAGCAGCCGCGAACTCGATGTCGTCATAACCCACCAACGCCACCTCATCAGGCACCGCCACCCCCGCCCCGTACAACGCCTGCAACACCCCCAACGCCAACAGATCATTCGCACAGAACACACCCGAAGGACGCGGAGACATCCCCAACAACCGCGCCCCCGCATCCCTCCCCGCAGCCACATCCAACCGATCACACTCCACCTGACGCAGTGCGTCCTCCTCGCGCAGCCCCGCCTCACGAAGCGCGTGCACGACGCCCGCGTACCGGTCCTGGCACTGGGTGAGCTGCATGGACCCGCTGACGTAGACGATGTTCTCGTGGCCGCACTCCAGCAGGTGCCGGGCCGCGAGGGCCCCGCCGGCGACGTCGTCCACGGAGACGGAGCATCCCTCCGCGCTGGGCAGCACCCGGTCGACGGACACGTACGGGATGCCGTGCCGCTGGAAGCCGACGAGATTGGCGCCGCTGGTGTCCGCAGGAGTCACCAGAACACCCCGCACACGCTGCTCCGCGAACAACGACAGATACTCCGCCTCCTCCGACACACTCTGAGCGCTGTTGCACAACATCACCCCCAACCCCGCCTCCCGCGCAGCACGCTCCGCACCACCCGCCACATCCACGAAGAACGGATTCGCCATGTCCAGCACCAGCAACGCGATGATCCGGCTCCGCCCAGCACGCAACTGACGCGCCGACTCACTCCGCACATAACCCAGTTGCTCGATGGTGGACTGCACGCGGGTACGCGTCCCCTCGGAGACCGTCTCCGGTCTGTTGATGACGTTGGAGACCGTGCCCACGGAGACTCCCGCCGCACGCGCCACGTCCTTGATGCCCACCATGCCTGCCACGAGGGCATGCTACGCAGCTGTCACCGCCGGGAACTGCGAAGACTGGATCCGCGGACGACGAGTTCGGGCTGGAGCACGATCCGCTGGTGCTCGTGACCGGCCGCCCCCTCACCCGTCTCCTCGATCAGCAGATCCGCAGCGGCACGCCCCATACGGAAAGCAGGCTGACGCACCGACGTCAACGGCACCGCAGCAGCAGCCGCGAACTCGATGTCGTCATAACCCACCAACGCCACCTCATCCGGCACCGCCACCCCCGCCCCGTACAACGCCTGCAACACCCCCAACGCCAACAGATCATTCGCACAGAACACACCCGAAGGACGCGGAGACATCCCCAACAACCGCGCCCCCGCATCCCTCCCCGCAGCCACATCCAACCGATCGCACTCCACCTGACGCAGAGTCGCGGAGCCCGGTGCGGCACGCAGCGCGTTCATCGCCCCGGCATAACGGTCGCGGCACTGGGTGAGCTGCATGGACCCGCTGACGTAGGCGATGTCGCGGTGCCCCTGGCCGAGCAGGTGCGCCACCGCCAACTCGCCGCCCGCCACGTCGTCGACGGACACGGAGCAGCGCTCGTTGTCGCCCTCGAACCGGTCCACGAAGACGAAGGGGATGCCGTGCCGCTGGAAGCCGACGAGATTGGCACCGCTGGTGTCCGCAGGAGTCACCAGAACACCCCGCACACGCTGCTCCGCGAACAACGACAGATACTCCGCCTCCTCCGAAACACTCTGAGCGCTGTTGCACAACATCACCCCCAACCCCGCCTCCCGCGCAGCACGCTCCGCACCACCCGCCACGTCCACGAAGAACGGATTCGCCATGTCCAGCACCAGCAACGCAATGATCCGACTCCGCCCAGCACGCAACTGACGCGCCGACTCACTCCGCACATAACCCAGTTGCTCGATGGTGGACTGCACCCGGGTACGCGTCCCCTCGGAGACCGTCTCCGGACGGTTGATGACGTTGGAGACCGTGCCCACGGAGACGCCCGCCGCACGCGCCACGTCCTTGATGTCGGCCTGACGGCTCCTCATCCGGCGCGTACCTCGGTCAGTTCCACCCCGCTGAGATCGGCCAGCGCACGCAGATCGGGCAGCAACTCGCCGGTGGCCAGGGCCCAGTGGTGACCGACGCCGCTCGCGCTCCACGCGTCGGTCCACTCGCCGGGATCGGTGTGGAAGTCGATGCGGGAGGTGGTGTTCCCGATCGCCAGCAGCGGTCCGTCGACGGCTTCGCCTTCGGCGGCCACCAGCCGGTAGCGGCCGTCGCGGGTCTGCCCGACGCCGACGAGGGTCACGGGACCGTGCCGCGCGGTGCACTCGACGGAGACGCCCCAGCCGCGCTTGCCGTGGTAGACGCCCAGGCCCCGCAGCAGCGGGCGGCGCCCGCCGAGCGCGAGGTGGGCCGGGCCGTCGTGCCCCATCTCGACCGCGCCGCGACGGAAGTCGAGCGCCTGGAACTCGGTGAAGGAGCCTCCGCCGCCCAGCCGTTCGCAGATCAGCATGGCCAGGGAGGTGCGCAGTTCGTACTCGCCCGCCGCGGGGATGCCGCGGGCGGTCAGCAGGGAGGCGCCCAGGATCATCCCCGCTCCGAGCCGTTCGTGCACCTCACCGTTCAGGCCGCGGTGGAAGTAGGCCAGGGAGTCGAGGGCGAAGTCGTCGACGAGCCGGTCGAGTCCCGCGGACACACGCGCCGCCCAGGCGAGGTCGTCCTCGTCGACGGAGTCGTCGAGTGTGAAGACCTCCCTGGTCTCGGCGACCCTGGCCGCGGTCTCCTTGTCCGTCACCTCCTCGACGCGGACCCGCAGATCGTCGAACTCCAGCACCTCGACGTGCCCGCCGAAGGTGGCCGGCACCATCGTCAGGTCGGTGGAGACGTCGTACATCCCGGGATAGAGGTGCCCCATCACGCCGTGGCGTGACGAGCTCAGCGACGCCCGCAGGCCTGCGGCTCGTATCCAGCGGCCGATGCGCCGCCAGGCGCGCTCGTCCTCCAAGTACCCGGAGACGGAACGGAATTCGACACCGACGCGCTCGAAGGCGTTGGCCATCTCGGGCAGCGGGCAGGCCCCGCAGTAGGCCAGCCACTGCCCGGTGTCGAAGGTGGCGTGGTCCATCGACTCGGTCGGCTGGAGATTGATCAGCAGCACGGGCGCACCGCTGCGGCGCGCGACGGGTACGAGCATCGTCGCGGTCATGTAGGTGGTGAGGAAGCCGACGATCAGGTCGCAGTCGGCGGCACGCAGCTTCTCCGCCGCCTGCGCGCCCTCCTGGGCGTCGGAGATGAACCCGACGTCGACGACCTCGGCGTCGAACTGGCCCATCCGCTGCGCGACCCGCTCCGCGGAACGGCGCAGCGTGGGCAGCAGGTCGGGGAACTGGGGCCAGTACGCGCCCAGTCCGCCGGAGACCAGACCGATCCTGGGCCGGCGGGTCCGTACGGGCGCGGCGCCGGGTAGGGGTACGGGAATCGGCCCGGAGGCGGATGTGGTCATGGACGGTCGCTCCTCACGCGTGATCCGGCCGGGCTAGGCGAGGTGGAAGACCTCGGTGAGCGGCGTCATGGCTTCGTCCGGCCGCTCCCCCTCGAGGGATTCGAAGAAGGGGGCCATCTCGCGCTGCCAGCGGGCGTTGACCTCGCGCCGCTCCATCGCGGCCTGCGCCGCGGCGAAGTCCTCCGTCTCCAGGTAGCCCACGAGCAGGCCGTCCGGACGCAGGAAGAGCGAGTAGTTGTGCCAGCCGCACTCGGAGAGCGCGGTGAGCATCTCCGGCCAGACGGCCGAGTGCCGCTCGCGGTACTCGGCCACCCGGTCGGCGCGGACCTTCAGCAGGAAACAGACGCGCTGCACGGCCCGGCTCCTTCCTAGAAGTCGTAGTCGCCGATGTTCTTCTTGTCGAAGACGGTGGGCGGGCCGAGGATGACCTCTCCGTCCTTTCCGACGGTGCGCTCACCCAGCTTCCCGGCCTTGAACTTCTCCCCCTGCTTCCCGGTGATCTGTCCCGACGCCAGGGAGGCCGCCGCGTACGAGCCGAGGTAGCCGAGCTTCTTGGGGTCCCAGAGGGAGAACTCCTCGACGGTGCCGTCCTTGATGTACTTGCGCATCTGGTTGGGCGTGCCGAGGCCGTTGAGGACGACCTTGCCCTTGTACGAGGAGTCGCTGATGTACCGGGCGGCCGCGGCGATGCCGACCGTGGTGGGTGAGATGACGGCCTTGAGCTTGGGGTAGGCCTTGAGCAGACCCTGGGTCTCCTGGAAGGACTTCTGGTCGTCGTCGTCGCCGTAGGCGGTCTTGACCAGCTTCATGTCCTTGTAGGCGGGCTTCTTCAGCTCGTCCTTCATGAACTCGATCCAGGCGTTCTGGTTCGTCGCGTTCTGCGTGGCCGAGAGGATGGCGATCTGGCCCTTGTGGCCGACCTGTTCGGCGGTGCGCTTGACCAGGGAGCGGCCGATCTCCTCGGAGCTGGCCTGGTTGATGAAGAGCTGGCGGCAGTCCTTGGCGGTGTCGGAGTCGTAGGAGACGACCTTGATGTCCTGCTTCATCGCCTGCTTCAGCGGCCCGCACACGGCGTTGGGGTCGTTGGCGGCGATGAGGATCGCGTCCTGGCGCTGCTGGACGAGCGTGTTGATGTAGCTGACCTGGGAGGACGCCTTGGCGTCGGAAGGCCCGACCTCCTTGGCCTTCCCGCCGTACCCCTTGGCGGCGGCGATCCCCGCCTCGTCCACGATCTTCTCGTAGGGGTTGTTGATCTGCTTGGGCAGGAAGGCGAGCTTCAGGCCCTTCTTCAGCGGCGCGTCGGGGTCTGCCTTCGCGTTCTGCGCCTTGTCCTTGGCGTCGTCCTTGGCGTCGCCTTTCGTGGTGCCGGAGCAGCCGCCGAGGGCGAGTGAGAGCGCGCACGCCGCGGCGGTGGCGGCGTAGACGCGGGAGCGGGTGTGCAGTCGCATGGCGGAGGGCCTTTCAACTGGTGGGCACTCGGGGGAAGTCGGTGGACGGGTTCGGCGGATCCACGGGAGGCGCGGACCCGGGGCGGGGGTGGGAGATCCGCGGTGTCAGGTCGCGGTGGCGGCTCGGCGCTGCCTTCGCTCGCTGGCCACGGCGATCACCCGCGGTGTGAGCACGGAGGCCACCAGCAGTACGCCGGTGACGATGACCTGGATCTCGTTGGAGATGTCGTTGAGGGTGAGGAGGTTGTTGAGCACTCCGATCAGCAGCACTCCGGCGACGGCTCCGCCGAGGGTTCCCCGGCCGCCGTTGAAGTCGATGCCGCCGAGCAGCACGGACGCGATGACGACGAGTTCCAGGCCGAGGCCGTTGTCGGCGCGGGCGCTGCCGTAGCGCAGGGTGTAGACGATCCCGGCGAAGGAGGCCATGAATCCGGTGACGGCGAAGAGCACCAGCTTGATCCTGTTCACGCGGATGCCGGCGAACCGGGCCGCCTCCTCCTGGGCTCCCATCGCGAACAGGGAGCGTCCGGCGGCGGTGCTGTGCAGCACGAACGCGGCGAGCGCCGCCAGGACGATGAAGACGGCGATCGGGTACGGGATGAAGGTGCCCGGCACCGGCTCGGTGTAGGACGCCCACTGCGCGTACGTCTCGGGGAAGTCGGAGACCGCCTTGTTCCCCAGTACGACGGAGGCGAGCCCCCGGTAGAGGGTGAGCGTGCCGATGGTGACGGCCAGCGAGGGCAGTCCGACGCGGGTGACGAGCCAGCCGTTCAGCAGCCCGCCCAGCACACCGAGCAGCAGGCACAGCGGCACGATCATCTCGAACGCCCAGCCCGCGTCCCACAGCGAGCCCGCCAGTGCACTGGAAAGCCCGAGCATCGAGGCGACGGACAGGTCGACCTGCCCGGCCACGACGAGCAGGGTCATCGGCAGGGCGATCAGCGCGATCTCGGCGGTGTCGTTGAGGGCGGCGGACAGGTTCGTGACGTCCGCGAAGCCTTCCGTGGTGCCGCTTCCCGCGAGGAGGACGGCGACCAGCAGCACGCCGACGGCCGTGTCCCAGCGCAGGAACCGGACCGCTCCGCCGCCGCGTCCGGCACCGGCCTCGCCGCTGCCGTCCGCGCGGTCCGTGGGATCGGTGAGTGTCGTCGGGGCGTTCACTTCCTGCTCCTCTTCCTCAGCGCCTCGGTGGTGCGGCTGCGTACGACGCGGTCGGTGCTGATGGCCGCCAGCAGCAGCGCGCCTGTGATGGCCTGCTCCCAGAAGGGGTTGACCTTGAGGACGACGAGGGCGCTGCCGATCGTGGTGAGCAGCAGGGCGCCGAGCGCCGCGCCCCAGACGGTGCCCACGCCGCCGGTGATGGCGACGCCGCCGACGACGACCGCGCTGACGACTGTCAGCTCCCAGCCGTTCGCGGCGTCGGCGACGACGGTGCCGAAGCGCGCGAGCCAGAGGGCGCCGGCGAATCCGGCGACGGCTCCGGAGAAGGCGTACGCGGCGAGGACACGGCGGCGGATGGGGATGCCCGCGAGCCGTGCCGCCTCGGGGTTGGAGCCGATGGCGTACAGCTCACGTCCGCTGCGGTAGGTCCGCAGGTAGTACGCGGTGGCCGCGAGGACCAGTGCCGAGATCAGCGGCAGGTACGGGACGCCGAGCACGCTGCCGCTTCCCAACTCCAGCACCCCGTCGGGCACGTTGACGGCGTTGATCTGCTGCCCGTGCGCCCAGACGTGGTCGACGCCCTGGATGACGTAGAGCATCCCGAGGGTGACCACCAGCGCGGGCACCCTGCCGAAGCTGACGAGCAGACCGCTCACCAGGCCGCACAGGACACCGAGTGCGGTGCCCAGCAGTACGACGGTCAGCGCGCTGTGCTGCGTGCCGGATACGAAACTTCCGCAGGCGAAGGCGGTGAGGCCCACGACGGAACCCACCGACAGGTCGATGTTGCGGGTGAGGACGACGACGGACTGACCGGTGGCGAGCAGCACCAGGATCGACGAGTTCAGCAGCAGGTCCTGTACGCCCTGGTCGTCGAGGAAGCCGGGGTTGACCAGCCAGGTGCCCAGGACGAGCAGGACGAGGGCGCCGCCGATGCTCAACTCCCGTACCCGGAAGACCAGGTCGGTCAGCGACCGGGCGGAGCGGGTCTCCTCCTTGGCCGCGCCCTGTGCCTCGCGCTGTCCGGACGGCTGTTGCGGTTCCCGCGACGGCTCCTTCGACGGGTCCCGCAGCGGCTTCTCCAGTGGCCTGTTCACGCCGCCTCCTTGCTGCCGCGTCCGGTCGCCGCCGCCATGACCGACTCCTCGGTGGCTTCGGCACGGGGTATCTCGGCGACGAGACGCCCTTCGTGCATGACGAGCACCCGGTCGGCCATGCCGAGTACTTCGGGCAGGTCGGAGGAGACCATCAGGACGGCTATCCCGTCGGCGGCCAGACCGGTCAGCAGCCGGTGGACCTCGGCCTTGGTGCCGACGTCGATGCCCCGGGTCGGCTCGTCGACGATGAGGACTCCGGGCTCGGTGGCGAGCCACTTGGCGAGTACGACCTTCTGCTGGTTCCCGCCGGAGAGCACGCCGACGGTGTCGGAGAGCTGGTTGTACTTCAGTTGGAGCCGCACCGCCCAGTCCGCCGCACGCCCGCGTTCGAGGGCGCGGCGGACGACTCCCCCCTTGCCGAGACGGTCCAGGCCGGTCAGTGCGATGTTGCGCTCGATGGACATCTCCATCACCAGACCGCGCTGCCGCCGGTCCTCCGGCACGAGGGCGACCCCCGCGTCCATGGCGGCGGTCGGGGAATTGGACTTCAACTTCCGTCCTCCGACCTCGACTTCGCCTGCGTCCGCTCGGTCGACGCCGAAGACGGCCTGTACGACTTCGCTGCGTCCGGCTCCCACCAGGCCTGCGAGGGCGACGATTTCACCGCGGCGCACCTCGAACGAGACGTCGTGGAAGACGCCTTCGCGGGTGAGCCTGCGCACCGTCAGCGCGGAGGGTCCGGGTGTCGTGTCCTCCTTGGGGTACAGCTCCTCCAGATCACGGCCGACCATGCGGCGTACGAGATCGTCCTCCGTCAGCCCGTCCAGCGCCTCGGTGGCGACGAGCGCGCCGTCGCGCAGGATGGTGACCCGCTGGCACAACTCGAAGATCTCGCCCAGCCGGTGGGAGATGAACAGCACGGCGGCGCCTTCGGCGCGCAGCGCGTCGACGACGGAGAAGAGGCGGGCGGTCTCGGTGCCGGTGAGGGCGGCTGTGGGCTCGTCCATGATCAGCACCCGGGCGTCGAACGAGAGCGCCTTGGCGATCTCGACGATCTGCTGGTCGGCGATGGACAGTCCGCGTGCGGGCCGGTCCGGGTCCAGCTCGACGCCCAGGCGGCGCATGAGCGCGGCCGTGGCCTCCCGTACGGCGGAGTGGTCGATGCGGCCCAGGGAGCGGCGGGGCTGGCGGCCCATGAAGATGTTCTCGGCTATGGAGAGATCGGCGAAGAGCGTGGGCTCCTGGTAGATCACGGCGATGCCGGCGTCACGGGCGTCGGCGGGACCGGAGAAGCCCACGGGGCTGCCGTCGAGGCGCACGGTGCCGGCGTCGGGGGCGTGCACCCCTGCCAGGACCTTGATGAGCGTGGACTTGCCCGCCCCGTTCTCACCCGCGATCGCATGCGCCTCGCCGCGGTACAGGGAGAGCGAGACACCGCGCAGGGCGCGGACGTTGCCGAAGGACTTGTTCACCTCCTCCAGTGCGAGGACCGGCGACGGAGTCGCTGCCGGTTCGGGCTGGCTCATGGTCCTGCTCCTCCTGTGGTGCGGTGCGCATGTGGGACCGCGATGCGCGTAGGACGGTGTGCGGGGACGTGGATCAGCGAGGTGAATGAATTGTTTCAATCAGTGATTCGGGGAAGCTAGTGGCGACCCGGGAGGGCGTCAAGGGGGTATGCAGCAGGTTGTCGGCTTCGACGCCGGAAGGCTTGACGGCCGGGAAGGCCTGGCCCTACGTTCCTGACGTCGCGCATTGAATCGTTTTGCTCGCGCCCGCCGCTCTCGGGTCCCGAGCATCGCGCCGCACAGAGGAGACGCATGTCAGACGCCGACCTGACGGCCGTCAAGGCCGCCCTCACATCCCAGCGGATAGAGACGCCTTCGTGGGGTTACGGCAACTCCGGCACCCGGTTCAAGGTGTTCGCGCAACCGGGCGTGCCCCGCACACCCGAGGAGAAGCTCGACGACGCCGCCCGCGTGCACGAGCACACGGGGGTCGCGCCCACCGTCGCGCTGCACATCCCCTGGGACAGGGTGGAGGACTACGGCGCGCTGGCCGCGTACGCGAAGGAGCGGGGGCTGCGGCTGGGCACCATCAACTCCAACGTGTTCCAGGACGACGACTACAAGCTCGGATCCGTCACGCACCCGGACGCCGCGGTGCGCCGCAAGGCGCTGGCCCATCTGCTGGAGTGCGTCGACATCATGGACGCGACCGGCTCACGGGACCTGAAGCTGTGGTTCGCCGACGGCACCAACTACCCCGGCCAGGACGACATCCGCGCGCGTCAGGACCGGCTGGCCGAGTCGCTGTCCGCGGTGTACGAGCGCCTCGGCGAGGGGCAGCGGATGCTTCTGGAGTACAAGTTCTTCGAACCGGCCTTCTACACGACCGACGTCCCGGACTGGGGCACCGCCTACGCCCACTGCCTCCAGCTCGGCCCGAAGGCCGAGGTCGTCGTGGACACCGGCCACCACGCGCCGGGCACCAACATCGAGTTCATCGTCGCGCTGCTGCTGCGTGAGGGGAAGCTCGGAGGCTTCGACTTCAACTCCCGCTTCTACGCGGACGACGACCTGATGGTCGGCTCGGCCGACCCCTTCCAGCTCTTCCGGATCATGTACGAAGTGGTGCGTGGCGGTGCCCTGGAAGAGGACGCGGGCGTCGCCTTCATGCTCGACCAGTGCCACAACATCGAGCCCAAGATCCCCGCCATCATCCGTTCGGTGATGAACGTGCAGGAAGCCACCGCAAAGGCCCTCCTCGTGGACCGTGACGCACTCGCCGGCGCGCAGCGGTCCGGGGACGTGCTCGGGGCGAACGCCGTCCTGATGGACGCCTACAACACCGACGTACGGCAGCTGCTCGCACAGATACGCCAGGAGCAGGGCCTGGACGCCGACCCCGTCGCGGCCTACCACCGCTCCGGCTGGGCGAGCAGGATCACCGACGAACGCAAGGGCGGCCAGCAGGCCGGTTGGGGAGCGTAGTTCAGCATGTCCGCACAGCACGACCAGACCGTCGACGCACTCCTCGCGCGCTCGCACCGGCTCGGCGCCGACCCGCGCAACACCAACTACGCGGGCGGCAACACCTCCGCGAAGGGCACCGCCCCCGACCCCGTCACCGGCTCGGAGACCGAGCTGCTGTGGGTGAAGGGCTCCGGCGGCGACCTCGGCACCCTCACCGCCGGCGGCCTCGCCGCCCTGCGCCTGGACCGGCTGCGCGCCCTCAAGTCCGTCTACCCGGGGGTGGAGCGCGAGGACGAGATGGTGGCGGCCTTCGACTACTGCCTGCACGGCAAGGGCGGCGCGGCCCCCTCCATCGACACCGCCATGCACGGCCTGGTCGAAGCGGCCCACGTGGACCACCTGCACCCCGACTCCGGCATCGCGCTGGCCTGCGCGGCCGACGGGGAGAAGCTGACGCGGGAGTGCTTCGGGGAGAGCGTCGTGTGGGTCCCCTGGCGCCGTCCCGGCTTCCAGCTGGGGCTGGACATCGCCGCCGTCAAGGAGGCCGATCCGCAGGCGATCGGCTGTGTGCTGGGCGGTCACGGCATCACCGCCTGGGGCGCGACGAGCGAGGAGTGCGAGCGCAACTCGCTGCACATCATCCGCACCGCGGAGGCCTTCCTCGAATCCCGCGGCCGGGCCGAGCCCTTCGGGCCCGTACGTGCGGGATGCGAACCGCTGCCCGAGCTGTCGCGCCGCGAACGGGCCGCGGAACTCGCCCCGTTCGTGCGGGGCCTGGCCTCCACCGACCGCCCGCAGGTGGGCCACTTCACCGACTCCGAGGCGGTGCTGGACTTCCTCTCCCGCGAGGAGCACCCGCGGCTCGCCGCGCTGGGAACGTCCTGCCCGGACCACTTCCTGCGTACGAAGGTGCGCCCCCTCGTGCTCGACGTGCCCGCACACGCGCCGCTCGAGGAGGCCGTGGCCCGGCTGCGCGAGCTGCACGAGGCCTACCGCGCCGAATACCGCGCGTACTACGAGCGTCACGCCGCGCACGACTCCCCCGCGATGCGCGGCGCGGACCCGGCCGTCGTGCTGGTGCCGGGCGTGGGGATGTTCTCCTTCGGCAAGGACAAGCAGACGGCGAGGGTCGCGGGCGAGTTCTACGTCAACGCCGTGAACGTCATGCGCGGAGCCGAAGCCGTCTCCTCCTACGCGCCCATCGAGGAGTCGGAGAAGTTCCGCATCGAGTACTGGGAGCTGGAGGAGGCCAAGCTGCGCCGCATGCCGGCTCCGAAGCCGCTGGCCACGCG
>NZ_JACBXA010000349.1 GCF_013870515.1 Streptomyces albidus (ex Kaewkla and Franco 2022) | reverse complement strand
CGGATCGGCGTCGTGGACCCCGCGTCCCTCGACGACTACCGCGCGCACGGCGGATACCGCGCGCTGCGGCGCGCGTTCGACATCGGCGCGGCCGCCGTGCTGCGCGAGGTCACCGACTCGGGTCTGGTGGGACGCGGCGGCGCCGCCTTCCCCACCGGCCGCAAGTGGCAGGCCACGGCGGCCCAGCCGGAGCAGCCGCACTACGTCGTCTGCAACGCCGACGAGAGCGAGCCGGGCACCTTCAAGGACCGCGTCCTGATGGAAGGCGACCCGTACGCGCTGATCGAGTCGATGACGATCGCCGGCTACGCCACGGGCGCGCATCACGGCTATCTCTATCTGCGTGGTGAATACCCGCGCGCCCTGCGGCGGTTGACGCACGCCATCGAGCAGGCGAGGGCACGCGGCCTCCTCGGTCCGGACGTGCTCGGCCAGGGCTACGCCTTCGACATCGAGATCCGGCGCGGTGCGGGCGCCTACATCTGCGGTGAGGAGACCGCCCTCTTCAACTCCCTGGAGGGCAACCGCGGCGAGCCCCGCTCCAAGCCGCCGTTCCCGGTGGAGAAGGGCCTGTTCGGCAAGCCGACGGCTGCCAACAACGTCGAGACGCTGGTGAACGTGCTCACCGTCCTGGAGCTGGGCGCGGAGGCCTACGCCGCGATCGGCACCGGCAACTCCACGGGGCCCAAGCTGTTCTGCGTCGCGGGCGCGGTGGAGAAGCCCGGCATCTACGAACTGCCCTTCGGCGCCACTCTCCGGGACCTTCTCGGACTGGCCGGCGCGGCGGACGATCTCCGGGCGATCCTGCTCGGCGGCGCCGCCGGCGGATTCGTGCGGGGCGACGAGCTGGACATCCCGCTCACCTTCGAGGGCACCAGGGCCGCCGGGACGACGCTCGGTTCGGGTGTGGTGCTCGCGCTGGACTCGAGTGTGCCGTTGCCGAAGATCCTGCTGCGCATCGCGGAGTTCTTCCGCGACGAGTCCTGCGGCCAGTGCGTGCCGTGCCGCATCGGCACCGTCCGGCAGGAGGAGGCGCTCGGACGTCTCGCCGAGCGGGCGGACGGGCCCGGGGCGGCCACCGACATCGCACTGCTCCGCGAGGTGGGAGAGGCGATGCGCGACGCCTCGATCTGCGGTCTGGGCCAGACCGCCTGGAACGCCGTGGAGTCCGCCATCGACCGACTGGGAGCCTACGCATGACAGCCGTACCGCTGAATCCCCCGCGCCGTCTCGTGGAGTTCACGCTCGACGGCGAGCCCGCACGCGTCCCCGAGGGCTCCACGATCCTCGACGCCTGCGACGCCGCGGGCAAGGACGTCCCCACGCTCTGTTACGGCGACACGCTCACGCCGAAGAACGCCTGCCGCGTCTGCGTCGTCGAGGTGGAGGGCGCCCGTACTCTCGCCCCGGCCTGCTCACGCAAGGCCGAGCCCGGCATGACCGTGCGCACCGACACCGAACGCGCCCGGCACAGCCGCAAGATCGTCCTCGAACTGCTCGCTTCGGCCTCCGATCTGTCCACGACGCCGCGCGTGGCGGAGTGGATCAAGGAGTACGAGGCGAAGCCCGACCGGTTCGGTGAGGATGCCGCCACTCTCAACGACGGACCGAAGGTCGACAACGACCTGTACGTCCGTGACCTCGACAAATGCATCCTCTGCTACAAGTGCGTGGACGCGTGCGGCGAGCAGTGGCAGAACAGCTTCGCCATCTCGGTGGCGGGACGGGGCTTCGACGCCCGCATCTCCGTCGAGCACGACGGCCCGCTCACCGAATCCGCCTGCGTCTACTGCGGCAACTGCATCGAGGTGTGCCCGACGGGAGCGCTCAGCTTCAAGTCGGAGTTCGACATGCGGGCGGCGGGGACCTGGGACGAGGAGCGGCAGACCGAGACGACGACCGTGTGCGCGTACTGCGGTGTGGGTTGCAACCTCACCCTGCACGTACAGGACAATGAAATCGTCAAGGTCAGCTCACCGCACGACAATCCGGTGACGCACGGCAATCTGTGCATCAAGGGCCGTTTCGGGTATCAGCACGTCGGCGGCGGGAACACGGCCGGCGCATGACGGACGACGGCGGGTTCCGGTCCGTCCCCCAGCGGGACGCGGCCGGAACCGCCGCCCACAGGACTCACCGACGGGACTGATCGAATGGGACGGGTCACTGAGCGACGACGCGTGGTGCGCATCCGGGACGGAGCAGTCAGTACGCGCCCGGACACCCTCGTCGCCGAGGAGCCGCTGGAGATCCGGCTGAACGGCAAGGCGCTGGCCATCACCATGCGCACGCCCGGTGACGACTTCGCACTCGCCGCGGGCTTCCTCGTCAGCGAAGGCGTGCTCGGCAGCGCGGAGGAACTGGCCAACATCGTCTACTGCGCGGGCGCCACCGAGGACGGCTCCAACACCTACAACGTGGTGGACGTGCGTCTGGCTCCCGGAGTCCCCCTTCCCGACATCGCGCTGGAACGCAACGTCTACACCACCTCCTCGTGCGGCCTGTGCGGCAAGGCCAGCCTCGACGCGGTCCGTACGACCGCACGCTGGGCCATCGAGGACAGGGAGGGCGGCGACCCGGTCCGGCTCGAACCCGAGGTGCTCTCCCTCATGCCCGAGCGGCTGCGGGAGGCCCAGCGGGTCTTCGACCGGACAGGCGGCCTGCACGCTGCCGGGCTCTTCACACCCGAGGGCGAACTCCTGGACCTCCGGGAGGACGTGGGCCGCCACAACGCCGTCGACAAGATCGTCGGACGAGCGCTCCAGCAGGGCACGCTCCCCCTGCGCGAGTCCGTCCTCATGGTGTCGGGGCGTGCCTCCTTCGAGCTGGCGCAGAAGGCGGTGATGGCGGGCATACCGGTGCTGGCCGCCGTCTCGGCGCCCTCCTCGCTGGCGGTGGATCTGGCCGCGGAGACGGGGCTGACGCTCGTCGGCTTCCTCCGGGGCACTTCGATGAACGTGTACGCAGGTGAGCACCGGCTCGCTTTGCGCACAACGGCCGGCCGGGCCTGACGGTCTCGCCTGCTGCACGGGAATAGGGCTCGGCCGGCGGGAGGCGCCCCCTGCGTCGGCCGGGCCCTGCCCCGTGAATCAACGACCCCTGCCGGCTCGGTCCGGGACATTTGGCCTCCGCGGCGACCGGGCATCGTATTTGCGGTACATCCCGTGAACGGCTGATCGCGGCGCGCCCTGGGCACACCGCGGAAAGGGGCGTGCATGAGGACCGGTCGCTCAGCCTTACGTCATGGAGCCTTACGGCAAGGAGTCCCACGCCACCAGGCGTTCCTCAGGGCAGCACTGCTGATCGCCCAGTGCGCCTCGCTGCTGGTCATGCCGGACCGTGCGGACGCGCGGCCCGTAAGCGACAAGCCGGCAGGTGACACCGGCTTCACCCAGCAGGTGCTCTTCAGAGCCTCGCAGGAGCAGGGCTACAGCTGCTTCCGCATTCCCGCCGTCGTACGGACCGCCAAGGGCACGCTGCTCGCCTTCGCGGAGGGCAGGGTCCGCGACTGCGGCGACGCCGGGGACATCGACGTCGTCGTCAAGCGCTCCACGGACGGGGGCCGCACATGGGGCCCGCTGCAGGTCGTCACGCGGGGCGGCGGCGACACCCACGGGAACCCCGTGCCCGTCGTGGACAGGCGCACCGGGCGGATCCTGCTCACCGAGACCTTCAACGCCGGGCGTACGGACGGCAAGAGCTGCGAGTCGCCCTGCGAGCGCAAACCGCATCTCCAGTACAGCGACGACGACGGTCTCAGCTGGTCGCCTCCGCGGGACCTGAGCGCGCAGCTGCGACCGGCGGGGTGGAACTCCTGGTACGCGACCGGCCCCGGGCACGGTCTCCAGCTGAGCCGCGGACCGCACGCCGGCAGGCTCGTCCTCGGTGTCAACGCCGAGAGCTGGCGCGAGGGGAGGAACACCCGCAACCACGCGGCACTGGTGCTCAGCGACGACGGCGGCCGGAACTGGCGGCTCGGAGCAGTCGACAGCTATCCGTACGCCACCGAGGGCACCTACCGGCAGAAGCCGCAGGAGCTGACCCTTCACGAGCGCCGTGACGGCACCGTCCTGGTGAGCGCCCGCGAGACCGAGGGCACCGATCTCGGTCACCGGGACGCGGCGGTCAGCGGGGACGGCGGCGAGTCCTTCAGGGGCCCCTTCCGCACGCTGCCCGGCCTCTACACCCCGCAGGTGCAGGGCTCGGTGCTGCGTCTCGGGGAGACCGACAGGGTGCTGCTCTCCGCTCCCGCCGACCCGGACCGGCGCCGGACCATGGCGATCCGCTCCTCCTACGACGAGGGGAGGACCTGGGAGGGAGTGGACCGCGGGCGCACCGTGACCACCGACTGGTCCGGCTACTCCGACCTGGTCCAGGCGACCGGGGGCCACGTCGGGCTCCTCTACGAAGGCGGAGCCGCCGACGCCCGCGACGAGATCCGTTTCGCGCGCTTCACCGAGGACTGGCTCGGTGCCCGCCGCGGCCCCGACCCCTCCACCGCCGACCACGCTCCTGGAGCCCGGGACGCCTCGGTGCTGGGCGGCCCTCAGCAGGTGGGCGGGCGGCACGGACGGGCGCTGGCCTTCGACGGCCTGGACGACGCCGTCCGGCTGCCTTTCCGGCGTGGACTACCGCTGGGCGAGCGGGACTTCACGGCCCGGCTGTGGTTCCGCTACACGGCGGACGAGGGCGAGCAGCCGCTGCTGTGGATGGGCGGCGTCCGGGCTCCGTCGTGGACGCGGACGGCCGCCTGCTCGTCTTCGCCTTCATGGCGTCC
>NZ_JACBXA010000348.1 GCF_013870515.1 Streptomyces albidus (ex Kaewkla and Franco 2022) | reverse complement strand
GAGGCGGCGTCCCGCACCGGCGCACGGGCCTGCAGCTCGCGGACGCCCCTCAGCAGTGAACGCTCAGCGCGGGCCGCCTCGTAGAGCTGGGGCACGGCGGCCCGCATGGAGATCCGGTACGCGTCGCCCGCGTACACGCCGCCCAACAGGGGCTCCACCAGCCGGTCCACGACCTCACGGCCCAGCCTTGCGGCCACGTACTCGCCGATCGCGACGTCGTCCCCCACCGCGGTGGGCGGCAGCGCGGCGTCCTCTTCGAGGCGGGCCACTCCGGCTTCGGAGAGCAGGCCCCTCAACGCGTCCGGATCGCCCGGCACACCCATCACATGGCCCTTGGGCATCGGGCACATCTCGCCGCGCGACCAGACGGCGGCGCTCGCCGTTGTCGGGGGCTCGAGAGCCTCGCCGAGCCCCACGTCCCGTGCCAGCTCCACCGCTTCCGGACGCCGCGCGAGCATCGACTCCGCGCCCAGGTCGACCGCGGCGGACCCGGCGATCTCACCCGCGAGCAGCTTTCCGCCGAGCCACGCCGACGCCTCCAGGACGGTCACCGATGCTCCCCCGGCGAGCAGCCGACGGGCTGCGGCGAGGCCCGAGATGCCGCCGCCGACGACGATCACATGCATGGGACCACTCTCGCAGAGTCACTCGGGGCATAGCGTGGGCGCACTCCCGCAGCCGGGGAGCCGGCGGTTCGCACGCGGGAGCACCCTGGACGTCCACGCGTCCACGACGGAGGGAGCACGGACCATGGCCGCTGCACGACGGATGGTGGTCGTCGGAGGGGACGCGGCGGGAATGACAGCCGCATCACAGGTCCGCAGGCTCCGCGGCGCGGAGGAGTTGGAGATCGTCGCCTTCGAACGCGGCGACTTCTCCTCTTACTCGGCGTGCGGCATCCCGTACTGGATCGGCGGCTCGGTGGACGCACGGGACGACCTGATCGCCCGTACACCGCAGCAGCACCGGGAGCACGGCATCGACCTGCGGATGCGCACCGAGGTCACCGAGATCGACGTGGACGGCCAACGGGTGCGCACGCGCGACCCGTCGGCGTCGGGCGACGGCGAGGCCTGGACCGGATTCGACGAACTGGTCATCGCCACCGGTGCCCGGCCGCTACGGCCCCCGCTTCCCGGCATCGACGCCGACGGGGTGCACGGCGTGCAGTCCCTGGAGGACGGCCAGGCCCTGCTGGACGCGTTGCACACGAGAGAGAAGGCAGCGGCAGGGCGCAAGCTGCGCGCCGTCGTCGTCGGCGCGGGCTACATCGGCGTGGAGATGGCCGAGGCCCTGACGCTGCGGGGCTTCGACGTCACCGTCGTCGACCAGGCGGCGCAGCCCATGACGACCCTCGACCCGGACATGGGCGAGCTGGTCCGGGACGCCATGTGCGGAATGGGCATGGAGGTGGTGACGGGCGCGAAGGTGACGGCCGTCGAGACCGAGGAGTCGGGGTCCGACCGGTCCGCAGGGCGGGCCCGTGCCGTCGTCACGCAGGACGCGACCTACCCGGCGGACGTGGTGGTGCTCGGTCTCGGCGTCGCCCCCGAGACCTCCCTCGCACGGGAGGCCGGGCTGCCCCTCGGCGAGTCCGGCGGCCTGCTGACGGACCTGGCGATGCGGGTGCGCGGCCACGAGAACATCTGGGCGGGCGGAGACTGCGTGGAGGTGCTCGATCTGGTCTCGGGCCGCACCCGGCACATCGCGCTGGGGACGCACGCCAACAAGCACGGCCAGGTCATCGGCGCCAACATCGGCGGCGCGTACTCCACCTTCCCCGGCGTCGTCGGTACGGCCGTCAGCAAGGTCTGCGACCTGGAGATCGCCCGTACCGGTCTGCTGGAGGCTCAGGCGAGCCAGGTGGGGCTGCAGTTCGTGACGGTGACGGCCGAGGCGACCAGCCGCGCCGGCTACTTCCCCGGCAGCGAGTCGATGCGCGTGAAGATGCTCGCGGAATGCGGCACCGGACGGCTGCTGGGCACGCAGATCGTGGGACGGGCTGGTGCGGGCAAGCGCGTCGACATCGCCGCCGTCGCCCTGAGCGCCGGAATGACGGTCGGGCAGATGACCTTCCTCGATCTGGGCTACGCGCCGCCGTTCTCCCCCGTGTGGGACCCGGTGCTCGTCGCGGCACGCAAGGCGAAGGCAGCGGTGGAGGCGGAAGCCGCCGGCAAGTAGGGGCCCTGCCGCGTCAGCTGCCCTGCTGCCCCGCGGTCTGCTCGTGCACGTACGAGACGAGCCGGGTCAGCGCGTCGGGATCGGTGTCGGGGAGCACGCCGTGGCCGAGGTTGAAGATGTGTCCCTCCAGCCCGCGTGCCGCGTCCAGCACCCGCCGGGCCTGCACCTCGACGGCCTCGCGCGGGGCGAAGAGCACCGCCGGGTCGAGGTTGCCCTGCACCGCCTTGCCGGGACCGACCCTCCGCGCGGCCTCGTCCATCGGCACACGCCAGTCCGCTCCGACGACGTCCGCGCCGGCCTCCCCCATGGCGCCCAGCAGTTCACCGGTGCCGACGCCGAAGTGGATGCGGGGCACGCCGTATCCCGCCACCGCGTCGAAGACCTTGACGGAGGCGGGCAGGACGGAGCGCCGGTAGTCGGACGGCGAGAGGGCGCCGGCCCAGGAGTCGAAGAGCTGCACGGCGGAGGCGCCCGCCTCGATCTGCACCTTCAGGAAGACGGCGGTGATCTCCGCGAGGCGGTCCAGCAGCGCGGCCCACAGCTCGGGGTCGCCGTACATCAGCGCCTTGGTGTGCTCGTGGTTGCGCGACGGCCCACCCTCGACGAGATAGCTGGCCAGGGTGAAGGGAGCACCGGCGAAGCCGATGAGCGGGGTGCCGCCGAGCTCACGCGTGAGCAGGCGAACGGCCTCCGTCACGTAGTCGACGTCGCCCGGCTCCAGGGGCCGCAGCCGCTCCAGGTCCGCACGTGTACGGATGGGCGACTCCACGACGGGACCGACGCCCGGCTTGATGTCGAGGTCGATGCCGATCGCCTTGAGCGGGACCACGATGTCGCTGAAGTAGATCGCCGCGTCGACTCCGTGGCGCCGGACCGGCTGCAGCGTGATCTCGGTGACCAGGTCCGGCCGCATGCACGAGTCGAGCATCGCGATGCCCTCGCGCACCTTGCGGTACTCCGGCAGCGACCGTCCGGCCTGCCGCATGAACCACACAGGGGTGTGCGGCACAGGTTCCCGGCGGCACGCCCTGAGGAACGCTGAGTCCTTGGGGTCCTGGGAATCCTGAGGGGTGTTCGGCTGGCCCGTCGCACGGTCGTTGGCACTCACGCACCGCAGTCTCCCATGCCCCGGAGGCCCGCCGTCCCCCGGCAAGGACCCGGCAAGGACCGGGCCGAAGGCTCCGCGACCACCGCCGTCATCCTTGCGCAGTGCGGTACACCCGGCACGGTCGTCACTTGTCAGCCAAATCTCAGAAGCGCGCCCCGCCCCACGTGCCCCGCCGACTGCCCTCCGGGCACTCCGGCCTCCTCAACACCCACCACTCTTCGGCCACTTGCGAGTGTCCCTACCGGTCTGCACCGTCCCCTCGCCCTACTCTTCGGCCCATGGCAGCGGCAGGACCAGAGACGACGGACGGCTCCGGCACCACGGGCAGCGGCGGCGACAGCGCCCCGCTGCCCTTCCAGCGTGCGGTGGCGGCCTTGAACGGCGCGCGCACACGACCGGAGGTGCAACTGTCCGGGCTTCCCGCGCCGAAGCGGCTCGCCCCCTACACCTTCGCGCTCTCGGCGACGGTCATGGAGCCCGCGGCAGACCGTGACGGGAGCGAGAACGCAGAGCTGGCCGACGGCCGCTTCGTGCTGCTGCACGACCCCTCGGGCCAGGAGTCCTGGCAGGGCCAGTTCCGCGTCGTCACCCTCGGGCGCACCGACCTGGAGCCGGAGATGGCAGGCGACCCGCTGCTGCCGGAGGTGACCTGGTCCTGGCTGACGGGTGCCCTGGAGGCACGCTCGGCGACGTACGGAGATCCGAGCGGAACGGTGACGCGGTCCGGCTCTTCCTACTTCGGCGGTCTCGACGAACGTCCGCCGCAGACGGAGCTGGAGATCCGCGCCAGCTGGACACCCCGAGCGGACGACCCCGCCGCCCCCGACGCCCTCCCCGACATGGCGGCCCATCTGACGGCGTGGGCGGAGCTGCTGTGCCAGTGCGCGGGCCTGCCGCCGGAGCAGAGCGAGGGCTCCTCCGTCGTGTCGCTCCCGAAGCGCCGCGGACCGCAGCCGCTGTGATCCGCCCCGCTGCGTCGCATTACGTCGAGCGGCTGTCCGATTCGGTAAATATCGGTCACCAATTGGTGATCATTCCCTAAAGGGGTGCCCCCGACCTGCCGAAGGAGTCTATGACCCTTCCACACGGAACTCCCCGGATCACCCCGCACGGTCACCGGAACCGTTCCGTCCGCAGCCAGCCCTCGGAGGCCCGGTGTCTGTTCTTCTTGAGCACCCCACAAGCCTGGTCGCCTACCGCCCGAACAAGCCGACCGCCATGGTGGTCGTTGCCGATCCTCGCGTCCGTTCCACCGTGACCCGACATCTCTGGGCTCTCGGTGTACGGGACGTCATCGAGGCGTCGTCGATCGCGGAGGCACGTCCCCGAGTCGGCAATCCACGCGACATCTGCGTGGCCGACGTCCACCTCCCGGACGGATCGGGCCTCAGCCTGCTGTCCGAGACCCGAGCCGCGGGCTGGCCGAACGGCCTCGCCCTCTCCGCCGCCGACGACATCGGTGCCGTACGCAACGCCCTCGCGGGCGGCGTCAAGGGCTACGTCGTCACCGGCACCCG
>NZ_JACBXA010000347.1 GCF_013870515.1 Streptomyces albidus (ex Kaewkla and Franco 2022) | reverse complement strand
CCGCGGCGAGCGCGGGGTCGGCCGAGCCGGTGTCGTCGGCGAAGCCGGGATCGGGGATGTTCTTGAGCGCCACGGGCGTGAGCCTAGTGCGGCCCGGCGGGACGACCCGAGGGCGGCCCCGCCGGGATCACCGGGTCACCCACCCCTCAGGCGCCTGCGGAGGCCGCGGAGAGTCTCCATGTTGACGCCGCGGTGCACGGCGATCGCGCTTCCGATCAGGAGCATGCCGAGGACCGCGGTGATGGTCGCCAGCCAGCTGGAGCTCGGGCCGTCCTCGGGGCCCGCGCCGAAGAACTCGCTCTTGTAGGGCAGCTGGCTGGGCTGCTGCTCGCGGGGCTTGATGTTCGAGCCCATCTCTATCGCCGCCGCCGGATCGACTACGCCCGTGCCCAGAGCGTCGCTGCGTCCGCCTTCGGGGGTGTTGCGGGCCGTGTCGGAGATCAGTTCCTTGATCTGGGCGGGGCTGAGGTCCGGGTGCGCGGCCCGTACGAGCGCGACGGCGCCGGAGGCGAACGCGGAGGCGGCGCTGGTGCCCCAGCCCTCGTAGTAGCGGCGGTCGGGGTCGGCGATGAGCACTTGCTTGCCGGGTGCCGCGACGGTGGCGTACCAGCGGCGGGTGGAGAAGGCGGCACGGGCGCCGTGGCGGTCCACGGCGGTGACCGCGACGACCCCCGGATAGGCGGCGGGGTAGGAGACGTGGTCGCCCTCCTCTCCGCCGTTGCCCGCGGAGGCGACGACGACGGAGCCCTGGCCGAGGGCGTAACGGACCGCGGCGTCCTCGCGGGCCTCGGGGTGGGCGGAGTCGCTGTCGTCGCCGAGGGAGAGGTTGATGACGTCGGCGCCCTGGTCGGCGGCCCAGCGGATGCCCTTCGCGAGGGCGGTGCCCGCGGCGTCGCGTGCCTTCTTGCGGTCGGGGTCGCTGTCCTCGAGGAGCACCCGGATGGGCAGGATCTTCGCCTCCGGTGCGACGCCCATGACCCCGAGCTTGTTGTCCTTGCCGTGGCCGTGACCGGCGATGATCCCAGCCATGGCCGTGCCGTGCCTGGCCCAGGAGCGGTCGCCCTTCTTCGCGCCGACGCCGACGAAGTCGCGCCCCTTCTGGACGCTGCCCTTCAGGTCCGGGTGGTCGGCTGCCACGCCCGTGTCGAGCACGGCGACGGTGATGCCCTTGCCCTTGGTGGTCTTCCAGGCGTCGGGCGCCTGTATCGCCTTGAGGCCCCACTCCTGCCGCTGCACGCCCTCGCCCTCAGCGTGCGCGGTGCCCGCCACGGGCAGGAGAGCGAGCGTGGCCGCGAGGGGTACGGCCGTGATACGGCGCAGCACGCGGCCGCGTGCGAGGAGGGGTGCGCGCGAGGCGGAACCGTCTCCCTCCCGCCCGGCGGGTGCGGAGTGGGTGCTTCTCGGGGGACGGCTGTGGGTCACTGGTCGCCCTCTCCTCGGCCTGCCGCCGCGTTGCGCAGCCGGCGTTCGATGCGGTCTGCGATGCCCTGTGCGTCGTGCCCGAGTCCGGCCTGCGCCGCGGCCGAGGTCTCGCCCTTCTCGGTCGCCTCTGCCGCTGCCTGCGGGTCGCTGACCACGCGCCCGTCGGCGAACCCGGTCACGGCGTAGGCGACGACGGGGGCTTCGGCCAGCACCCGTACCGTCCAGCTGGCGCGCTGCGCGTCGCCGAAGTCGGCGGCGACGGTGCCGCGTGCGGCGTAGGGGCGCGGCATGAGGTCGGTCCGCTCGCTGAGGTTCTCCACGGCGAAGCGCTTGCGGAGCGAGCGCATCCCCGCGTCGTCGGAGCGGGTGAAGACAAGTCCGACGGTGGTGACGCTGCTGGTGGTCTCGTCGGCGTAGGTGGCGCGCAGGAGGCGGCTGCAGCCGACCGGCGAGAGGGCCTTGGCGAGCAGGGGGTCGAAGGCGTTGCGGCAGTTGCCGTCCGGCGCGACCGCGACACGGAGCCACTGGCGGTCCGCGCCGCCCGGCCCGGCGCCCACGCCCTTGAGCTCGCGGGGGAAGATCTCGTCGACGGACTTGCTGTGCCACATCGTCCGTGCGTTGTCGAAGACCTCCTGGGCTGTCGCCTGGTCCCCGGGGTCGTCGGTGAGCCAGGTCATCCCCGCGGCGGCACCGCCGATCAGGCCGACGCCGAGCACGAGGCAAGCGGCGGCGGCGACCGTACGGGGAGCGGGACGGTGATGAGGGCTCTCGTCCTGTATGGGCCGCAACTGAGCGGTGGGCGGCCCGGACTCGAAGGACCCGGCGGGGCGGCCCGGCGGAAGCGGCGGGAGCGGCGGGCGGCCCGGAGCGGCTCCGCCTTCATGGAGGCGTCTGCCCTCCGCGGCGGCCTCGGGCGGCAGTTCCGGCCTCGGCGGCATCCCTCCCTGCGCGGCCGCCTTCGACTCCGCTCTGCGGCGCAGGGTCTCTGAGGTCAGGGGCTTCCCGGTCGGCGGCGGGGGCTGCGGCGGTGCGCTGGGAACGGGCAGCCGCGGCCGGTCGGAAGCGTAGGGCTTGGCGGGTGATGCGGCGGGCCGGACTTCGTCCGATTCCGTGTCGTGCGGCATCTGTCGGTTGGGCTCGTCTTTCTGGGTGTGCTTCGCGGGCCCTCCGGCGGTTCCCCGGGGCGGAGTTCCGCGCCCGCCGGACGAACCGGCCCTGTTCGCGGAGTCCTTGGCCGCCGGAGGCGGGGAGGACGGCACCGGGGGGACGCTCGGACGTGGAGGCGCAGCGGGACGCGGCGGGGCGGCGGGGCGCGGCGGGATCCGGGGATGCTCCCGGGCGGAATCCGGTGCAGGCCTGCGGGAATGCGTGCGGTCGTCAGTGCTCATCTGCACCCCTCCCGCGCGCAGTGCCACCCCACACGATTCCCTTTCGGGGCATGCCGGTTCGTATCGGACAACACGCTGCTGGTCGAGTCTCACGCAGCGTGCGGCGGTCACTCTACGGGGCGAACTGGTGGTTCCGGCAACCCCGCTCGGCGCCTTGCCGGGGTGTCCCGGGCAGCCGCGCTCTGGCAAGCTGCCCAGGTGTTCGACACAACAGCAGACCTCGCAGCCGACCGGGCGCGTTACGACCGTGCCACCGCGCATCTCGACGCGCCTCTCGCACTCGTGGACCTTGAGGCGTTCGACTCGAACGCCGACGACCTGGTGCGTCGCGGAGGCGGCAAGCCGATCCGGGTGGCCACCAAGTCGGTGCGGTGCAGGGGCCTGTTGGAGCGGGTGCTGGCGCGGAACGGCTTCGCGGGCGTGCTGAGCTTCACGCTGGCCGAGTCTCTGTGGCTCGCCCGCTCGGGCATCGACGACGTACTCCTGGCGTACCCGTCCGCGGACAGGGCGGCCTTCGCCGAGCTCGCGGCCGACCCGAAGCTGGCGGCAGCCGTGACGGTGATGGTGGACGACCCGGCGCAGCTCGCGCTGATCGACGCGGCGCGCGACGGCGGGGAGCAGGAGATCCGGGTCTGCCTGGAACTGGACACCTCCCTGCGGCGCTTCGGGGGCCGCGTGCGCGTCGGTGCGCGCCGCTCCCCGCTGCACTCCCCCACCCAACTCGCCGACGTGGCCCGCTCGGTGTCGCGCAGGAAGGGCTTCCGGCTGGTCGGCCTGATGGCGTACGAGGGCCACGTGGCCGGCGTGGGCGACGCGGCACCCGGCAACCGGCTGCGTACGCGCGGAGTGCGCCTGATGCAGTCGGCGGCGAAGCGCGAGCTGGCGGCGCGGCGCGCTGCGGCCGTCCACGCGGTACGCCACGTCGTCCCTGACCTGGAGTTCGTCAACGGCGGCGGCACCGGGAGCGTGCAGCACACGGCGGCAGAGGACGCGGTGACGGAGATCGCGGCGGGCTCAGGGCTGTTCCTGCCGCGCCTGTTCGACCACTACACGTCCTTCAGCGGGCGTCCCGCCGCGCTGTTCGCCCTGCCGGTCGTACGACGGCCCGGGGTGGGCGTGGTGACGGTGCTCGGCGGCGGATATCCGGCGTCGGGGGCACCGGGCCGTGACCGGCTGCCGCAGCCCTACCTTCCGCGGGGGCTGCGCTACGACCGCCAGGAGGCGGCCGGCGAGGTGCAGACGCCGCTGCTGGGGCCTCCCGCCGACGATCTGCTGGTGGGCGACAAGGTGTGGTTCCGGCACGCCAAGGCCGGGGAGCTGTGCGAGCGCTTCGCCGAGCTGCACCTGGTGGAGGGGGATCGCGTGACGGGGTCGCTGCCGACGTACCGGGGCGAGGGCCGCACCTTCCTCTGAGTCGGCACCGCCCGGCGTCTGTGACGGCTCGCGAAGGTCCGGCTCAGGCTCCGGGGCCCGTCCTGCTGCGGTGTGAGACCTCTTCGCCGGGGACGCCTACGTCGCCTTCCCCGGTCCCCTCGCCTTCCGTCACGCCCTCGGCCAGCTTGTCCATGTCGCCCAGGGGCGGCGCGGACTTGTGGATGTCGAAGCCGGAGCGCAGCAGGAGCATCTGCCCGGAGCCGTCGGGGTGCGGGAAGGCGACGGACTCGACGTACGCGTCGGGCTTGGTGCGGTTCACGATCTTCCAGCGCACGCGGTACGCGTCCTGGCCGGCGATCTCGGTCTTCTCCGAGGTGACCGACCTGTGCGAGGTGATGCCGCCGTAGGTGTCCTCGCTGTAGGCGAGTTCGGCGAACCGGCCGATGTCGTTCTTCGCCACGTCCTCGGCGCTGCCGGCGTCCGTGGCGGCCACGACGATGACGGAGGAGCCTCGCAGGCAGTTCCCGCCTTCGCTCCCCGGGCAGTTGTACTCGCCGGTGCCGACCATGGGTGTCAGCGGGTCGTGCTGCCAGCCGTCCAGCACGGGCAGGTCGACGCCGGCAGCCGGGACCTCACCCTCCTGGCCGGGCTCGCCCTCAGGGC
>NZ_JACBXA010000346.1 GCF_013870515.1 Streptomyces albidus (ex Kaewkla and Franco 2022) | reverse complement strand
GCACGCTGCTGCGGGACGTGGTGGTCGTGGAGACGCTCGAGGACGCGGAGCAGTCCGTGCGGACGCATCCGGGCACCGTGGCCGTGACGGCGGAAGGGGACCTGCTCGGCGCTCACTTCGCGCAGGGCGGCTCCGCGGGCGCCCCCAGTCTCCTGGAGGCGCAGGCCGCGGTCGACGAGGCCGCCGCCGAACTGGAGGAGCTGGCCGACCGGCACACGGAGCTGAGCGAGGAGCAGGAGCAGGCCAGGACGAAGCGCCGGGAGTGCGCCGCCCTCGTCGAAGAGCTGGGGACGCGGCGCAGCGCTGCGGACCGGGAGAAGTCGCAGATCGCCGGACGCCTGGGGACGCTGGGCGGACAGGCACGCGGTGCGGCGGGCGAGGCCGAGCGGACCGCGGCCGCCGTGGCCAAGGCCGAGGCGGCGCTCGTACGGGCCACCGAGGAGGCCGAGGAGCTCGCCGAGCGGCTGTCGGTCGCCGAGGAGGCCCAGGAGGACGACGACGTCGATCCGGACACCTCCCTGCGGGACAGGCTCTCCGCCGACGGCGCCAACGCACGTCAGACGGAGATGGAGGCCCGGCTGCAGGTGCGTACGCACGAGGAGCGGGTCAAGTCCCTCGCGGGGCGGGCGGATTCGCTCGATCGTGCGGCGCGTGCGGAGCGTGAGGCGCGGGCGCGAGCGGAGCAGCGGCGGGCGCGCATGCGGCACGAGGCTGAGGTGGCCCGTGCTGTGGCGGCCGGCACGCGTCAGTTGCTGGCACACGTCGAAGCGTCGCTCAGCCGTGCTCAGGAGGAGCGCGAGGCCGCGGAGCAGGCGAAGGGCGAGCGTGAACGGGCGCTCATCGCCGAGCGCAACGAGGGCCGGGAGCTGAAGGACGAGCTGGACAAGCTGACCGACTCGGTGCACCGGGGCGAGGTTCTCGGCGCCGAGAAGCGCATGCGGGTCGAGCAGCTGGAGACGAAGGCGCTGGAGGAGCTGGGGGTCGAACCGGCGGGTCTCGTCAGCGACTACGGCCCGGATCAGCTCGTACCGCCGTCGCTGCCCGCCGAGGGTGAGGAGCTGCCGGAGGATCCCGAGCATCCGCGCAACAAGCCGGTGCCCTTCGTACGCGCGCAGCAGGAGAAGCGGCTGAGGGCGGCTGAGCGCGCCTATCAGCAGCTGGGGAAGGTCAACCCGCTGGCGCTGGAGGAGTTCGCGGCGCTGGAGGAGCGCCACCAGTTCCTCAGCGAGCAGCTGGAGGACCTGAAGAAGACCCGCGCGGATCTGCTGCAGGTGGTCAAGGAGGTCGACGAGCGGGTCGAACAGGTCTTCCGGGAGGCGTACTACGACACCGCTCGCGAGTTCGAGGGCGTCTTCTCACGGCTGTTCCCGGGCGGTGAGGGGCGTCTGGTGCTGACCGACCCGGACGACATGCTCGCCACCGGCGTCGACGTCGAGGCACGGCCTCCGGGCAAGAAGGTCAAGCGGCTCTCGCTGCTCTCCGGCGGTGAGCGGTCGCTGACGGCGGTCGCCCTCCTGGTTTCGATCTTCAAGGCGCGGCCGAGCCCGTTCTACGTCATGGACGAGGTGGAAGCGGCGCTCGACGACACCAACCTGCAGCGCCTGATCCGGATCATGGAAGAGCTGAAGGACAGCTCGCAGCTGATCGTGATCACGCACCAGAAGCGGACGATGGAGGTCGGCGACGCCCTCTACGGCGTCTCGATGCAGGGGGACGGCGTCTCCAAGGTCATCAGCCAGCGCCTGAATTGAGACGGTCCAGCCCACCAACCCTTCACATCTTGAACAAGCAGTGCAGAGAAGCTGTCTTTAGTCGATTCATACACAGGTATTGACTTCGAAACTTAAAGCCATAGTCTCTGCAAGGTCACACTTGTCTTCAAGCCGTGGTGCGTTGCGTTCTGTTCGCGTGCCCGTGCCGGAGGCGACGCAATCCCGAACCCGGCTGTGGCGCCGGGCAGCGCAGGAGAGACCTTGACCAGCACCCCTCAAGCGGGCACGAACCCGGCAGGCGGTCAGTCCGCCGCGCTCGGCCGTGTCGTCTTCATCGCAGCAGCCGCCGCCATGGGCGGATTCCTCTTCGGCTACGACAGCTCCGTCATCAACGGGGCCGTCGAGGCGGTCAGAGGCCGCTTCGAGATCGGCTCCGCACTGCTGGCGCAGGTCATCGCCGCCGCGCTGATCGGCAGCGCCATCGGCGCGGCCCTCGCGGGCCGCATCGCCGACCGGATCGGGCGCATCCGCGTCATGCAGATCGCCGCCGTGATCTTCACCGTGAGCGCGGTCGGTTCCGCGCTCCCGTTCGCGCTGTGGGACCTGGCGCTGTGGCGTGTGCTGGGCGGCGTGGCGATCGGCATGGCCTCGGTCATCGGCCCCGCCTACATCGCCGAAGTGTCCCCTCCGGCCTACCGCGGGCGCCTCGCCTCGTTCCAGCAGGCCGCGATCGTCACGGGCATCGCCGTCTCGCAGCTGGTCAACTTCGCGATCCTCAACCTCGCTGACGGCGACCAGCGCGGAGAGCTCGCGGGCCTGGAAGCGTGGCAGTGGATGCTCGGCATCATGGTGATCCCGTCGCTGGCGTACTTCCTGCTCTCCTTCGTGATCCCCGAGTCGCCGCGCTACCTGATCTCCGTCGGGCAGCACGACAAGGCGCGCAAGGTGCTCGGCAGCATCGAAGGTGAGCACGATCGGCTCGACGCCCGCGTGGACGAGATCGAGCACCAGATGCACAGTGAGCACAAGTCGACGTTCAAGGACCTGCTCGGCGGGCGCTTCGGCTTCCTGCCCATCGTCTGGGTCGGCATCGGGCTGTCGGTCTTCCAGCAGCTCGTCGGCATCAACGTGGTCTTCTACTACTCGGCGACGCTGTGGCAGTCGGTCGGGATCAACCCGGAGAGCTCCTTCCTCTACTCCTTCACGACCTCGATCGTGAACATCGTCGGCACCGTCATCGCGATGCTGTTGGTCGACCGGGTCGGCCGGAAGCCGCTCGGGCTCGCCGGCTCGATCGGCATGACCATCTCGCTCGCGCTCGTGGCCTGGGCCTTCTCCGCACGTACCGGCTCGGGGAAGAACGTCTCGCTGCCGGACACGCAGGGCGCTGTCGCGTTGATCGGCGCGCACACCTTCACACTCTTCTTCGCGCTCTCGTGGGGCGTGGTCGTCTGGGTCCTGCTCGGCGAGATCTTCCCGAACAAGATCCGGGCCGCCGGCCTCGGTGTCGCCGCAGCCGCCCAATGGGTCGCCAACTGGGCCATCACCGCCAGCTTCCCGAGCCTGTCGGACTGGAACCTGTCGGGCACGTACGTCATCTACACATGCTTCGCCCTGCTCTCGATCCCGTTCCTGCTCAAGTGGGTGCCGGAACCGAAGGGCAAGGCGTTGGAGGAGATGGGCTAACCGAACCCCGCCGCCCACTTCTCTGCACGGTTGCTGCCCCGGTCCCGACGGACGGACCGGGGCGGCGGCCTGCGTGCGGCGCCCTTTCGCGGGCCCGTCCGTGCGCGACCCGCGACGCCGTGGCCGTGCACGCTTGACGGTGGCGGATACTGGACGGGCTATGGAAATCGTCATCCTTGTCGCAGTCATCGCCGTGGTCCTGCTCGGCGCGATCAGCGGACTCGTGGTCAGTGGCCGGAAGAAGAAGGCCACCACCGCGGAGAAGTCCGCCACGCCGCAGGCGACCACCGCACCGCCCGCCGAGCCGCACGTGGGCGAGGAGGCCGAGGGCGCCCCCGAGGCGCCGCGCAGAACCATCGAGGAGGTCGGCCTCCCCGCTGCCGAGGCGCCCGCCGCTCCCACCGAGCTCGAGACGCCGGAACCGTCGGCGGGCAGGCTCGTACGGCTCCGCTCCCGCCTCTCCCGGTCGCAGAACTCCCTGGGCAAGGGCCTTCTCACCCTGCTCTCGCGTGAGCACCTGGACGACGCGACCTGGGAGGAGATCGAAGACACGCTGCTGACGGCTGACGTCGGCGTCACTCCCACCCAGGAGCTCGTCGAGAGGCTCCGGGAGCGCGTACGCGTGCTCGGCACCCGTACGCCCGACGAGCTGCGGGACCTGCTGCGTGAGGAACTGCTCACACTGGTCGGCCCCGACATGGACCGTACGGTGCACACGGAGACGCAGGGTGCCGTCGACCGGCCGGGCGTCGTCCTGGTCGTGGGTGTGAACGGCACCGGCAAGACCACCACCACCGGGAAGCTGGCGAGGGTCCTCGTCGCCGACGGCAAGTCGGTGGTGCTCGGGGCGGCCGACACCTTCCGTGCCGCCGCTGCGGACCAGCTGGAGACCTGGGGCAAGCGCGTGGGAGCCCGGACCGTGCGGGGGCCCGAAGAGGGAGACCCGGCCTCGGTGGCCTTCGACGCGGTCAAGGAGGGCACGGAGGCGGGCGCCGACGTGGTCCTCATCGACACGGCGGGCCGTCTGCACACCAAGACCGGGCTGATGGACGAGCTCGGCAAGGTCAAGCGGGTCGTCGAGAAGCAGGGCCCTGTCGACGAGGTGCTGCTCGTGCTCGACGCCACGACGGGCCAGAACGGCCTCGTGCAGGCACGGGTGTTCGCCGAAGTCGTGAACATCACCGGCATCGTGCTCACGAAGCTCGACGGGACGGCCAAGGGCGGCATCGTCGTCGCCGTGCAGCGTGAACTGGGCGTCCCGGTCAAGCTGATCGGGCTCGGCGAAGGCGCGGACGACCTGGCGCCGTTCGAGCCGGGAGCCTTCGTGGACGCGCTGATCGGCGGGGAGTGATCCGGCCGATCGCTTCGCGGCACAGCCAAGCGCCCCGTCCCACGGTGCAGATGGGGCGGGGCGCGCTTGTGGCTGCCGTACGGTCCGGTCCTCGGGTCAGTCCGCCGAGCGGTGCCGG
>NZ_JACBXA010000345.1 GCF_013870515.1 Streptomyces albidus (ex Kaewkla and Franco 2022) | reverse complement strand
ACGAGCGTGCCGCCGCTTCCCGTGCACCTGAGGGAAGCCGCCGCGCTCGTCCCGCCAGGTGCGGGGCGCAGGCAGTGCTGTTGAGCGGACGCACAGTAGGCTTCGCGGCGAGTTACTTACCTGCGCCGGAGGAGCGTCCCGCATGAGTCTGACCCTGAGGACCATCAGCCGTGAGCAGCATCTGGCGTACATCCGGAGCCTGCCGTCGGCGAGTCACTGTCAGGTGCCTGCCTGGGCGGACGTGAAGGGCGAGTGGCGCTCGGAGAATCTGGGCTGGTTCGACCGCGACGGCGAACTGGTCGGTGCGGGTCTGGTGCTCTACCGGCAGCTTCCCAAGGTCAAGCGGTATCTCGCGTACCTGCCGGAGGGCCCGGTCATCGACTGGTTCTCGCCGCATCTGGAGGAGTGGCTGCGGCCGATGCTGGCGCATCTCAAGCAGCAGGGCGCCTTCTCGGTGAAGATGGGCCCGCCCGTGGTGATCCGCCGCTGGGACGCCCCGGCGATCAAGCGGGGCATCCAGGACCCGGACGTGAAGCGGCTGCGGGACGTGCAGGCGACGCACATCGAGCCCCGTGCCTTCGAAGTCTCCGACCGGCTGCGGAGGATGGGCTGGCAGCAGGGCGAGGACGGCGGCGCCGGGTTCGGTGACGTCCAGCCTCGCTACGTCTTCCAGGTGCCGCTGGAGGGGCGCTCGCTGGAGGAGGTCCACAAGGGCTTCAACCAGCTGTGGCGGCGCAACATCAAGAAGGCCGACAAGGCAGGCGTCCAGGTCCTCCAGGGCGGCCTGCAGGATCTGGACGACTGGCAGCGGCTGTACGAGATCACGGCGGAGCGCGACAAGTTCCGGCCGCGCCCCAAGGCGTACTTCGAGCGGATGTGGAAGGTTCTCAACGCCGAGGACCCCAACCGCATGCGGCTGTACTTCGCCGAGCACGAGGGCGAGCGGATCGCGGCGGCGACGATGCTGATCGTGGGCGGCCACGTGTGGTATTCCTACGGCGCCTCCGCCAACCACAAGCGTGAGGTACGTCCGTCGAACGCGATGCAGTGGCGGATGCTGCAGGATGCGTACGCGCTCGGTGCGAGCGTCTACGACCTGCGGGGCATCAGCGATTCTCTGGACGAGACCGACCATCTCTTCGGACTCATCCAGTTCAAGGTGGGGACCGGGGGAGAGGCAGCCGAGTACCTCGGCGAGTGGGACTTCCCGCTCAACAAGCTGCTGCACAAGGCGCTGGACATCTACATGTCGCGTCGCTGAGGCGCGGCCCTCCGCGCACACGAGGGGTCTCAGGAGGCAGGACGAGAGTCTCAGGAGACCGAGACGACCCGAAAGAAAGGTGCCTTACCGGCCATGGCGCTCACCCTCTACGTCGATACCGATCGCTGGCGGGCGCACCAGCAGTCGGTCATCCAGCGGTACCCGGGGATCGTCCCGGTCTGCAAGGGCAACGGCTACGGCTTCGGTCACGAGCGGCTGGCCGACGAGGCCACCCGTTTCGGCAGCGACGTCCTGGCTGTCGGGACGACCTACGAGGCCGCCCGCATGAAGGACTTCTTCGGCGGCGACCTGCTGGTGCTCACCCCCTTCCGCAAGGACGAGGAGCCGGTGCCGCTGCCCGACCGCGCCATCCGGTCCGTCTCCTCGGTGGAGGGGGTCGGACTGATGCGCGGTGCGCGGGTCGTCATCGAAGTGATGAGCAGCATGAAGCGCCACGGCGTCACCGAGGCGGATCTGCCGAAGCTGCACAGCGCGATCGACGAGGTGCGGCTGGAGGGCTTCGCGATCCACCTGCCGCTGGACCGCACGGACGGTTCGGACGCGGTGGAGGAGGTCATCGGCTGGATGGACCGCCTGCGCGCCGCACGGCTTCCGCTGGACACGATGTTCGTCAGCCATCTGGGGCCGGACGAGTTCGCGCGGCTCCAACAGCAGTTCCCCCGCACGAACTTCAGGGCACGTATCGGCACGCGGCTGTGGCTGGGGGATCACACGGCGACGGAGTACCGCGGCTCGATCCTCGACGTCACGCCGGTCGCCAAGGGTGACCGGTTCGGCTACCGGCAGCAGAAGGCTCCGGGCGACGGATGGCTCGTGGTCGTCGCCGGCGGCACCTCACACGGCGTCGGGCTGGAGTCGCCGAAGGCCCTTCAGGGCATGACGTCGCGGGCGAAGGGCGTGGCCCGTGCGGGTCTGGCGACGGTGAACCGGAACCTCTCGCCGTTCCTGTGGGGCGGCAAGCAGCGGTGGTTCGCGGAACCGCCGCACATGCAGATGTCGATCCTGTTCGTGCCGTCCGAGGCTTCCGAGCCGAAGGTCGGTGAGGAGCTGACCGCGCAGCTGCGGCACACCACGACGATGGTGGACCGTACGGTCGACCACTGAGGCCGCGGTCGCCGTGCCCAAGTGCCTCTTTTGACGCCGGACTTGGGCACGAGGCGGGCGGCGGGCGCGCGTCGGCCGCGCTCGCGCCGGCATGAAGCGCACCGGCATGGAGTCCGCGCCGCGGTGGCACGCTGCCACCGCGGCGGACCTCGGAGCGACAGGGGCGCCTCGCAGGCACCCCCGCCCCCCGGGCGTTCTCAGCGCTCGACGTCGCCGTCGATGAACGACTGGACCATCTCGCGGGCCTCGTCGTCGTAGTACTGCACGGGCGGCGACTTCATGAAGTACGAGGAGGCCGAGAGGATCGGGCCGCCGATGCCCCGGTCCTTGGCGATCTTCGCCGCGCGCACCGCGTCGATGATGACTCCGGCCGAGTTGGGCGAGTCCCACACCTCGAGCTTGTACTCCAGGTTCAGCGGCACGTCACCGAAGGCGCGTCCCTCCAGCCGTACGTAGGCCCACTTGCGGTCGTCGAGCCAGGCCACGTAGTCGGAGGGGCCGATGTGCACGTTGTCCGCGCCCATGTCGCGGTCACGGATCTGGGAGGTGACGGCCTGGGTCTTGGAGATCTTCTTCGACTCCAGCCGCTCCCGCTCCAGCATGTTCTTGAAGTCCATGTTGCCGCCGACGTTCAGCTGCATGGTGCGGTCCAGGATGACGCCTCGGTCCTCGAAGAGCTTGGCCATGACGCGGTGCGTGATGGTGGCGCCCACCTGGGACTTGATGTCGTCACCGACGATCGGCACGCCGGCCTCGGTGAACTTCTCCGCCCACTCCTTGGTGCCGGCGATGAAGACGGGGAGCGCGTTGACGAAGGCGACGCCCGCGTCGATGGCGCACTGCGCGTAGAACTCGACGGCTTCCTGCGAGCCCACGGGGAGGTAGCAGACAAGTACGTCCGCCTCGGCGTCCCGCAGAGCCTGCACGACGTCGACGGGTGCGGCGTCGGACTCCTCGATCGTCTCGCGGTAGTACCTGCCCAGCCCGTCGAGCGTGTGGCCGCGCTGCACGGAGACGCCCGAAGGCGGCACGTCGCAGATCTTGACGGTGTTGTTCTCGCTCGCCCCGATGGCGTCGGCCAGGTCGAGGCCGACCTTCTTGCCGTCCACGTCGAATGCGGCGACGAACTCGACGTCCCGCACGTGGTATTCGCCGAACTGGACGTGCATCAGGCCAGGCACCTTGCTGCCCGGGTCGGCGTCCTTGTAGTACTCGACGCCCTGCACCAATGAGGCAGCGCAGTTGCCCACGCCGGCGATGGCTACACGAACCGAACCCATTCCGGTTGCTCCCTGTTTGTGATCGTTTGAGGCCGCGTTCCGAACGGGCCTCATGCGGTGTCCTCGGACGGATCGGGCGGGGTGTCCCCCTCGTCCCGCGACCGGCCTCCCGCTTCTCCTGAACGGCGCGGCCGGGACTCCGGGTCGGTGATCCCTTCCCGGTCCTCCCCCCTGCCGCGCCCCGTCCGCTCGCTCTCTATGAGCTCGTTGAGCCAGCGGACTTCGCGCTCCACGGATTCCATGCCGTGGCGCTGCAGTTCGAGGGTGTAGTCGTCGAGCCGTTCCCGGGTACGGGCCAGAGAGGCGCGCATCTTCGCGAGCCTCTCCTCCAGACGGCTTCGCCTTCCTTCCAGCACGCGCATCCGAACATCGCGCGAGGTCTGCCCGAAAAAGGCGAAACGGACACCGAAGTGTTCGTCCTCCCACGCATCGGGACCGGTCTGTGAAAGAAGTTCCTCGAAGTGTTCTTTTCCTTCGGCCGTCAGCCGGTAGACGATTTTCGCCCGGCGCCCGCCCAGTGAAGCCGACAGCGCCTCGCGTTCGTGGTCCTCCGCCGGACGGTTCCCCTCCTCCGTCAACCACCCTCGCTGCAACAGGGTCTTGAGGCAGGGATAGAGCGTTCCGTAGCTGAAGGCGCGGAAGACGCCCAGCGATGTGTTGAGCCGCTTCCGCAGCTCATAGCCGTGCATCGGTGACTCGCGAAGCAGACCGAGTACGGCGAACTCGAGAACGCCGGAGCGTCTGCTCATGCTTCACCGCCCCCTCTTCACGTCTGCCGGCCGACCGTCGCCCCAACTCGCGTCTATGACGCGCTGATGTATCGGCTCGATACATCAGAACGATAGGCCGAGGGACGTGAAGCAACAAGGGGGAAGCGGGTGAAGGGACTCACATCTCCGATTGGCAGCAGTCAACTTGCCTGGATTGGCCGGAATGCAGGCTAAGGCATGTTTTGGAGCTGCGTAGTCTGTGCGCGTGCAGACCACCACCGGGAACCAAAAGACGCGCGCGCGCGTCATCGTCCTGGGTGCAGTGCGGCCGGCCGGCTCAGTGTCGGCAGGCTGTGCTCGGGGGGACCAGACGTCAACTGCCACCTTCAGGCGAGAGCGCCTGCCCGAGGAGTAGCTGTTCCATGAGCGAGCACCGTCGAAAGCCGCCACAGGGGCGCGGCCGGCGCGCAGCGCAGCCGCCGCCGTCACCCGGCAACGGC
>NZ_JACBXA010000344.1 GCF_013870515.1 Streptomyces albidus (ex Kaewkla and Franco 2022) | reverse complement strand
CAGCGGCCTGAGCGTCCGGTCCACGGCGCGGAGGCGGGCGGCGAGCACGGCCTCGGGAGCGGCCGTCCGCCAGACCTGAGGGACGTACGAGGCGACGGTGCGCGGGCTGAAGCTGTAGAACGACGCCGTCACCACTTCGGGCGTGGCCGCCCCCAGCGGGGCGGACCGCAGCGCGAAGTACCAGGGCCAGCGCTCGCTCACGTCGTAGCCGAGCGCGGCTCCTTCCTCGGCGGCCTGCGGTGAGAAGTACAGGGCCGCGTGAACAGGTTCGAGTTGGTGCCACATCGTGCGGGCGAGTCCGGCGAAATCCGTCATGACGGGAAACGTAGCCAGTGGATGTGAACGCTGTCAACATTCGCCGTCCGGACTTGTCGCGCAGGCTTGGAGCATGACTGGACGGACAAAGGTGAGGATCCGGCGCGTGTACGAGGAGGCCCGCCCCCGCGAGGACGGGCTGCGCGTGCTCGTGGACCGGCTGTGGCCGCGCGGGATGAAGAAGGAGGACGCCCGTCTGGACGAGTGGGTCAAGGAGGTCGCGCCCTCCAGCGAGCTGCGCAAGTGGTACGGGCACGACCCCGAGCTCTTCGAGGAGTTCGCCGAGCGCTACCGCGCGGAGCTGTCGGAGTCCGGGCCTCGCGGTGCGCTCGCGGATCTCCGGAAGCGCGCGGCAGGCGGGACCCTCACGCTGCTGACGTCCGTGAAGGCCGAACAGCTGGAGCGCAGCCACGCCGCCGTACTGGCGGAGGAGCTCGGCGGCTCACGCTGATCGCGCGCTGATACTGCGGGTCGAGGGTGCTCTGAGCAGGGACTTTGACGAAGCATGCGGTGGAGTGCATACTTATGCCAGTCAGTGTATGCACCGTAAGGAGAACCCCGTGACTGAGCGCGTCGTACTCGCCTACTCGGGCGGCCTTGACACCTCCGTCTGCATCGGCTGGATCGCCGAGGAGACCGGGGCCGAGGTCGTCGCCGTCGCCGTCGATGTCGGCCAGGGCGGCGAGGACCTGGACGTCATCCGCAAGCGCGCTCTCGACTGCGGTGCCGTCGAGGCCGAAGTCGCTGACGCCAAGGACGAGTTCGCCGACGAGTACTGCCTCCCGGCGATCAAGGCCAACGCGCTCTACATGGACCGCTACCCGCTCGTCTCCGCGCTCTCGCGGCCGACCATCGTCAAGCACCTGGTCGCCGCCGCGCACAAGCACGGTGCCACCACCGTCGCCCACGGCTGCACCGGCAAGGGCAACGACCAGGTGCGGTTCGAGGCCGGCATCTCCTCCCTCGCCCCGGAACTGAGGTGCATCGCCCCGGTCCGGGACTACGCGATGACGCGGGACAAGGCCATCGCCTTCTGCGAGGAGAAGGGGCTGCCCATCGCGACGAGCAAGAAGTCCCCGTACTCCATCGACCAGAACGTCTTCGGACGGGCCGTCGAGACCGGCTTCCTCGAGGACATCTGGAACGCGCCGATCGAGGACGTCTACGAGTACACGGAGAACCCGGCCACCCCGCGCGAGGCCGACGAGGTCGTTGTCACCTTCGAGAAGGGCGTCCCCGTCGCTCTCGACGGCAAGCCTGTGAGCGTCCTTCAGGCGATCCAGCAGCTCAACGAGCGGGCGGGCGCCCACGGCATCGGCCGGATCGACATGGTCGAGGACCGGCTCGTGGGCATCAAGTCCCGTGAGGTGTACGAGTCCCCGGGCGGCATCGCACTGATCACCGCGCACCAGGAGCTGGAGAACGTCACCGTCGAGCGCGAACTGGCCCGCTACAAGCGGCAGGTGGAGCAGCGGTGGTCCGAACTCGTCTACGACGGCATGTGGTTCTCCCCGCTCAAGCGTGCCCTGGAAGGCTTCATCGACGAGGCCAACGAGCACGTCAGCGGCGACATCCGGATGACCCTGCAGGGCGGCCGCGCCGTCGTCACCGGCCGGCGCTCGCAGCAGTCGCTCTACGACTTCAACCTCGCCACGTACGACAGCGGCGACACCTTCGACCAGTCGATGTCCAAGGGCTTCATCGAGCTGTTCGGCATGTCCAGCAAGATCGCCGCGAAGCGGGACCTGGCGCAGTAGTCTGCCGGTCCCGGCCGCCCGGCCCGCTCACCGCGGGCCGCCGGTCCAGCACTTCCACCGCCTCCCCGCCGCATCCGGCGGGGAGGCGGTCCTGCACGCGGTCGCAGCAGCGCCGCACGACACGCATCGAGGAGAGCACCACCATGCCCAGCAACGAAGCGCCGCAGAGCGACCCCGAAGGCCAGGACGTACGGCTGTGGGGCGGGCGTTTCGCCGACGGACCTTCCGAGGCGCTGGAGAAGCTCTCCGCATCCGTCCACTTCGACTGGCGCCTCGCGCCGTACGACATCGCCGGTTCCCGCGCCCACGCCCGTGTGCTGCACAAGGCGGGGCTGCTCACCGCCGAGGAACTGCAGCAGATGACCGCGGGCCTCGACCAGCTGGAGTCCGACGTCGCCGACGGCAGCTTCATCGGCACCCTCGCCGACGAGGACGTGCACACGGCGCTGGAGCGCGGCCTGCTGGAGCGGCTCGGGGCCGAGCTCGGCGGCAAGCTGCGCGCCGGACGCTCCCGGAACGACCAGGTCGCCACGCTCTTCCGGATGTACCTGCGCGACCACGCCCGGATCATCGGGGGGCTGCTGGCCGACCTTCAGGAGGCGCTGGTCGGTCTCGCCGAGGCGCACCCCGACGTGGCGATGCCGGGCCGCACCCACCTCCAGCACGCCCAGCCCGTCCTCTTCGCTCACCACGTGCTCGCGCACGCCCAGGCGCTCTCACGGGATGCGGAGCGGCTGCGGCAGTGGGACGTCCGCACAGCCGTCTCCCCGTACGGCTCCGGGGCGCTCGCAGGTTCCTCGCTCGGCCTGGACCCGGAGGCCGTCGCAGCCGACCTGGGCTTCGAGCACGGCTCGTCCGCCAACTCAATCGACGGAACGGCGTCGCGCGACTTCGTCGCGGAGTTCGCCTTCGTCACGGCCATGATCGGCGTCGACGTCTCGAAGATGGCCGAGGAGATCATCATCTGGAACACGAAGGAGTTCTCCTTCGTCACGCTCCACGACGCCTTCTCGACGGGCTCGTCGATCATGCCCCAGAAGAAGAACCCCGACATCGCCGAGCTGGCCCGCGGCAAGTCCGGCCGCCTGATCGGCAACCTGACCGGCCTGATGGCCACGCTCAAGGCTTTGCCGCTGGCGTACAACCGCGACCTCCAGGAGGACAAGGAGCCGGTCTTCGACTCCTGCGACCAGCTGGAGATGCTGCTCCCCGCCTTCACCGGCATGATGGCCACGCTCACCGTGCACCGCGACCGCCTGGCGGAGCTGGCTCCCGCCGGGTTCTCGCTGGCCACCGACATCGCGGAGTGGCTGGTCAAGCGGGGAGTCCCGTTCCGGGTGGCGCACGAGGTGGCAGGCGAGTGCGTCAAGGTCTGCGAGGGCGAAGGCATCGAGCTGGATCAGCTCACGGACGAGCAGTTCGCCGCGATCTCCCCGCATCTGTCCCCGGAGGTCCGCAGCGTCCTGAACGTCTCCGGCGCCCTGGCCGCTCGCGACGGCCGCGGCGGCACCGCCCCGTCGGCGGTCGCCGTCCAGCTCGACGAGGTCAAGGCCGACCTCGCCGGGCAGCGCGCCTGGACCGCGCGAGCACGCTGAGATCCACGTACGCGTAAGCCTGCGCACGTTGGGGCACCCGGGTGACCTCCCCGACACGAAGCGAGGCGAGACGCGATGATCGGATCTGTGCGTCACCGGCCTGAGGAGACGAACCACAACACGGTAGCTGTGCTGGTCAAACAGGCCTCTGAGCAGCTCACCGACGTGGTGCGAAGCGAGATGCGTCTGGCGCAGGCCGAAATGAAGGAGAAGGGCAAGCGTGCGGGCTTCGGCGGCGGAATGTTCGGCGGAGCCGCGATCCTGGGTCTGCTGGCCCTGTGGGCGCTGGCCTTCGGGGCCATCGCGGGCATCGCAGTCGTGCTGCCCGTCTGGGCCGCGGCGCTGATCGTCGCCGGCGGACTGCTGCTGGTGGCCGGGGCGCTCGCGATGGCAGGGAAGCATGAACTCCGATCCGCGACTCCACCCAAGCCCGAGCGGACCATCGACAGCGTCAAGGCCGATGTCGACGCGATCAAGGAAGGAGCGCACCGATGACGCGCAAGCCTGCCGCGGGAGCAGCCACCGACAGCAAGCAGCTGCGCCAGGACGTGGAGGTGGCACGCGAGCAGCTGGCCGAGACGGTCGCCGAGCTCGCAGGGAAGGCGGACGTGAAGGCCCATGCGCGGGAGATGGCAGCGCATGCCAAGTCCAAGGCCCTGTTCGAGGCGAACGAGGCGAAGGCACGCATGCAGCACACCGCTGAGCTGGCCGCGGACCGGGGCTTCACCAGGCCCGGCGCGGCCGTGGCGGTGGTGGCCGGCGTCGGCCTCGCCGCCCTGGCGACGTTCGTCGTGCTGCACCGGCAACACGGGAACTCGCTGCACCGGCGGCACGGGAACATCCTGCACCGGCAGCACGGGAACCGGCTGTCCTGGCGACATGGGAAGAGGTGACCGTCGTGGTCAAGCTTCTCTACAAGCCGTTCGGCATCCTTTTCGGGCTGCTCGGCGGCATCCTTGCAGGCGCCCTCTTCAGCAAGGTCTGGAAGGTCCTCGCGCACGAGGACGACGCACCGGACGCCACTGACGAGGAGCGGGAGTGGAAAGAGATCCTGCCCGCCGTCGCACTCAAGGGAGCGATCGCCGGTGTGGTCAAGGCGCTGATCCACCGCGGCGGCGCCACCGGTGTACGCGGCCTGACGGGCACCTGGCCGGCCTGAGCGCCTGCACGGGGCCTTGTCCGGCACGGGCATCGGTCTGAGACCGAGGGAGCGCCGACCCG
>NZ_JACBXA010000343.1 GCF_013870515.1 Streptomyces albidus (ex Kaewkla and Franco 2022) | reverse complement strand
GAGCGGCGGTGGTCGGTCCGCCCGGGAAAGGACCGGAGCCCGCGCGGACGGGACGGACCGAGGAAGAAGAGAGCCGGACGAAGGCAGGAGAAGCCGAACGCGCCACGACGCGGGAGGCTGGAGAAGGAGCTGGCCGGGGTGAAGAAGTCAGGAATCCTCAACCGCCATCTCGCGGGCGCGCTCGCGCTGTTGGGCCACACCGACACGGTCGTCGTCTGCGACGCCGGGCTGCCGATCCCGGAAGGTCCACACGGCCCGCACGTCGTCGACCTGGCCTTCCGTGCGGGAGTCCCCCGCTTCTCCGAGGTGCTCTCCGGTCTGCTGGACGAGCTGGAGGTGGAGGGCGCCACAGCGGCGGCGGAGGTCAAGGACCGCAATCCCGAGGCGGCCGCGATGCTGGACGGCCTCTTCCCCTCCCTGGAGCTGGTCTCCCACGAGGAGTTGAAGGTCCGCACCCGACGGGCCCGCCTCATCGTGCGTACGGGCGAGGTCCGTCCGTACGCGAACGTGCTGCTGCACTGCGGAGTGCCGTTCTGACCCCGTGCCCTCAGTAGGAGCCATTCCGCTCCGGCCGCCACGCCGCTCACCGATTCACGATAATGCGATCTCCACCATGACGAAGAAGGTGAGAGATCCGTGGCTCAGCGCCCAGAACCCCCGCGTCGACGCCCCGTACGCGGGTGCACGCAGCCGGACCGTTCACCTCACGGGCCCGCGAGCGCACAGGCGGGCGGCAGACCCGGCGAAGGCCCGCGATGGAGGAAGTGGTTACGCGACCACGGGGTCCTGGCCACCGTGTCGGCCACCGTCGCGGCGACACTCGTCCTGACGCTGGCCCCCGAGGCGTTCGAAGTCGCCGCCGTCAAGGACAAGATCCGCTCCGCCAAGCCCGGCGGCGGAGCGGACATCCGCTACACGGTCCGGTTCCAGGACCCCGGGTACCAGCTCGTCACTCCCGCCGGGGTCACGCTCTCGGCCGGACAGCGGCGCTACTTGAAGGAGTGGGAGCTGGGCGACCCCGCAACCCAGAGCCGCGACGGGTACGACCTGGACAAGGTGATGCGGGAGTTGCGCGCCGCCGGAGCGGCCAACCCCGACGAGCTCTTTCTCCGCCTCACCCTCGAAGGGCGCCGCAACCAGCCGATCTTCGTGGACGACGTGCGCCCCGTGGACATCCATCGCACTGCCCCGCTCAAGGGCGCGTTCCTCGACCTCCCGCCTCAGGACGGCGGCGAGACGCAGAAGATGGTCTTCGACTTCGACGAGGCCGTCCCCCGCGCGCGCAAGGCCGTCGAGTCCGAATCACCGGAGTCGACCGAGGAGTTCACGCCCGGCGGGCTGTTCTTCCACACGGAGACCCTCACGGTGAAGGACGCGGTCCAGGACTCCCTCGTCATCAAGTCGACGGCCACGCGGAAGGCCGTGACCTTCAAGATCCGCGTCGACTACCGCATCGGTGACACCTCCAGGCATCTCACGATCGACGACCACGGACGCCCGTTCGCCCTCACACCGGTCAACTGCACCCGCAAGGGCCGACCGGTCGAGAACGGCTACGTCAACGGCAGGGTCGCCTACGAGGACATCTGGCAGATGGGCGACGACGCCAAGGTTCACCGCGTCCCCGATCCGGGGTCGCACGAGCACCAGTGCCTGGACCTGTCCCGGGAGAAGTGACCCGGCAGCCGCCGGGGCCCGGCCCGTCGCGAACCCGCCCGCACCGGCGGCTCTTGTACCGGCAAGGCCTCTCTCTGTCCGAGCCCTCCCGTGACGTCCCGAGCCCGCAGCGCGTTGGGACCGGCACGACGGAGGTGTGCGCGCATGGGTGTGGGCAACGGCAAGGCCGGTACGGGGCGCAGGGACTACACGACGGACGGGGCCGACAGGTCCGGATGGGATCCGGGTCTGGAGGACGACTCCGGCTCGGTGATGAAGGCCGTGGGCAGGCAGATCAAGCTGTGGCGGGAGGCGGCGGGACTGACGCAGGCAGGCCTCGGGGCGGTGATCGGATACGGGGAGGACATGGTGTCCTCCGTCGAGCGGGGCAGGCGCGTCCCTCAGCCGGAGTTCCTCGACGCCGCCGACGAAGTCCTGGGCGCGGGCGGCAAGATCGCCGCGATGAAGCGCGACGTGGCCGAGGCCCGGTACCCGAAGAAGGTGCGCGACCTGGCGCGGCTGGAGGCGGAGTCGGTGGAGCTGGGGGCGTACGGCAACCACAACATGCACGGCCTCCTGCAGACGGAGGAGTACGCGCGGGCACTGTTCCGCATGCGTCGGCCCGCCTACTGCGAGGACGACCTCGACCGGTACGTCGCTGCTCGCATGGCCCGGCAGGAGATCTTCTCCAGGACGCCCGCCCCCACCCTCACCTTCGTCCAGGAAGAGGTGACGCTGCGGCGCCCGGTCGGGGGCAGGGCAGTCCTGCGCCGTCAGCTCGAACACCTTCTGCGGACGGGTGGGTTGCGGCACGTCGAGATCCAGATCATGCCGACGGACCGGGAGGACCACGCCGGGATGGGCGGCCAGCTCCAGGTCCTGAAACTCGGTGACGGCACCACGGCCGGCTATTCGGAGGCCCAGCTGATCACGCACCTGATCTCCGACCCGAAAGAGGCACAGGTGCTCGAGCTGCGGTATGGAATCATCCGGTCTCAGGCTCTCAGCCCACGGGAGTCGCTGGCCTTCATCGAGAAAGTGCTGGGAGAGACATGACACTCAAGCCCTCCGCCTCGGACGGACCCGGGTTGGAATGGATCAAGAGCACCCACAGCGGCAGTGACAACAACGACTGCGTGGAGACGGCGACCACCACCGACGCAGTCCACGTCCGCGACTCGAAGGACAAGCAAGGCCCACAACTCGACTTCACCCGCGGCGCATGGACACGGTTCGTCGCCCACGCCCGCGCATAGCCGAAAATATTCGAGGGGCCCGGCCTCCCCGGCCGGGCCCCTCGCGCCCCCCTCGGCCTCCAGATCCCCCCAGCGAGGCCCAAGTACCGAGTAAGACTTCGCAGCGTACGAAACGGTTGCACAGTCTTCCGGAATTTCTGATTCAGATTTTTGCGGCCGGTTCCAGCGCGTGGCGCACGTACCGCTGAGCGGTCTCCGCCAGCACTTCCAAGCCATCCCGTGCCCACAGGCCGGGGTTGAAGATCTCCACTTCGACGGGCCCTTCGTAGCCCGCTGCATCGGTCATTTCGCGGAAGGCGCGAAGGTCGACCGAGCCGTCACCGAGCTGGCCGCGGCCCAGCAGTACGCCCTCGGGCAGCGGCGTCACCCAGTCCGCGAGCTGGAAGGCGGCCAGCCTGCCGCCCTCCCCGGCCCTCGCGATCTGCGCCGGAGCCTGGTCGTCCCACCACACGTGGTAGGTGTCCACCACGACGCCGACCTGGTCCGGCGGGAAACGCTCAGCCAGGTCGAGAGCCTGCGCGAGGGTGGAGACCACGCAGCGGTCCGAGGCGAACATCGGGTGCAACGGCTCGATCGCGAGCCGCACGCCCCGCTCCCCCGCGTACGGCGCCAACTCGCCCAGCGCGTCCGCGATGCGCTCGCGGGCGCCCCGCAGATCACGGCTCCCCTCCGGCAGGCCGCCCGAGACGAGCACGAGCGTGCCGGTGCCCAGCGTCGCGGCCTCGTCCACGGCGGCGCGGTTGTCGTCCAGGGCGCGTGCCCGCTCGGCGGGGTCCAGCGCGGTGAGGAACCCGCCCCGGCACAGCGAGGTCACGGTCAGCCCGGCTTCCCGGACCAGCCGGGCGGCGGCTTCCGGGCCGTACTCCTGCACGGGGGCGCGCCACAGCCCCACCTGTGTGACGCCGAGCTTGCCGCAGGCGTCGGCCAGTTCGGGCAGGGAGAGCTGTTTGACCGTCTCCTGGTTGATGGAGAACCGGGCCAGACCGGCGGCACTCATGGCTTCGCTCCGTGTGCGTCGAGGACCTGGCGCATGCGCGCCTGCGCCAGACCGGGGTCGGGGAAGAGACCGAGGGAGTCGGCGAGTTCGTAGGCACGCGCCAGATGGGGCAGCGAACGAGCCGTCTCCAGCCCCCCGACCATCCTGAAGTGCCCCTGGTGGCCTGCCAGATGGGCGAGCAGGACGACCCCCGTCTTGTAGAAGCGGGTGGGCGCCTCGAAGAGGTGCCTGGCCAGCGGGACGGTCGGGTCCAGCGCCGCCCTGAACGCCGTGACGTCGCCGGAGTCCAGGAGCCGCACGGCCTCGGCGGCCAGCGGCGCGAGGGGGTCGAAGACGCCCAGCAGCGCGTGGCTGAAGCCGAGTTCGTCGCCGGCTATCAGCTGCGGGTAGTTGAAGTCGTCGCCGGTGTAGCAGCGCACGCCCTCCGGCAGACGCCGGCGAAGCGAGACCTCGCGCTCGGCGTCCAGCAGCGACACCTTCACCCCGTCCACCTTCCCGGGATGCTCCGCGATGATCTGCAGGAACGTGTCGGTGGCGGCGTCGAGGTCGTCGCTGCCCCAGTAGCCCTCGAGCGCCGGGTCGAACATCGGGCCCAGCCAGTGCAGGACGACGGGCCGGGAAGCCTGCCGGAGCAGATGTCCGTAGACCTCCAGATAGTCCTCGGGACCGCGGGCCTCGGCGGCCAGCGCCCGTGAGGCCATGAGGATCGCCTGCGCGTCCGCCTTCTCCACGACCTCGAACTGCTCCTCGTACGCGGCGCGCACCCGGTCCAGCCCCTGTCCGTCCGTCAGCTGGTCGGTGCCCACTCCGCTCGCGATACGGCCGCCGCACGCACGCGCCTCGGCAGCCGAGCGCTCGATCAGCTCCGCGGCCACAGGCCAGTCGAGGCCCATTCCGCGCTGTGCCGTGTCCATGGCCTCCGCCACGCACAGTCCGTGCGACCACAGATGGCGGCGGAAGGCGAGGGTGGCGTCCCAGTCGAGCGCG
>NZ_JACBXA010000342.1 GCF_013870515.1 Streptomyces albidus (ex Kaewkla and Franco 2022) | reverse complement strand
GCGCGAGCAACTCGCCGCCTCCGAAGCGGGTGATGCCGCTCCGGACGCCCGTACGGACGTCGGACCACCCGGCACCCCGAACGCCCGCACGTCCCGGGAGCCAACCGAAAAGCGGCCCCCGGGCGGCAGTTCACGCTCCCGGCTTCTGGACCGGATACGCGGCGACCGCGCACAGGGATCTGCCAACAGCCCCGGAAGCCGCGACCTACCCGGCACCGGTCCGCTCGCAGAGGTCGCCGGACTCTCCCTCCGCCGGGGCGAGGTGACCGCCCTGCACGACGTGGACATCTCTCTGCGTGCCGGTGAGACGGTCGCCCTGATGGGTCGTAACGGGGCAGGCAAGTCCTCCCTGCTGAACAGCCTCGTGGGCGTGCACGTCCCGACAGCGGGGACCGTCAGCGTCGGAACGGACCGGCTCGTCCCCTCCCGCACCAGACCCGGCCGGCTCCTGCGGCACGTCGGGCTCGTACCGCAGGAGCCGCGGGACCTGCTGTACGCGGACACGGTCGCCGCCGAGTGCGCCTCGGCCGACGCGGACTCCGGCGCGGCGGACGGCACATGCCGCGACCTGGTGGGAACGCTGCTGCCCGGCGTGGCCGGCGGCACGCACCCGCGCGACCTCTCCGAGGGACAGCGGCTGGCTCTGGCCCTGGCCGTCGTCCTCACCGCCCGGCCGCCGGTCGTACTTCTCGACGAACCCACCCGGGGCCTCGACTACGCGGCCAAGTCCCGGCTCGTCGGCATCCTGAACGCCCTGAGGGAGGAGGGGCACGCGATCGTCCTCGCCACGCACGACGTGGAGTTGGCGGCGGAGTCGGCCCAGCGGGTGGTGATCCTGGCCCAGGGCGAGATCGTCGCCGACGGTCCCACGGCCGAAGTGGTCACCTCCTCCCCCGCGTTCGCGCCTCAGGTCTCCAAGGTCCTCGCCCCCGCACGCTGGTTGACCGTCCCGCAGGTGCGCGGCGCGCTGTCAGCGAGCCGCGACGCGTCCGGACGCGAGGGGGCAGCGGAATGAGCACGGGTCCCGCCCCCGCGGACGCGGCGCCCAGGAACGCCGGCCGGAGCCGACCGGTCGCGCGGGCCCTGCGCCTGGGGCCCCGCTCTGTCGCCGCTCTCGTGCTGACGAGTGCCAGCGGCGTCGTCGCCTTCGGCTGGCCGCTGCTGGCCGACTCCGCATCCGGGCTCGCCCACTCGCGCGACGCGCCCTGGCTCTTCGCGGCGCTGCTGCCGCTGCTGCTGGCCGTCGTCGTCGCGACCATCGCCGACACCGGGATGGACGCAAAAGCCGTCGCCATGCTGGGTGTTCTGGCCGCGGCGGCAGCGGCACTGCGGCCGCTCGGCGCGGGGACGGCCGGGCTGGAACCGATGTTCTTCCTCATCGTGCTCTCGGGCCGGGTGCTCGGACCCGGCTTCGGCTTCGTGCTGGGCGCGTTGTCGATGTTCGCCAGCGCACTGCTCACGGGCGGAGCTGGGCCGTGGATGCCCTTCCAGATGCTCAGCATGGGGTGGGTCGCCATGGGCGCCGGACTGCTGCCCGGTGCCGAACGGCTGCGCGGAAGGGGCGAGTTGCTGCTCCTCGCCTGCTACGGCGCTTTCGCGGCGCTGATGTACGGCCTGGTGATGAACCTCCAGGGCTGGCCCTACATCGCGGGTCTCGGCTCCGGCGTCTCCTTCGTGCCGGGCGACCCGTTGAGCGTGAACCTCACGCGGTACGCGGCGTACGTACTGGCCACGTCCCTCGGCTGGGACGTGCCGCGCGCCGCGCTCACGGTGATCCTCGTCCTCACGCTCGGCGGCACCGTGCTGCGCGCCCTCCGCCGCGCATCGCGCCGTGCGGCCTTCGAGGCACCGGCCACGTTCCTGCCCGCCGACGCCGGGGCGCGGGGTGTGCGGCACGACGGAACGCACGACCGTCGTGAAGATCGATGAGTGTGTCATGCCACGCACATGAGGAACCCGCAAGAAGAGCCCCCGGTCCCGTGATTCGGGATCGGGGCTCAGTCTTGTGCGGGATCGGCCGTCTTGATCGTTCGTCGGCGCGAGGGCGAAGCCTCGTGTGGGGCCGGTGCGCTCACGCTCCGCGAACGTCCCCGGCGAGATCCCACCCCTGGGGGGCCTGCCCTACCCCGAGCGGGTGGCAGACCGCAGTGACCGGGCGAGCGCCGGTGCGAAATGGTCGTCGGCATGACGACAAGGTCGCGCCCCACCAGCACGCACGGACCGTTTCGATCCGCTCGTGTCTCCGGTCACACACTCGCTTGGCTCGTCGCTCTCGCCGCCGCACTCGTCCCTGCCTTCGTCTTCGTCCCCCGCCCGTTGGCGGCGAGCATGTCGGGTGGCCGCTTCGGCGATCAGCGCAACTTCGTCGACAGCCTCTCCGAATCGTTCGTCGACTACTGGCGTTCCGGCGACCGGAACCTCTCGCCGGACTTGAAGAGGCTTGTCGAATACTGGGTCCATCACCACGTGATCAAGGCTGTGATCGCTGCGATCTTGCTGATCGTGTTCACCGCGCTCGGCGTTCTTCTCTGGAAGGCATTTCTGCGGGCCGACGGGCTCGGTGCGGGAAGCAGGGCCGCTCTCGTGTCGGCTGGGGCTCTCGTCACGGCGCTCGCGCTCTGCACGTCGGTGACGGTGGAGGGCAACCTCCAGGATGCGACAGCGCCTTTCTCCTCACTGATGTCGATGCTCCCCCTCCACGCCTCCCACGGGGAGTTCGCCGAGACGCTCGATCAAGTACGGCAGAGCCTGGCTCACTACCCGGACGCCGGAGAACGAACTCCGCCTGCCCTCACGGTGATGGTCGACGACTTCTCCCGATTCCACGCGGTGAGAGTCGTGACCGCCACGATTGTGGCGATCACCCTTGCCGGCATGAGCGCGGTGTCGTGGAGGAGCTTTGCGGTGGCAGGCGCGTCCGACAGGCGAAGGAGGCGCGTGTTCGGCACGTTCGGTCTTGTCTCGGCCTTGTTGTCGCTGGCCGTCGTCGTTGTCGCTGTCGCCAACACAACCGTCGCGGCCGACCCGGCGCCCGCCCTCCTGGGCTTCTTCGAAGGCGGATGGTGACGGGCCACCGGCAGCCCCGCGGGAACCACCGCCCGGGCGATCGAACGCGGTGCGGCAGGATGGAACGCATGAGCATCGTGAAGATCAACGCCCTGACCGTCCCCGCGGAACAACGTGAGGTGCTGGAGAAGCGCTTCGCCGCGCGGGCGGGCGCGGTAGAGGGCTCGGACGGCTTCGAGTGGTTCGAGCTGCTGCGTCCCCTGGAGGGGACCGACCAGTACCTCGTCTACACGCGGTGGCGCAGCGAGGAGGACTTCCAGGCGTGGATGGAGGGTTCAGGCAGGCGCTCGCACGGCGGTGACGGCAAGCCGCAGGGTTCGGAGGGCCAGTCCGGCTCCGGCTCCGGCTCCGAGGGGCAGCAGGAGCGCCCCGCACCGGCGTCCACCAACTCGACCGTGTGGACCTTCGAGGTGCTTCAGCAGGAAGGCCCTAAGTAGACCTGGGTGAACCGGCCACGACGGCGTCGGCGCGCTTCCGTCACGAAGCGCGCCGACAGCCCCGTCAGTCCCGTCAGCCGTCGGAGAACCCGACCGATTCGACGCGGTCGACGAGTTCGGAGATGCGCGTGGCGAGCTCCGGCCACAGCTCCCTCGGGAGGCCGTGGCCCATGCCGTCCATGATCACCAACTCGGCGGCGGGGATGGCGGCCGCCGTGGCCCGTCCGCCGCTGATGTCGCACAAGATGTCGGCGCTGCCGTGCACCACCAGGGTGGGCACCCGCAGCTTCCTCAGCCGCGGGGTGAGGTCGCCCGTCGCCAGGACTGCGATGCCCTGGCGCTGGAAGCCGAGGACGTCGTAGCCCCGGTCGTGGATCCGGCCGCCCCGCTCGGCCGCCGCGGCCGCGTCGAACTCGTACTCCGGTGACGCGGCGATGCGCATGGCACGCACGTGCCACTCGATGAAGGCCTCCCGGCCCTGCGGCGGCCTTCCCACCTCGGCGAACACCGACATGTCGCCCTGACCCACATCGGGTGCACCGGTGGTGGACATCATCGACGTCAGCGATCGGACCCGGTCCGGGTGCTCGATCGCCGCCACTTGAGCGATCATCCCGCCCATCGAGGCGCCGACGAAGTGCACGCTCTCCAACCCGAGCACGTCGAGCAGACCGACGGCGTCGTCCGCCATGTCCGACAGCGAGTAGGACGCCGTCGAGACGTCACCGGCCAGTGCCGCCGTGAAGTCCGGCAGGGGCGCGTCGGAGAAGTGCGTCGACCGGCCGGCGTCACGGTTGTCGAACCGGATCACCTGCACGCCGTGGTCCACCAGTTCCTGGCAGAACTCCTCCGGCCAGTTGATCATCTGTGCACCGCCCCCCATGACCAGCAGGACCGGCGGCGCCTCAGGGTCACCGAAGCGTTCGTAGACGATGTTGATTCCGGACGGGCCGACATTCCGCGCATCGAGTTCTGGCATGGCCGCGACGGTAACCAATTCGAGGCAGCGGAAAATCGCCTCGCCGTCCGATGTTTTCCCCTTGACACCCGGGTTACGGTGAAAATGCCAGAGGGTTGATTCCGTCCGTTCCAGGACCGATACCGGAAACTCCAGCCCGTGGCACAAAGGCCGTGGCAGCGGCGCTCGTTCACGCGGATCTCGCGCCCGGGAAGTTCAGCGGCTCTGCAAGGATCTGCTGTACTCAGGCCGTTGGAGAAGCACACCGCCAATGCATGGGAAAAGGCCGGGAGTCGGATCGGGAGTCGTCATTCTTCCCGGTCGGTGCCGAGCAGGCCGAGCAGCCCTTTCCGGAGTGCACGATCCGGACTGTCCGGCATCCCGCGGCTCAGGCCCCGGATACCGCCTGGTCCATGAAGTGGATACGGAAGAGGCCGTCCGCCGACGGCTCGAAGGCGAGCCGCGTCAGGTC
>NZ_JACBXA010000341.1 GCF_013870515.1 Streptomyces albidus (ex Kaewkla and Franco 2022) | reverse complement strand
CTGTGCCGGAGAGGCCCCGTCGTCGATCACGGCCAGCTCGGCGCCGACCTCGACCGTCTCGTCCTCGGCGACCTTGATGGAGGAGAGCGTGCCGGCCGCGGGGGCCGGGATCTCGGTGTCGACCTTGTCGGTGGAGACCTCGAGCAACGGCTCGTCGGCCTCCACTTGCTCACCCTCGGCTTTCAGCCAGCGGGTGACGGTGCCCTCGGTGACGCTCTCGCCGAGCGCCGGCAGGGTTACGGAAACCGCCATGGTTTCGGTTGCTCCTAACGGAATGGTGCGGATGCGGGTCGCGCCCGGACTCTTCCCCCGAGGCCCCTCCCCGTCGCTTCGCCGGGAGGACCCCCAGGGGAGGCCGAATCATCAGTCGTGGGAGTGCAGCGGCTTGCCCGCGAGGGCCAGGTGGGCCTCGCCGAGCGCCTCGCTCTGCGTCGGGTGTGCGTGGATCAGCTGCGCGACCTCGGCCGGCAGCGCTTCCCAGTTGTAGATCAACTGTGCCTCGCCCACCTGCTCGCCCATCCGGTCACCGACCATGTGGACGCCGACCACGGCACCATCGCGGACCTGGACCAGCTTGATCTCGCCCGTGGTGTTGAGGATCTTGCTCCTGCCGTTTCCGGCGAGGTTGTACTTGAGGGTGACGACCTTGTCGGCCCCGTAGATCTCCTTGGCCTTCTCCTCGGTGACGCCGACGGAGGCGACCTCGGGGTGGCAGTAGGTCACGCGCGGCACGCCGTCGTAGTCGACCGGCACCGGGTTCAGCCCGGCCAGCCGCTCGGCGACGAGGATGCCCTCGGCGAAGCCGACGTGCGCGAGCTGGAGAGTCGGGATGAGGTCGCCGACGGCGGAGACCGTCGGGATGTTCGTACGGCAGTACTCGTCGGCGAGGACGAAGCCGCGGTCCATGGCGACCCCGGCCTCCTCATAGCCCAGGCCCTGCGAGACGGGGCCGCGGCCGATGGCGACGAGCAGCACCTCCGCCTCGTACTCCTTGCCGTTGGCGAGGCTGACCTTCACACCGTTGTCGGTGTACTCGGCCTTCTCGAAGAAGGACCCGAGCGAGAAGGAGATGCCGCGCTTGCGGAAGGCGCGCTCCAGAAGCTTCGAGCTGTTCTCGTCCTCTGCCGGTACGAGGTGGGGGAGACCCTCCACGATCGTCACGTCCGTGCCGAACGACTTCCAGGCGGAGGCGAATTCGACGCCGATGACACCGCCGCCGAGGATGATCGCGGACTCCGGGACGCGGTCCAGGTGCAGCCCGTGGTCCGAGGAGATGATGCGGTTCCCGTCGATCTCCAGGCCGGGGAGCGACTTGGGCACCGAACCCGTCGCGAGCAGGATGTGACGGCCCTCGTAGCGCTGGCCGTTGACGTCGACGGAGGTGGGGGAGGAGAGACGGCCCTCACCCTCGACGTAGGTGATCTTGCGGGAGGCGACCAGCCCCTGAAGGCCCTTGTAGAGCCCCGAGACGACGCCGTCCTTGTACTTGTGCACCCCGGCCATGTCGATGCCCTCGAAGGTGCTCTTGACCCCGTACTTCTCGCCTTCGCGGGCCTGGTCGGCCAGTTCGCCGGCGTGCAGCAGGGCCTTGGTGGGGATGCAGCCCCGGTGCAGACAGGTGCCGCCCAGCTTGTCCTTCTCGATCAGGGCGACGTCCAGACCCAGCTGTGCCCCGCGCAGGGCGGCGGCATAGCCGCCGCTACCGCCGCCGAGGATCACTAGGTCGAAAACGGTGCTGGCGTCGTTCGCCACGTCACGTCCTCCATGCATGGGTACGCCGGAGCCGGTCTCCTTGTGACCGGGCGGCAAAATGTTCGGCCGCTGTCTTGCTCGGCCCTGGTCTCGGCTTGGTGAAGCCGCGCTGGGGCCCTGTCCTGCCGGGGACCCATCTTCGCACTTGTCGGCGTGCAACGGGACGCGGGGCCGTCTACCGGGCGGTACGACGGTGATCGCCGGGGGCGAACGTGCCTGTACCGCAAGGCGACAGCACGATGTACCCCGCACGCGGGGGCGGAAGTGTGAGCCTGCTCACTCGGCCGTCGCGGGCCCCTGTCGCGGCGGCCCCGCCCGATCACGGTGACCGCCGCGCACGCACGGGTACGGGCGTCAACCGGTGCCGGTCCCAACGGAATCCGGCACCGGTCGACGCTCGCGAACCCTGCCTGCCGTGCCGTATCAGCCGATGTCGCCGGCCGCCGTGCGCTCAGCGAGCCGGACCAGGGTGCGGACACCGGAGCCGGTGCCGCCCTTCGGTGTGTAGCCGAAGGGCCCCGCCTCGTTGAACGCCGGGCCGGCGATGTCCAGATGGGCCCAGACGACGTCCTCGTCGACGAACTCCTTCAGGAACAGGCCCGCCACGAGACCGCCGCCCGGGCGCTCCCCGATGTTGGCGATGTCGGCGACGGGGGACTCCATGCCCTTGCGCAGGTGGGTCGGCATCGGCATCGGCCAGGACGCCTCGCCCGCCTCCTCGGCCAGCTCGTGAACGGTGGTGCGGAAGGCGTCGTCGTTGCTCAGCACGCCGAAGGTGCGGTTGCCCAGTGCGAGCACCATGGCGCCGGTGAGCGTGGCCACGTCCACGATCGCGTCCGGCGACTCCTCGCAGGCGCGGGTCAGCGCGTCAGCCAGGACGAGACGGCCCTCGGCGTCGGTGTTGAGCACCTCGACGGTCTTGCCGCTGTACATGCTGAGCACGTCACCGGGGCGGGTGGCCGAGCCCGACGGCATGTTCTCCGCGAGTGCCAGCCAGCCGGTCACGTTGACGCGGAGCCCGAGACGGGCGGCCGAGACGACGGCGGCGAAGACGGCGGCGGCGCCGCTCATGTCGCACTTCATCGTCTCGTTGTGGCCCGCGGGCTTGAGCGAGATGCCGCCCGAGTCGTACGTGATGCCCTTGCCGACGAGGGCGATGGTCTTCTTGGCCTTGGGGTGGGTGTGGCCGATGCGCACGAGCCGCGGCGGGTTGTCCGACCCCTGGCCGACGCCGAGGATGCCGCCGTAGCCGCCCTTTGCCAGCGCCGCCTCGTCCATCACCTCGATGTTCAGGCTGTGTTGCTTGGCGGCCTCACGGACGTGGTCCGCGAAGGCGATCGGAGTGAGGTCGTTGGAAGGGGTGTTGATCAGATCGCGCGCGCGTGCGACCTCGGCGGCGAGCACCTCGGCACGCTCTGCCGCGGCCTTGTGCGCCTTGTCGCGCGGCTTGGCGCCGACCAGGACGATCTCGGCGAGCGGGGCGCTCGCGCCCTTGTCCTTCGCACTCCGCTTGCCGCCCTTGGCGTCGGAGTCGCTGCGGTACGTCGTGAAGGAGTACGAGCCCAGCAGCGCGCCCTCCGTCACCGCCGCGACCGCGGCCGCGTCCTCGACGGGCAGCGCGAAGGCGGCCTTCTTCGTGCCGGACAGCGCGCGTGCGGCCGTACCTGCGGCGCGGCGCAGCGTCTCCAGGTCGTAGGACTCGGCCTTCCCGGGGGCCTCGCCCAGGCCGACGGCCAGCACGACGGGCGCCTTGAGCCCGCCGTCGGGCGCCGGAAGCTTGGTGGTCTCGCCCTCGCTGCCGGCTGCGCCGAGTGCGTCCAGGGTCGCGGCGAGCTTCCCGCCGTACGCCTTGTCCACGGACTCGCCGCCGAGAGCGACCACGGGGCCCTTGGCGCCCTTGGCGACGCCGATGACGACGACGTCCGCGCGCTGGGCCGTGGCGGACGAGGTGCTGAGAGTCAAAGCAGACACGGTGTGGGGAACCTTCTTCCTGTTCGGACGCCGGAAAAGCGGATCGCCGGATACGGGTGAACGGCTTCCGGCACATCGGGCATCGTATGCCCGCGTAGACCGTCGTATGCGGGAGACCATACGCTCACCGCTCACGTCAACCCCCGCCCCAGGGGCCGGTGGTGGGGGCCCGCGGACCGCGCGAGGGTGATCAGCCGAGCGCGAGCACGACCAGCGCCGCGGTGGCCCCGGTCTCGGCCAGAGCGCCGAACACGTCCCCGGTGACTCCGCCCAGGCGACGGCGGCAGTGCCTCAACAGCAGCTCGGCGGCGGCGAGTCCGAGCAGCACGGCGAGGGCGCACGTCACGGCGCCGAAGACCGCGTCCCACAGGTACACGGCCGCTCCTGCCGCGGCGGCGGTCACCGTGACCACCGCGACGACGACGCCCGCGGTGCGTACCGGAACCGTTCCGGCGACGACGGCTCCCAGCCCGTCCTCGCGTGCCGCAGGAACACCCGAACGAGCTGCCAGCGTGAGCGCGGTGCGCGCGGTGACGGCGGACACGGTGAAGGCGAGCGCCCCGTGCGCCCATCCTCCTTGCTCGTAGAGCTCGTTGACCACCGCGATCTGCGCGAGCAGCACGAAGACGAGCGTGAGGACCCCGAACGGGCCGATGTCCGACTGCTTCATGATGCGCAGCGCGTCTTCGGGGGGCTTCGCGCTGCCCAGCCCGTCCGCGACATCCGCGAGACCGTCGAGGTGCAGCGCGCGGGTGAACAGCGCGGGCACGGCGACGGTGAGGATCGCGGCCAGCAGAGCCGAGGTGCCCAGCAGCAGTGCGACGGCGCCCAGGGCGGAGGCCGTGAGCCCCACCAGCAGACCGATGAGCGGAGCCCACTCCATGCCCCGCCGCGCGGCCTCACGGTCCCAACGCGCGGTCCGCACGGGGATGACGGTCAGCGTGCCCAGCGCGAAACGCAGTCCGTCCTGAACGGTGGCCGGCCTGTCGGAGCTGTCGGAACTGCCGGTGCTGTCGGGGCCGCTGCTCGCTTCGGGCCCGTCCGGCGGAGAGGCGTCCATCGCAGCGCAGGTTAGCGCTTCACCGTGCGGAACGGCACCGGTCGGGGAGAGCCGCTTCGCCGGTCAGGCTCAAGTGGCGTCCAGCGCTTGGGCGTTCGCCCCGGCATCGCCGCCGTCGTCCTCGGCGTCCGCTGCCTGCTTCTCCGCCGCGTCCTCCTCGCGTACGGGC
>NZ_JACBXA010000340.1 GCF_013870515.1 Streptomyces albidus (ex Kaewkla and Franco 2022) | reverse complement strand
CGGGGGGCGGCTGGCAGGGCGGCAACACGGGCGGAGAGCCGGCCACCGCCCGTACGGCGCTGAGGGAAGACGGCTACGAGACGGTCGAAGAAGGCTGAGCAGCTCCGGCTTCATGGGTCGGCTGCTCGAAGGGCCCCGGTCCGATGCCGGCGTTCTCCGATGCCGGAAGGCCCGCCCGTACCGCTCGCCTCTCAACGAGGTTGCGGCGGGCGGGAGTTCAGGCGGCGGGCCCAGAGGCGGACGTCGCAAGGGAAGAGCCGCAGCTCACACGGAGGGCTGAAGCTCAGGCGGGCCCGCAGCACATGGAGGGCCGCGCCGGGGCTACAGGTACAGCCCCGTCGAATCGTCGGATCCCTGCAGCCGTTCCGACGCCACCGCGTGCAGATCCCGCTCACGCATCAGCACGTACGCAACGCCGCGGACCTCGACCTCCGCGCGGTCCTCCGGGTCGTACAGCACGCGGTCACCCGGCTCCACCGTGCGGACGCTCTGCCCGACGGCCACGACCTCCGCCCACGACAGGCGCCGCCCGACCGCCGCGGTCGCGGGAATGACGATCCCGCCCGACGAGCGGCGCTCGCCCTCCTCGATGTCCGTACGCACCAGCACACGGTCGTGGAGCATGCGGATCGGCAGCTTGTCGTGCTCGGGCATGTTCCCGGCCCTGGTTCTCGTACCAGAGGCGGCATGACCGGCAGGGGTCTCGGAACTCACGGCTAGACCGTATATCAGCGTTCAGCCGCGCCGGCGCCGTGCCGTGAGCGCGAACAACCCGCCGACGAGCGCGACGGCGACGAAGGCCACCGGGATCACGCGCTCCAGGCGCGGCGAACCCTTCTCGTCGACGAACTGCGCCGCCACGTCCGCGACCGCGCGGTTGGCCGCCACGTACGCGCGGCCGGCGGTCCTGTCCACGGCCGCGGCAGCCTTCGCCTTGGCGTCCCCCGCGATCGTCCTGGGGTGCACGCGTACGGCGATCTCATCAAGCGTGGCGGCGAGTTCGCGCCGCCTGCTGACGATGTCCGCCTCGATGTCCGCGGGAGTCCTGGCTTCCGACACCGCGCTGCCTCCGTCGCTCATACGTCGCTGATTCCGTCACTCGCCGACCAACACCGGTCGGACCCGCATCAGTCGGCCTCCGAGGCCCCACGCGGACGAGAGATACCCTTCCGCGTTCCCCGATCGAGCCTGCCCGAACGGGCGGAGCCTGATGGACAGTCTGTCAGCTCGCCCGGCCCGGTGCCCCGCGGCACCCCCGGTGCGTACGCCTCCGGCTACGCTCGGAGCCGACGACGGACATCCCGAGGAGCACAGATGAGTGAGCGACTGCAGCCCGGCGACACCGCCCCCGACTTCTCACTGCCGGACGCGGACGGCAAACAGGTCTCGCTCGCCGGCCGCACGGGCCGCAAGGTCATCGTCTACTTCTACCCCGCGGCGCTGACGCCCGGCTGCACCAAGCAGGCGTGCGACTTCACCGACAACCTCGACCTTCTCGCGACCGCCGGCTACGACGTCATCGGCGTCTCCCCCGACAAGCCCGAGAAGCTGGCCAAGTTCCGGGACAAGGAGAACCTCGAGGTCACCCTCGTCGGAGACCCGTCGAAGGAGACGATGGAGGCGTACGGCGCCTTCGGCGAGAAGAAGCTGTACGGCAAGACCGTCACGGGCGTCATCCGCTCGACCGTCGTCGTCGACGCGGACGGCAAGGTGGAGCACGCGCTCTACAACGTGAAGGCCACGGGGCACGTCGCGAAGCTCCTCAAGGACCTGAAGATCTGACCTCCGGGGCGTCCCCGTCCTGGCGCTCCCGCCAAGTCCTGCCGAAGCCGCCGCCCAGCCGTCCGACGGCGGCCGGGCCCCGGTCGCCGTAACCACGCCGACCCCCGTTCGTTGATCTGTGCGAGGCCGCGACGGGTGTCCGATGCGTGGGGGTACCGGAGCCCTTCGCGGCCGCTCACGGGGGAGGCGGGATGCCGCGCGGGTACACACGGGAGCGTCTGGCCGATGCGGTGGCCGAGGCGACGACGTGGGCGGGCGTCATGCGCGCGCTCGGTCTGCGGATCAGCGGAGGCGGGCGGCGGGCCCTGCAAAGGGCGGTGAACGAGTACGGCCTCGACACGGGCCACTTCGTCCGGCGCAGCCCGTGGCAGAGGTACACGGACGACGCCATCGCGGAAGCCGTCGCCTCGTCCACAAAGCTGCGTGAGGTCGTCGGCAAGCTCGGCGCCAGGCCCTCGACGGGAACCCTGTCGCACATCCGTCGTCGGATTGCCGTGGCGGGATTGGACGTCAGCCACTTTCCCGCGCTGAACCGTCAAGAGTGCGAGCTGCCGTTCTCCGTGGCGGACCTGCGGGAGGCGGCCGGTTCAGTTCGCAGCCTTCGCGCCCTCGCGCGGGTCCTCGACGTACCCGACGACGGCCGATCTCGCGCCGCGCTGGGCCGGGCGCTCCGCCAGGGCGGAGTCGACGTGTCTCACTTCTCCCACGCCCGCTTCGCCGTACCGGAAGACGAACTCCGCGATGTTGTCGCACGCAGCTTCCACTTCGCGGGAGTGCTGAGGGAGCTGCGCATGCCGGTGAACGAGGCCAACCGCCTCAAGGTGCGGCGCCGCGTCGCCCAGCTCGGCCTGGACATCGGTCACTTCTCGCACCAGGGGCGGCGGTCGGAGTTGGCTGCGCCGCCGAAGCCGATCGCTCCTGCCGTGCTGTGTGTGCGTCCGGAAGGATCGCCTCGGCTCAACCGTGAGCGGCTGCGCAGAGCGCTCGACGAGGTCGGTGTGCCGTACGTGTGCGTGCGCTGCGGCAATCCGGGTGTCTGGGAGGGGCGGCCGCTCACCCTGCAGATCGACCACGTCAACGGCGACTGGTGCGACAACCGAGAGCACAATCTGCGCTACCTGTGCCCGAACTGCCACGCCCTCACAGAGACATGGTGCGGGCGCAACCGGCGGAAGGGCTCACGCCGGGCAGGGAGAACACGGCAGTAGGATGTGGGCCGCGCGCGAGTGCTGGAATTGGCGAGACAGGCCGGGTTTAGGTCCCGGTGCCTTAGGGCGTGAGGGTTCGAGTCCCTCCTCGCGCACATCCGAGCCCCACTCCGGACACCGGGGTGGGGCTCTTCCCTCTCCTCCTCAGCCCAGCAGTTCCCGGATCGACGGGACCAGGGCGCGGAAGGCGCGGCCGCGGTGGCTGATGGCGTTCTTCTCCTCGGGGGTCATCTCCGCGCAGGTACGGGTGTCGCCGTCGGGCTGGAGGACCGGGTCGTAGCCGAACCCGCCCGTGCCTGACGGGGTGTGCCGCAGGGTGCCGCGGAGGCTGCCCTCGACGACGCGTTCGGTGCCGTCGGGGAGCGCGAGGGCGGCGGCGCAGGCGAAGTGGGCCGCGCGGTGCTCGGAGTCGATGTCGGAGAGCTGGGCGAGGAGCAGGTCGAGGTTGGCCTTGTCGTCGCCGTGTCGCCCGGCCCAGCGGGCGGAGAAGATGCCGGGGGAGCCGCCGAGGACGTCGACGCAGAGGCCGGAGTCGTCGGCGATGGCGGGGATGCCGGTCTCGTGGGCGAGGGTGCGGGCCTTGAGGAGGGCGTTCTCCGCGAAGGTGGTCCCGGTCTCCTTGACGTCGGGGATCTCGGGGAAGGCGTCCGCGCCGATCAGTTCGAGGCCGAGATCGGCCTCGGCGAGGATGGCCTGGAGTTCGGTGACCTTGGACGCGTTGCGTGTGGCGAGGATCAGCCGGCTGGGCTGCTTGTGGGCGCTGCTGCTCATGTGCCCGATTATCCAGTGCGCCGGCTCGGTGTGAGGGGTCGCGTCCGCTCTCGGGGCGGGGCGATGGTCCTCGACCGTTCCGGGCGTGGAGGCCGGTCGCGTATTGTCGGACGGGCAGGCCGAGTTCGCATCGGCCGGAGCAGCAGGGACGGGTGAGCCCGTCGCACGGGTACGGGGAGGGGGCAGGGCGTGAGTCATCGGATCGTGAGCGCCTGGCGCATGTATCTCTCCGCGTTGCTGCTCTCCTTCGTGGGTTTCCTCCTCACCGAGGCCGGGTTGAGCACGGCCATCACTGCTGCCGCGACGTCGGCTGCGGTTCTGCTGGTGTGCCACACGGTGGTCGGTGCCCTGGTGCTCGCCGCACCTCAGGTGCCGCACGGCCGGGTCCGTACTGCCATCCGGGACCGTGAGCGGCGTACCGCGTTCCTGCCGCAGCGTGATCCGGACGCCGCGGGGCGTCCTCGTCCGCGAGCGCCGGGCCGTCGCCTGGTGACGGCCGCGTAGCGCTCCTCTTTCTCTGTTTCTCTCCACCGCTGAACTCTCCTGCCGGTGGCCCTTGTTGAGCCTGCGCGGCTCGTCCCGCCGATCGTTCACGCCGGTCCTTTGCGGCCGGTGACGACCTGACGACCCCGGCTCGACGAGACCCTGTGGAGGGTTCACTCATGTCTTTTTTCGGTTCTTCCATGGCATTTCTGTCCGACGTCCTCGATCCGTTCTTCGGCGCCTCGGCGACGCTGCCGCGATCGTGGTGTGCACGCTGGGCGTGCGGCTCGCGCTGCATCCCCTGGCGCGTGCGGCCGTACGGGGTGAGCGCGTACGGGCGCGGCTGGCGCCGCACATGTCCGAGTTGCAGCGCAAGCACGGTGGTGATCCGGAGCGGCTGCGGCGGGAGTTGGGCGAGTTGCGGGCGAAGGAGGGGGCTTCCCCCGTGGCGGGCTGCCTGCCGATGCTGCTCCAACTGCCCGTGTTCTTCGCCATGTATCACGCCTTCACCGGCGACGACGCGCTGCTCGGTCACACCTTGCTGGGTGCGCCGCTCGGCGGGCGCTGGTTCGGGGTGCTGAGCGGGGGCGGGGTTCTCGGCGCGCCGGGGCTGGTCTACGCGGGGCTGTTCGTGCTGGTCGGGTTGGTGGCGACGTGGACGTACGTGCGTACGCGCAGGATCGCGGCCGAGGCGGCGGAGGCCGCCGTGGCGCGCGGGTCGTCGGCGAGGGGGAGGCGGGTGGCCGCCGA
>NZ_JACBXA010000034.1 GCF_013870515.1 Streptomyces albidus (ex Kaewkla and Franco 2022) | reverse complement strand
AGGGCACCAGGCCGAAGCGCACCACTTCGTCGAGGCCCGGAACACCTCGGTGTCCACCCCCGCCGCGGAACGGGACGGACACCGAGGGCAGGCCCGGGGGCGGGCCTGCCCTCACCCGTACCGCTGGCCTGACCCGCCCGGCGCACCCGCTAGCGTCGACGCGTGCAAGACAAGCCCCACGGCACGGCCCGAGCGTCGTCCCCTCCGCCCATGCCCCCGCTCTTCGACTGGGACTTCGCTGCCGATCCCTATCCCGCGTACGCGTGGCTGCGCGAGCACGCCCCCGTACGCCGCACCGAACTGCCCAGCGGGGTGGAGGCCTGGCTGGTCACGCGTTACGCGGACGCCCGGCAGGCGCTTGCCGACCAGCGGCTGAGCAAGAACCCGGTGCACCACAGCGAGAGTTCGGCCCACGGCAAGGGCAAGGTCGGCATCCCGGGCGAGCGCAGTGCGAATCTGATGACGCACCTGCTCAACATCGATCCGCCGGATCACACGCGGCTGCGTCGTCTGGTCTCGAAGGCGTTCACGCCGGCACGGGTCGCCGAGTTCGAGCCGCGGGTACGGGAGTTGACCGGCCGGCTGATCGACGGCTTCGCGGCGCGCGGCGAGGCGGACCTGATCCACGAGTTCGCATTTCCGCTGCCCATCTACGCCATCTGCGACATGCTCGGCGTTCCCGCGGAGGACCAGGACGACTTCCGTGACTGGGCGGGCATGATGCTGCGCCATCACAAGCCGGGGCAGTCCGGACCGCCGCGCGGCGGCGTGGGCCGTGCCGTGAAGAAGATGCGCAACTATCTCGCCGAACTCATCCATCGCAAAAGGGAGAACCCGGGCGATGACCTCATCTCGGGACTCATCCGCGCAAGCGACCACGGCGAGCAGCTGACGGAGAACGAGGCCGCCGCGATGGCCTTCATCCTTCTCTTCGCCGGCTTCGAGACGACGGTCAACTTGATCGGCAACGGCACGTACACGCTGCTCCACCACCCCGAGCAACGCGCCCGTCTGCACAGGGCGGTGACGGAGGGGGACGAGGCGCTGCTGGCGACGGCGGTCGAGGAGTTGCTCCGCTACGACGGTCCGGTGGAGCTTGCGACCTGGCGTTTCGCGACCGAGCCGCTTGTGATCGGCGGTGCTCACATCGCCGAAGGCGAGCCGGTGTTGGTGGTCCTGGCGGCGGCCGACAGGGACCCGGCAAAGTTCGACGAGCCGGACATCCTGGACCTGGGGCGGCGCGACAACCAGCACTTGGGCTACGGCCACGGCATCCACTACTGCCTCGGAGCGCCGCTCGCCCGGCTCGAGGGCCGTGCTGCGATCGGTGAGCTTCTGAGGCGTCTGCCGGATGTACGTCTGGCCGCGGAGCCGTCCGAACTGCGGTGGCGCGGCGGTCTCATCATGCGCGGACTGCGCACGCTGCCGGTGGAGTTCACGCCCGAGGTGAGCGAGGCCCCCCGCGAGGTGTAACGGCTGTGACGGAACATCACAGGTGTGACCGCGACGTGATCTGCGTGACACAGCCTTGTGATGATGGGCTTTCGGAGCTAACTTCAGGCGGCAACTTCCTTGTCCCTAGGAGAGGTCCCCCCACATGCCGCCCTTGTTCTCCGGGAGCGGGCGCCACCGACGCCCCCGTCAGGCGCCCTCGTTCGTGGTCAAGGCGGGAGCGGCGGGAGTCGGCATCGCCATCCCGTTCCTCGGGGCGACTGCGGCGAACGCGGCGGACGCGGGGACCTGGGACAAGGTGGCCGAGTGCGAGAGCGGCGCCCTGTGGAGCGCCAACGACGACAACGGCTTCTACGGCGGGCTCCAACTCGACGAGGAGACCTGGGACGAGTACGGCGGCACCGAATACGCCGAGCGGCCCGACCTCGCCAGCCGCGGTCAGCAGATCGAGGTCGCGGAGAGGATCCTGCAGGCCGAGGGCCGTGACGCGTGGTCCGACTGCGCGGAGAACGCCGGGCTTTCAGAGGATTCGCCCGAGACCCCCGATCTCGACGGGGACGCCTCCGGCTCGGATTCCGAGGCTCCCGTCCCTGAACGCCCCTATCCCTCGGCGCCGTCGGACTCGGCCTCCGAGGACGGCACCGGCGGTTCGGAGGAATCCGGCGACGGTGACAGCGCCGGGTTCCCCGACAACGCGACGCAGCCGGCGCCTGATGAGTCTGCTGACCCGTCCGAGTCCTCGGATCCCTCGGAAGACCCCTCGGATTCGGACGAGTCTGCCGACTCGGGCTCCCCGTCCGGCTCCGAGGACTCCGACGAGGCCGCCCCTGAGGACTCCGGTGACTCCGCTGATTCCGGCGACTCCGGGGACTCCGGCGACGCGGACGAATCCGGCGACGCCGCGAGCCCCGGTGCGGACGCCGGAGACGACGGCTACTTGTGGGAGCCCGCTGACCCGATCGGCCCCGGCAGCGGCGGCCGCGAGGAGTCGGACGAGCACCCGTCCCGCGAGGACGACGACAGGGGTGACGCCGGCTCCGACGCTGAAGACCACCGCGTCTCCAAGGGCGAGTCGCTCTCCGGGATCGCGGACGAGTACGAGGTGCGCGGCGGCTGGGCGGAGCTGTACGAGCGCAACCGCGACGTCGTCGGCTCGGACCCCGACCTGATCCGGCCCGGCCAGGAGTTGAACCTCTGACACCCCTCCGGTGAAGGCCGGGCGAGCCCGCTGCTCCGATACGGACCGGCGAGGCCGCCCCATGTTTTCTTCCGCTCCCAAACAAAATACGTGACGTGCACGGCACTCCTGAGCTGGAGCTTCGCCTGCTGTTCCGCCGCCCGACACGACGGGCCGACCGGGGCACGCCCCCGCGCCCGTTAGGCTCTGGGGCAGCAATCCAGACACTTCACGAAGGAGACCCTCGTGCCGTCCATCGACGTCGTCGTAGCCCGCGAGATTCTCGACTCGCGAGGCAATCCCACGGTCGAGGTCGAGGTCGGCCTCGACGACGGCAGCACCGGCCGTGCTGCCGTCCCGTCGGGCGCCTCGACCGGTGCCTTCGAGGCACTTGAGCTCCGCGACGGCGACAGCGGCCGATACGGCGGCAAGGGCGTCGAGAAGGCCGTACTCGCCGTGATCGAGCAGATCGGCCCGGAGCTGGTGGGGTACGACGCCACCGAGCAGCGGCTCATCGACCAGGCGATGTTCGACCTGGACGCCACCGCGGACAAGTCCTCGCTCGGCGCCAACGCCATCCTCGGCGTCTCCCTCGCCGTCGCGCACGCCGCCTCCGAGGCGTCCGACCTGCCGCTCTTCCGCTACCTCGGCGGCCCCAACGCGCACCTGCTGCCGGTGCCGATGATGAACATCCTCAACGGCGGTTCGCACGCGGACTCCAACGTGGACGTCCAGGAGTTCATGATCGCCCCCATCGGTGCGGAGTCCTTCTCCGAGGCCGTCCGCTGGGGTGCCGAGACCTACCACGCGCTCAAGAGCGTGCTGAAGGAGCGCGGCCTCGCCACCGGCCTGGGCGACGAGGGCGGTTTCGCGCCGAACCTCGGCTCCAACCGCGAAGCACTCGACCTCATCATCGAGGCCATCCAGAAGGCGGGTTACACCGTCGGCCAGGACATCGCGCTGGCGCTCGACGTCGCCGCGTCCGAGTTCTACAAGGACGGCGTCTACTCCTTCGAGGGCAAGGACCGCACGGCCTCCGAGATGACGGACTACTACGCCGAACTCGTCGCGGCGTACCCGCTGGTGTCCATCGAGGACCCGCTGTACGAGGACGACTGGGAGGGCTGGCAGACCATCACAGAGAAGCTCGGCGGCCAGGTTCAGCTCGTGGGCGACGACCTGTTCGTCACCAACCCCGAGCGGCTCGCCCGCGGCATCGAGGACGGCGCCGCGAACGCCCTGCTGGTCAAGGTCAATCAGATCGGCTCCCTCACCGAGACCCTCGACGCCGTGGAGCTCGCGCAGCGCAGCGGCTTCAAGTGCATGATGTCCCACCGCTCCGGCGAGACCGAGGACGTGACCATCGCCGACCTGGCCGTGGCCACCAACTGCGGCCAGATCAAGACCGGCGCCCCCGCCCGCTCGGAGCGCGTCGCCAAGTACAACCAGCTGCTGCGCATCGAGGAGATCCTCGACGACGCCGCCGTGTACGCGGGCCGCAGCGCCTTCCCGCGTTACAAGGGCTGAAGGGCCGTCGCTGCGCCCGTCCCCGCCGCCGTTCCCGTACGGTGGCGGGGGCCCGGACCGGGCCCTGTCCGGACTGATCCGGGCGGGGTCCGGCGTATCGGCCACCAGGCTCACGGACAGCTGTCAGGGGACAGGGGAGGAACGTGCCCGCGGATCGGTTCTCCACCGCGACCAGGCTCAGGGCGCTCGGCACCCAGGCCGCCGAGCGTGTCTACCGCGCCAGGGGCCGCACGGTGCGCACTCCGCGCCGCAGCCGCCTCACCGGACGGGCCGCACTGCTCGCGTTGGTCGTCTGCTCCCTCGTCGTCGCGCTCGCCTATCCGATGCGTCAGTACGTCTCGCAGCGTTCGGAGATCGCCGAGCAGCAGCGTCAGGCGGAGCACGCCAGAGAACAGGTGAAGCGCCTGCGGGAGCAGCGGGCACGGTGGCAGGACCCGGCGTACGTCGAGCAACGTGCCCGGGAGCACCTGCACTTCGTGCGTCCCGGGGAGACCGGGTACACCGTCCGCGACGGTACGGGCGGTGCGCGCAGGCCGGCGGACCGAGACCCCGACCGCGCCTGGTACCAGAACCTCTGGGACGGCGTCGACAAGGCCGACACGGGCGGCTGACGCTGGCGCCTGTGCAGTCCGGGCCACCCCGGCGCACTCCGGCGTGCGGCTCCCCTCGGCACGTGAGCGCCACGCGAACGGGCCGCCCGCCGCGCGTCCGCACACCTCAGCAGGACTTCAACGACCCCCGCGGCAGCGCCGCGTGACCCTTCCTCACATCCGGAAAGAGCCCCGACACCGATGGACACGCCCCCGCCGCAGACCGAGCCCACGCCCCCCACGGACGCGGATGTGGCCGCGTTCCAGGAGCAGTTGGGCCGCCCGCCGCGCGGTCTGCGCACCATCGCGCACCGCTGCCCCTGCGGCCTGCCGGACGTCGTGGAGACGGCACCCCGGCTGGAGGACGGCACCCCCTTCCCCACGACGTACTACCTGACCTGCCCGCGTGCCGCCTCCGCGATCGGAACGCTGGAGGCGAGCGGGCTGATGCGGGAGATGACGGCGCGGCTGGCCGAGGACGAGGACCTGGCCGCTGCCTATCGCGCCGCGCACGAGGACTACCTCGCCCGCCGGGACGCCATCGAGGTGCTCAGCGGCTTCCCCAGCGCGGGCGGCATGCCCGACCGTGTGAAGTGCCTGCACGTACTGGTCGCGCACTCCCTGGTGGCCGGACCCGGCGTCAATCCGCTCGGTGACGAGGCGCTGGCGTTGCTACCCGAGTGGTGGGCCAAGGGCCCCTGCGTCTCTCCGTCCGGACAGGACGGGCAGCTCTCTGCGTCCCCGTCGGAGCCTGCCGGGAGCTGAGCCCGCGCGGTGCGGGGGCCGGGCCCTCAGTGGCCGGTGTGTGGACTGTGCGGTGCCTGTGCGCGCATACGCTGGGGTCCTTCCGTCGTGAGGAGAGCGCATGACCCGCGTCGCCGCCGTTGACTGCGGCACCAACTCGATCAGGCTGCTGGTGGCCGACGCCGACCCGGCCACGGGCGAGCTGAAGAGCCTGGACAGGCGAATGGAGATCGTCCGGCTCGGCCAGGGCGTCGACCGCACCGGACAGCTCGCGCCGGAGGCGCTGGAGCGCACCTTCACCGCCTGCCGCACCTACGCGCGGACGATCGAGGAACTCGGGGCGGAGCACCTGCGTTTCGTCGCCACCTCCGCGTCGCGGGACGCGAAGAACCGGGACGAGTTCGTGAGGGGTGTCGTCGACATCCTCGGTGTCGAACCGGAGGTCATCACCGGTGACCAGGAGGCGCAGTTCTCCTTCACCGGCGCCACCAAGGAGCTGAGCGGACGGCGCGACCTGGAGAAGCCGTATCTCGTCGTGGACATCGGCGGTGGCTCGACCGAGTTCGTGGTGGGTGACGAAGAGGTGCGTGCAGCGCGCTCCGTGGACGTCGGCTGCGTACGGCTCACGGAGCGCCATGAGCTCTCCGACCCGGTCACCCCCGCGCAGATCGAGGCCGTGCGGGCCGACGTCGCCTCCGCGCTGGACGAGGTGGAGCGGACGGTTCCGCTGGCGGAGGCCCGTACGCTCGTCGGCCTCGCCGGCACGGTCACCACCGTCGCAGGCATCGCCCTCGGCCTGGACTCCTACGACTCCGCCGCGATCCATCACTCGAGGGTCTCGGCAGTGCAGGTCCGCGAGATCGCGCAGCGGCTGCTCTCCGCCACCCACGACGAACGCGCGGCGATCCCCGTCGTGCACCCCGGCCGCGTGGACGTGATCGGGGCGGGCGCACTGGCACTGCTGACGATCATGGAACGTACGGGTGCCGAGGAGGTCGTCGTCAGCGAGCACGACATCCTCGACGGCATTGCCTGGAGCCTCACTTGAGCACGCCCGAACTCCTTTGAAAGGGCTCCGTGTGGCCCTGCGGAAGCCCTCCAGAAGCAGTCTCGTGAAATAATTCACTTGGAAAAGTGCCTCGTCGGACGCAGATCACACCCGTTCGGGGCTGATGTGAGGCACCGGCCGGGCCAGAGCTTCGAGAACGGCGAATTCCGGCCGGATCACGTCCGTGTTGCAGCCTCGGCGACATTCTCGTGGTGAAGACGATAAGTGCAGCTCACGGCCTGTGCCGCGGCCCTTCGAGGCTTGCCCGCCGGGTGGGGGCTCGACGGCCCCGGATGCGTGGCGGCGCAGTGTAGCAGGGGGTGGGGGGATGCTTGTGAAGCCCCTCACGAGGTCACCCCCCAGGCCAGGTGGATACTCGATGGCATGAGCACCACGGAGCGTCCCCGAATCCTCGTAGTGGGCGGCGGGTACGTCGGCTTGTACGCGGCGCGCCGCATCCTGAAGAAGATGCGCTACGGCGAGGCGACCGTCACCGTCGTCGACCCGCGCTCGTACATGACGTACCAGCCCTTCCTCCCCGAAGCCGCCGCAGGCAGCATCTCGCCGCGTCACGTCGTCGTCCCGCTGCGACGCGTGCTGCCCAAGGCCGAGGTCCTGACCGGTCGCGTCACCACCGTCGACCAGGACCGTAAGGTCGCCACGATCGCCCCGCTGGTCGGCGAGGCCTACGACCTGCCCTTCGACTACCTGGTCATCGCCATGGGTGCCGTCTCCCGCACCTTCCCGATCCCCGGCCTGGCCGAGAACGGCATCGGCATGAAGGGCGTCGAGGAGGCCATCGGGCTGCGGAACCACGTGCTGGAGCAGCTGGACAAGGCCGACTCGACCAACGACGAGGACGTCCGGCGCCGCGCGCTGACCTTCGTCTTCGTCGGAGGCGGATTCGCTGGTGCCGAGACCATCGGCGAGGTCGAGGACATGGCGCGCGACGCCGCCCGCTACTACCCGAACGTGCGACGCGAGGACATGCGCTTCATGCTCGTCGACGCCGCCCCGGGCATCCTCCCGGAGGTCGGTCCGAAGCTCGGCGAGTGGGCCCTCGAGCACCTCAAGAGCCGCGGCATCGAGGTCTACCTCAGCACCTCGCTGGAGTCCTGCGTCGGCGGTCACGTCGTCCTCAAGAACGGCCTCGAGGTCGACTCCAGCACCATCGTGTGGACGGCGGGTGTGAAGCCGAACCCGGCACTGGCGCGATTCGGCCTGCCGCTCGGCCCCAAGGGCCACGTGGACGTCGACGCCACCATGCAGGTCCGCGGCACGAACCACATCTGGGCCGCCGGCGACAACGCCCAGGTGCCGGACCTGGCCGCACGCAACGACGGACCGGCCTACTGCCCGCCCAACGCCCAGCACGCGCTGCGCCAGGCCAAGGCACTCGGCGACAACATCATCTCGGCGCTGCGCGGCTTCCCGCAGGGCGAGTACAAGCACGGCAACAAGGGTGCCGTCGCCGGCCTGGGTCTGCACAAGGGCGTCGCGATGATCGTCTTCGGCAAGACGAGGATCAAGCTCAAGGGCCGTCTCGCCTGGTACATGCACCGTGGCTACCACGGTCTGGCGGTGCCGACCTGGAACCGGAAGATCCGCGTATTCGCCGACTGGACGCTCGGCATGTTCCTCAAGCGTGAGGTGGTCTCTCTCGGTGCGATGGAGCACCCGCGTGAGGAGTTCTACGAGGCGGCCTCGCCCGTCACCGCAGCCGCCACGGAAGAGGCGGCGGCGGAGCGGAAGACCCGGGTGAAGGAGAGCCGGGCCGCCGAGCAGAGGGAAGAGGCCAAGGCGTCCTGACGCCGGACCTGTTGCGCCGCTGTGGCGCACCGTGCTGACGAGCGGTCAGCCGGGCCACAGGTCGAAGAGAGTTCCCGTGGAGGGGACGTCCGCCATCCGTGGTGCGGGCGTCCCCTTCGTCGTTTCCCGGCACTCTTTACGCGCAGTTGCCGGAACGACCCCTTCGCCGTCGGTGTGTGAGTCGGCATAGTTTGCACGACAATCGTGTTGCATGTACGGGGTTCCACCCCTTCCTTCACGGAGGTGTGTGCAATGACCGAAGTCGCGCCACGACTCACTGCGCTCGCCGAGCGGGTTCTTGGCGTTCCGCTTCCGATCCGTATTCGCGCCTGGGACGGCAGTGAAGCCGGTCCGCCGGGCGCTCCGGTCCTCCGCATCCGTCACCGGCGCGCGCTGCGCCGCATTCTGTGGCGGCCGGGCGAACTGGGTCTCGCCCGCGCATGGGTGGCCGGGGAACTGGACACCGACGGCGAACTGTACGAACTCCTCGGTCAACTGGAGGGCCTGCTCTGGGAGAAGGGCGAGGAGAGCGAGCCCTCACGCAGCGCTCTGGAGCTGGCCCGTGACCCGGACGTCCGTGCCGCGGTGCGCGAATTGATCTCTCTCGGCGGTCTGTTGCCCCCTCCGCCGCCGCCCGGTGAGGAGATCCGGCGCCGCGTCGGCATCCGTCACACGCGCGGCCGGGACCGACGGGCCGTCAGCCACCACTACGACGTGGGCAACGACTTCTACGAACTGGTGCTCGGCCCGAGCATGGTCTACTCGTGCGCCTACTGGGAGACCGAGGAGCCGGGCACCACACCCACTCTGGAGGGCGCCCAGCACGCCAAGCTCGACCTCGTCTGCCGGAAGCTGGCGCTGCGCCGGGGGCAGCGGCTGCTGGATGTGGGCTGCGGATGGGGCTCCTTGGTGCTGCACGCGGCGCGGGAGTACGGCGTACGGGCTGTCGGCATCACGCTCTCCCACGAGCAGGCGACCTACGCGCGTAAGCGCGTGGCCGAGGAGGGGCTGACCGACCGCGTGGAGATCCGCGTGCAGGACTACCGCGAAGTCCCCGACGGACCGTACGACGCCATCGCCTCCATCGGAATGGCCGAACACGTCGGCAAGGACCGCTACCGCCAGTACGCCGACTCGCTCCACGCACTGCTGAGGCCGGGCGGGCGTCTGCTGAACCACCAGATCGCGCGGCGCCCGCTGACGGACGAATCGGCCTACCAGGTCGACGACTTCATCGACGCCTACGTCTTCCCCGACGGCGAACTGGCGCCGATGGCACAGACCGTGGGAGTGCTGGAGGAGGCCGGCTTCGAGGTGCGGGACGTGGAGTCGCTGCGTGAGCACTACGCCCTGACGCTCCGCGCCTGGGTCGCCAACCTGGAGCGGGGATTCCGCCGCGCGGTCCGTTTCACCTCGCCGGGGCGGGCTCGCGTCTGGCGGCTCTACATGGCCGCCTCGGCGATGTCCTTCGAGCGGAACCGCATCGGCATCAACCAGATCCTCGCGGTCCGTACACCCGGCAGCGGCGACTCCGGTCTGCCGTTGCGCACCCGCGACTGGCGCGCGAGCTGACGAACAAGGGCCCGGCGGCTGTCCGGTGCTCTCCCGGGTGCGCGTCCTCGCACGCGAGAGAAAGCGGGGGCGGCCCCGGCCGTCGTCAGTCGTCCGTGTGACCGAGCACCAGCACCTGGATCGCCAGGACGGCCGCTCCGCGTGCCCAGTCGTGGAAGTCGGAGATCTTCGTCTCCAGATTCACGGGAGGCGCGAGGGGCGGCCGGTGCGCGGCGACGGTGTCGTGGACGATGTGGCCGGCCACGTCCACCAGCCCCACGCCCTCGCCCGCGAGGAGGATCTTCTCCGGCAGGGCGAAGTTCGCGATCTGGGCGATGAGGATGCCCAGCCCACGAGCCGCCTCGTCGATGATCCGGGTGGCGGCGGGGTGCTGCTTGCGAGCGAGGTCGAGGATCTCCTCGTAGTCGACCGGGCGGCCTGTGGCGGCGTGCATCTGGTATTCGATGCTCGGGATGGACAGCAGGGACGTGGCGCTTCCGCGCCGGCCGTGCGGGGTCAGCGGCCCGTTCGGATCGAGGATCCAGTGGTCTCCCGTCTCCTGCCAGGAGTCCGGTGAGGGGACCGGTTCGCCGCCGATGACCAGTCTGTATCCGATGCCGGCGCCGATGGTGAGGACCGCGAAGCGGTCCGTGCCGCGCCCCGCGCCGAACCAGGTCTCCGACTCGACCAGCGCCGCGACGTCGTTCTCCAGGACCACCGGGAGATCAGTGCGCCGCTCCAAGAGCTCCGCGAAGGGCACGTCCTGCCAGTCCAGGTACGGGGAGTCGACGATGACGGCCCGGTCGCGCACCGGCCCTCCCATGCCGACGCCGATGCCGGCGAGCTGAGGGAAGTCGACGGCGAAGGACCGCACGATCGAGTGAGCGGCGTCGGCGACGACCTCGGGGTCCTGCGACTTCAGCTCGCGGTCCTCACGGCGGACGACCGTGCTCTTCAGCGTGGTGACCACGCCGTAGACGGTGTCCCCGGTGACCTTCAGGCCCACGAAGTGCCAGGGGTCGGTGACGATGTCCAGGGGGCGGCCGGGGCGGCCCAGGCCGGCGACCGCGGCGGAGGGCGCGTGGACCTCCAGCAGCAGACCGGAGTCGATCAGCGGCTTGGCGAGGCGGGTGAGGCTGCCGCCGGACATGCCGAGCCGCCGTGCGATCACGCTGCGGGGGCTCGGTCCGTTGGTGAGCACCTCGATCGCCACTGCCCGCTCCGCGGGGGTCAGCGGGCGCCAGCTGGGGGCTGAACTGCTCAACCAGGGCCTCCGGAGCGGTAGTCGGGGCGGGCGGGGCGGAAGACGCCGGGCGTCGGCACGGGGTTGTGCGGGCCCTCGAAGGCGGCCGCGGATCAGCTTAGGCGACGTGTTCATAAGTTCCGTCCAGAACTATACAGGCCGGAACTTGTGGCCGGAATCGAGCTTCGGGGGCATTGAGCGATGCCTTGACACGTCTATAACTTCCGCGTAGAAGTAAGTCCCGTCGGGACGACAGATCCCGGAACCACGCGGACAAGGGGGTCTGCCCGTGGCCGTCACCAAGTCGGCAAGTGCGGTGCCACGCCGCGCGTCCGGCGACGCCCGAGTCGCCGCCGCCTTCATCGCCCCCGCGATGCTCGGCTATCTCGTCTTCCTCGTGTGGCCGACGCTGCGCGGCGTCTACCTCAGCTTCACCAGCTTCGACCTGCTGTCCTCGGAGAAGTGGGTCGGCCTGGACAACTACCGCAGGCTGGTCAACGATCCGGTCTTCTGGGACTCGCTCGGCGTGACCTTGCACTACGTGGTGGTCAACATCGGCGTCCAGACGGTCGTCGCGCTGCTGATAGCCGTGCTGATGCACCGCCTCACCAACTCCTCGCTGCTGCGCGGAATCGTCCTCGCGCCCTACCTGGTCTCGAACGTCGTCGCCGGGATCGTCTGGCTGTGGATCCTCGACACACAGCTGGGTGTGGGCAACGAGATGGTCGAGGCCCTCGGCTTCGATCGGATCGCCTTCTTCGGCGACGCGGCATGGGCGATACCGACCATCGCGCTCGTCAACGTCTGGCGGCACGTGGGCTATACGGCGCTGCTGATCTTCGCCGGGCTGCAGTCCATACCCTCCACGATCTACGAGGCGGGGCGCGTGGACGGGGCGAGCGAGTGGCGGATGTTCTGGGCCGTCACGGTGCCGCTGCTGCGGCCGGTGCTGTCGCTGGTCCTGATCATCACCGTCATCGGCTCGTTCCAGGTGTTCGACACCGTCTCGGTCACCAGCGACGGCAAGCCCGCCAACGCCACCAACGTGCTGCAGCTCTACGTATACGACCTCGCGTTCGGGCGCCTGCAGTTCGGATACGCCTCGGCGATCTCCGTCGCCCTGATGCTCGTACTGACCGTGATCACCGTCGTCCAGTACCGGCTCGCTCGTGCCGGGCAGTCGGACCTCGACTGAGAAGGGAAGGTCTGCCGTGACAGCGACGACGACGTACGCACAAACGCAGAGCGGGCCCGACGCCCGCACCGAGCAGTCCTCCGGGAAGCAGGGGCGCCGCCCCTTCTCGTACGGGCGTCTGCTGGCCTGGGCCGCGATGATCGTGATCACCCTGATCACGCTGTTCCCGTTCTACTGGATGCTGCGCACGGCCCTCTCCACGAACACGGCCCTCGCCCAGGCACCCGCCTCGCCGCTTCCCGCGGACTTCAGCTTCGGCGGCTTCCTGCGCGTCTTCGGGCTGCAGAGCACCGAGGACGCGCTCGCCGAGGGCGGCTCGGGCGGATCCCTCGACTTCTGGCGCTACCTGGCCAACTCGGTGCTGGTCTCCACAGTCATCACCTTCTGCCAGGTGCTCTTCTCCGCCATGGCCGCCTACGCCTTCGCGCGGCTGCGCTGGCGGGGCAGGGACGCCGTCTTCGGGTTCGTGCTGGGCGGGCTGATGGTGCCGACGGTCTTCACGCTGCTGCCTAACTTCGTGCTGATCAAGGAAGTCGGCCTGGTGGACAGCCTGTTCGGCATCGCGCTGCCGACGATGTTCATGACGCCCTTCGCCGTCTTCTTCCTGCGGCAGTTCTTCATGAACGTCTCGCGTGAGGTGGAGGAGGCCGCGCTCATCGACGGAGCGGGGAAGGTCAGAGTCTTCTTCCAGTTGATCCTGCCGATGTCCACGGCCCCCATCGCGACGCTCGGCATCCTCACCTACATCACCGCCTGGAACGACTACTTCTGGCCGCTGATGGTCTCCTACAGCGGCAGTTCGCGCGTGCTGACCGTCGCGCTCAGCGTCTTCCGCGCGCAGACCCCGCAGACCGGCACGGACTGGGCCGGGCTGATGGCGGCCACCGTCGTCGCCGCCCTGCCCATGATCCTTCTGTTCGCCCTGCTGGCGAAGCGCATCGTCAACTCCATCGGCTTCAGCGGGATCAAGTGAAGGAGAGTGCGATGAGAGCAACGACGCCCCGTGCCCGCCGGGGCCGACCCACCACGGTGTGCGCTACGGCCTTCGCGGCGCTGGCCGCCCTGACCCTGCCCCTGGCCGGCTGCGCGCCGCAGGCGTCGTCCGCAGCGGACAAGCGCACCGTCTCGTACTGGATGTGGGACGCCAACCAGCTGCCCGCCTACCAGGCGTGCGCCAAGGCGTTCCACAAGGAGAACCCCGGCCTGCGGGTGAAGATCACCCAGGTCGGCTGGGACTCGTACTGGACGAAGCTCACGGCGAGCTTCATCGCGGGAACCCAGCCCGACGTCTTCACCAACCACGTCTCGAAGTACCCGCAGTACGCCGAACTCGGAGTTCTCAGCCCGCTCGACGAGCTCGGGCCGACCCGTGGCATCAAGGCCTCCGACTTCCAGCCGGGCCTTGCGAAACCCTGGACCGGCCGGGACGGCCACCGATACGGCGCCCCGAAGGACTGGGACACCATCGGCATGTTCTACGACAGGAAGCTGACCGAGGCGGCAGGCCTCAGCGAGGACGAACTCGGTTCCCTGTCCTGGAACCCGCGGGACGGCGGCAGCTTCGAGAAGGCCGTCGCCCGCCTCACCCTCGACGCGAACGGAAAGCGCGGGGACGAGCCGGGCTTCGACAAGGACAACGTGGTGAGGTACGGCCTGGCCACGAACGACGCCGGAGGAGACAACCACGGCCAGGCGCAGTGGAGCCCCTTCACCGGCTCGGCGGGCTGGAAGTACACCGACGAGAACCCGTGGGGCGAGCACTACAACTACGACCAGAAGCGCTTCCAGCGGACCATCGAGTGGTATTTCGGCCTCGCGGAGAAGGGCTACATGGCTCCCCTCGAGGACTTCTCCGAGACCAACCACCCCGAGACGCAACTCGGTTCGGGCAAGGCGGCCGTCGCCCTGCACGGCTCCTGGATGCTCAGCACGTTCGACGGCCTCAAGGGCGTCGACCTGGGCATCGCGCCGACGCCCGAGGGCCCGACCGGCAAGCGGGCCTCGATGCTGGGCGGCCTCGCCGACTCGATCACCCGGAAGGCGAAGAACAAGCAAGGCGCCGCCGAGTGGGTCGCCTTCCTCGCCTCCGACAAGTGCCAGAACCTGGTGGGCAAGGACGCCGTCGTCTTCCCCGCCACCCGTGACGGCACGGCCGCCGCCATCGCCGCCCACCGCCGCAACGGGCTGGACGTCTCGCCCTTCACCCGGCACATAGAGGAGGGGACGACGTTCCCCTTCCCGGTGACCGACCACGCCTCCGACATCAACGCCATGATGATCCCCGCCATGCAGGACGTGTACGCGGGCGGCGCCCCCGTCAGCTCCCTCACGGAGACCAACAAGCAGATCAATTACCTCTTCCAGCAGGACAATTGACGGCACGCACAGGAAAGGCTTCGCTCGTGCCCTTCTCCATCGGAATCGTCGGCGCCGGCCAGTTCGCCGGCCAGTTCGCCAAACTCTTCCAGCTGCACCCCGGCGTCGGAGACATCTACGCCACGGACCTCATCCCCGAGCGCGCGGAGAAGCTCGTCGCGGCCCAGGGGCTGGCAGGCACCGTCGGCTCGTTCGACGAGATGCTCGCCACCGGTGTGGACGCGATCGCTCTCTTCACCCAGCGCTGGACGCACGGCCCGCTGGCGGTGCGTGCGCTGCGCGCCGGCAAGCACGTCTACTCAGCGGTGCCCATGGCCGTCTCCGAGGAGGAGACCGCGGCCATCATCGAGGCCGTGAAGGAGACCGGCCTGACGTACATGATGGGAGAGACGAGCCACTACAACCCGGCCACCGTCTACGCCCGCGAGAAGGTCGCCGGCAACGACTTCGGCCGTCTCTTCTACGCCGAGGGCGACTACGTCCATGACATGGACCTCGGCTTCTACGACGCCTACCGCTACAGCGGCGGCGAGAAGTGGAAGGAGACCGCCAGCTATCCGCCGCTGCTCTACCCGACGCACTCCATCGGCGGTGTGCTGGGCGCGTGGCGGACGCATGCCACGAGTGTCAGCGCAGTCGGCGTCACCGACGACCGCGGGGACGGCGTCTTCGACCGTGAGATCAGCCAGTTCGGCAACGACTTCTCCAACGCGACGGCACTCTTCGAGGTGTCAGGCGGCGGTTCGTTCCGCACGAACGAGTTCCGCAGGGTCGGCTATCCCTCGCACATCCGTGAGTCGCGCTTCCGCTTCTTCGGTACGGAGGGCAGCTTCGAGCAGTTGGCGACCGTCAGCTTCTGGCAGGACAAGACCGGCGTGCAGGACGTCTCCGAGCACCTCCAGGCCGTCCCCACCCTCTCCGCCGACGACCCCTCGCTCGACAACGTCGCACCGGCGCTGCGGGACGCCTTCATCTCCGGTACGGCCCCCGTCCACGACCGCTCGCGGCTGCCCCGGGAGTTCGCGCACGCGCCCAACGGGCACGAAGGCAGCCACCACTTCCTCGTCGACGACTTCGTCACCGCCGTCAACGAGGGGAGCCTGCCGTCCGTGAACGCATGGGTGTCCGCTCGCTACACGCTGCCCGGGATAGTCGCGCACGAGTCCGCGAGGCGCGACGGCGAGCGGCTCACCGTTCCCGACTTCGGTGAGGCGCCTGGCTGATCACGGCTGCGCGGGCAGCCCGCGTGGTCGCTCGTACGGCCCGCGCGGCTGCTCGTACGGCTCGCACAGCTCCGTGTGCGCCTGCGCTGGCGCGGGTGTGCGCGCACGTCAGGCACGGGCCCGCCCCGTGAGCGGTGCCCGCAAGCAAGTGGCCCGGTCCCGCCAGCCGGAGACCGGGCCACTGTGCCCCTGCGTGAACGTGCCGTCCGCGGAGCTACTCGCTCTTGATCGCGGAGAGCATGTTCAGCTTCGCGGCCCGCCGTGCGGGCCACAGCGCGGCCAGCATGCCGACCACAGCCGCCAGACCGAGGAAGATGCCCATCCGGTCCCACGGGAGTACGAGCACGTACGTCGAGAGGGACAGCCCGATCACCTTGCCCGCGGCCCAGCCGAAGAAGACGCCCAGCCCGATGCCGAGCACACCGCCGAACAGCGAGATCACGAGCGACTCGAGCCTCACCATCCGCTTGATGCCCCTGCGGTCGAGGCCGACCGCCCTCAGCATGCCGATCTCCTGGGACCGTTCGAAGACGGACATGGCGAGCGTGTTCACCACACCCAGGACGGCCACGATCACGGCCATGGCCAGCAGCCCGTAGAGCATGTTCAGCATCAGCGTGAAGATCTTCGCGATGGACTCGGAGACGTCCTTCTTGTCCTGGACGAGGACCGCCGGGTTGTCGCCCAGCGCGCTCTCCAGGGACTCCTTGGCCGACTTGCTGACGCCGTCCTTCGTCTTGACCATCACCTGCATGTTCGAGATCCGCTTCAAGTGCGGGTCCAGAGTGCCGGTGTCGAGCATGATGCCCTTGATCATCTCGTTGCCCTCATAGACACCCGAGACGGTCAACTTGCCCTTCCGGCCGTCCTCATAGGTCACCGGGAAAGCCGAACCGACCTTCCACTTCTTGCTCTTGGCGGTGTCCTTGTCCACGACGGCCTTGCCGCCGGAGAGCCCGTCCCAGCCGCCCGAGCTGAAGGGGAGGTCGGTGAGGTCGCCGATGGTCTCGCCGTTGACGCCGGTCAGGTACTCGGTGGAACCGCCGATCCGCGCCGGCGAGTTGCGCAGCGGGCTCAGGGCCTCCACCTGATCGTCCTTGGCCAGCTGCTTCTCCACCTCCGCCGAGATCGGCGTCTGGTTGGCCATGCTGACGGTGTAGTCGGCCTTGAGCGCCTCGGTGGCCATCTTGTCGATGGCCTGCTGCACGCTTCCGGCGATCACCGTCATGCCCGTGATGAGCGTGAGGCCGATCATCAGGGCGGACGCGGTGGCAGCGGTACGACGCGGGTTGCGTACGGAGTTCTGACGCGCCAGCTTCCCGGAGACCCCGAAGATCCGCATGAACGGGGACGCCGCTGCGATCAGGGGCCGCGACAGGAGAGGCGTGAGCACGAACACGCCGATCAGCAGCACGCCGGCGCCGACCGAGATCGGAAGCTTCGCCGTGTCGCGGTCGTCCATGCCCGCGCCGTAGAGCACGAGGGCGACTCCGGCGCCCGCCAGCAGCGCGCCGATGGTGTTGCGGATGACCAGCGAGCGCGTCGTGGCCGACGCGTGCACGCTGCTCATGGCCGCGACCGGCGGGATCTTCGCGGCCCTGCGGGCGGGCAGCCATGCCGCGAGCACGGTCACCACGATGCCGGTGACCAGGGATGCGGCCACTGCGTTTCCGGAGACGACCAGCGGTCCGTCGGGCACGGTCGCCCCGAACCGGCCCATGAGCGAGCGCAGTCCGGCTCCGATGCCGACGCCGGCACCCAGTCCGGCGACGCCGGCGACGGTGCCGACCACCAGCGCCTCGATGAGCACCGACCGCGTCACCTGACGCCGGCTCGCACCCACCGCGCGCAGCAGCGCCAACTCCTTGGTGCGCTGGGCGACAAGCATCGTGAAGGTGTTGGCGATGATGAAGATGCCGACGAACAGCGAGATCCCGGCGAAGACGAGCAGGGCGGTCTGCATGCCGCTCATGCTCTTCTTGATGGTCTCCGACTGGTCCGCCGCGAGCTTCTTGCCGGTGACGGCCTCGGCCTTGGCCGGAAGGATCTTCTTCGCCTCGGTCTTCAGCTCCTCCTGAGAGGTGCCCGCGCCGGCCTTCAGAGTGATCTGGTCGTACTGACCGGGCTGGGCGAAGAGGCGCTGCGCGGTCGAGGTGTCGAAGAGGACGAGGGTGCCGCCGGCAGCCACGTTGCCGTCATCGGTGGTGAAGATGCCGACGACGCGTTCCTCGCGTACGGGGCCGTCGATCGACATGCGGGCGGTGTCGCCGACCTTGTAGCCGGTGCGTTCGGCGGTCTTCGCGTCGAGGGCGACCTCGTCGCCGGCCTGCGGGGCCCGGCCCTTGCTCATCGGGTAACGGGCGTCCTTCGCCTCGCCGTCCCGGCCCGCGTCGTAGTTGGCGCCGCTGGACTGCCAGCCTTCGCCGACGAGTTTGCCCTTCTTGTCGGCGAGAGCCGCGAACCCGGTCACGGAGCCGCTGACGCTCTCCGCTCCGGGAAGCCGGCGTGCCTCTTCGAGGGTCGCCTGGTTGAGCTTGGACGCGCTGCCGGGAACGCCGCGGCCCGAATCGGGCCCGCCCGACGGGCGGATGGCGAGGTCGACGTTGCTGTAGCCCTTTTCGGAGCTCTTCTGGAACGCCGCGGAGATGGTCGATGTGAAGACCAGGGTGCCGGAGACGAAGGCCACGCCGAGCAGCACGGCGAGCACGGTCATCAGCAGCCGGGCCTTGTGCGCGAATACGTTGCGCAAGGCGGTACGGAGCATGGGTGAGTCCTGAAGGAGAGAGCGCCCCGCGCCCGGCGGCCGGCTGGGCCGCGGTCTGGAGCTTCGGTCGGTGTCGCTGGTCGTGGACGGGCCGTACGGGCGTTGCCTCGCCGGCCTGTCGCGATCAGGTCGTACGCACCCTGGCGTCGAGGTTCTTCATCCGCTCGAGCACCGATTCGGCGGTCGGGCCGAACATGTCGTCGACGATGCGGCCGTCGGCCAGGAAGATGACGCGGTCGGCGTAGGAGGCGGCAACCGGGTCGTGGGTGACCATGACGATGGTCTGGCCCAGCTCCCGCACCGAGTTGCGCAGGAAGCCCAGCACCTCGGCGCCGGCCCTGGAGTCGAGGTTGCCGGTCGGCTCGTCACCGAAGATGATCTCCGGTTTGCCCGCCAGTGCGCGGGCGACGGCGACGCGCTGCTGCTGACCGCCGGAGAGTTCGCTGGGGCGGTGCTTGAGACGCCCGGACAGCCCGACCGTCTCGATGACGCGGTCGAGCCACGCCTTGTCGGGCTTGCGGCCCGCGATGTCCAGCGGAAGGGTGATGTTCTCCAGGGCGTTGAGCGTGGGCAGCAGGTTGTAGGCCTGGAAGATGAAGCCGATCCGGTCCCGGCGCAGCTGCGTCAGCTTCTTGTCCTTGAGCTTCGTCAGTTCGGTGTCACCGATGCAGGCGCTGCCGCTGGTGACGGAGTCCAGGCCTGCCATGCAGTGCATCAGTGTGGACTTGCCGGAGCCCGACGGGCCCATGATCGCCGTGTATTCGGCCTGACGGAACTGGACTGAGACGTTGTCCAGGGCGACCACCTTGGTCTCGCCCTGTCCGTAGACCTTGGAGAGGTCGGTGGCGTGTGCTGCCGCGATGCCTGCAGGCGCGGACGCAGCTGCCGGTACGCGGGAGTAGGTGGTGGTCACGGGACGGTGCTCCTCGGGACGGTGTTCGGAACATCAGGACGCACTCATCCTCTCCGTCCTTCCGCGCCCCCGGATCAGCCCCCGTGCCCGTTTCCGGCCCAACCCTGCGAGGTAGTGCCGGCGGGTGCCGTCCTCCCTGGGTATGACGGTTCCCCTGAGGCCGGGCGGGTGCCAGACCCCCTGTGGTGGAAGGTGAATTCCAGTGTCCGGACGGCGACTTTCCGTCATCTTCCGAGCCCGGGGCCTGCACGAAAGCGGGCCCCCGAAGTGGGGCCGTAGTGCTGACGCCTCGTCAGTTGCCCATAAAATAAGACAACATCGGGCTGGCGCCCCGCAGTTGGGGGCGTGACGCTGGATAGGCTCTACCTGCACCCTGGGGTAGGACCGTGCGTCGCTGAGTAGCGAGGCAGGGCTACTGGAGCCGGTGCCCGGATGGTGGAATGTAGACACGACGAGCTTAAACCTCGTTGGCCCTTAGGGGCCGTGCCGGTTCAAGTCCGGCTCCGGGCACCATCCGCGCAGGCACGCGAGCCGGGAAGAGCCGCGGAGAGAGCCCGAGCAAGGGCGGAAGAAGGGGCGTACGGCGCTCGTCGTACAACGAGTGACGTACCCGCCGACCCGCACGTGGTCACAAGGCAGTTGGCCTGCCGGAAGCCCATCGCCCGTGTGCGGTCCCGCCTTTACCAAGGGGGTGCGGTGAAACCGTGCCCCGTACCGTCGTGTTGCCACGCCTCTTCCCACTGCTGCCACATCACCTGTTCGTGTGCGGGCAGAGCCGAGTACGGGATCAGTCGCTCGGGATGGCCGGGACACGGAGCGCCGTCAGCCGGCCGTGTCTCCTCAACCGTGCGTGTCTCCTCTGCCGGCATGAACCCGTAGCACTCCGGGGTGGTGTAGCTGCCGAGACACTGGCCGACCGCGACCAGACCCGTCCCCAGCCGCTTCGCCAGTCGTCGCAGCCAGTCCCTCGAGCGCCGCATGTCAGCTTCCTCCTCGCCTGCTTCCTGGACGACGAGGAGGCTAGGAGGCTCCGCTTGAGGGAGGATTGAGAAGGAGATCGGGCCGCCGCTCAGGCCCGGGCCACGGAGGCTCGCGCATTGCGAGCTGCAGGCGTGCGTCGTGTCCCGCGGCCCGGCCCGTCCGTGCCTCGCTGTCGCCCTGAAGCGTGAACGGCCCCTACGGCAGAGCCTGTTCCGTCCAGATGGTCTTGCCGAAGGCCGTGTAGCGGGTGCCCCAGCGCTGGACGATCTGCGCCACGATGAACAGACCGCGCCCGCCTTCGTCGTCGTTGGCGCTGTGCCGGAGGTTCGGTGAGGTGTGCCCCTTGTCGGAGACCTCCACGTGCAGGCTGCGGTCCCGGATCAGCCGCAGGTACACGGGCCCGGAAGCATGCCGGATGGAGTTGGTGACCAGCTCGCTCACCACGAGTTCGGTGGTGAACGACAGCTCGTCCAGGCCCCATTCGGTGAGCTGGTCAATGGCCAGGGTCCGCGCGCGGGAGACCGCGCTGGGCTCGGCCTCCAACTCCCAGCCGATGACCTGGTCCGCTCCCAGTTCGTGCGTACGGACGAGCAGCAGGGCCGCGTCGTCGGTGGCCGGTCCGTCGGGCTGGAGTTCGCTCAGAGCCCGGTCGCACAGCTCCTCCAACGAGCCCTCGTGGTCCCTGAGTACGTCCTCGAGCTTCGCGACGCCCGTGTCCATGTCGCGGTCGCGGTCCTGGACGAGCCCTCCCGTGAAGAGGGCGAGGAGGCTGCCCTCGGGAAGCGAGACCTCCATCGCCTCGAACGGCAGCCCGCCCACTCCAAGGGGAGGCCCCGGCGGGATGTCCAGCAGGGTGAAGCGTCCGTCAGGGTCGACCATGGCCGCCGGCGGATGGCCCGCACGGGCAGCGGTGCACACGCGGGAGACCGGATCGTAGACGGCGTAGAGGCAGGCGACGCCCAGCCCCTCGTCGGCGCTGGGGCCGGCACCCGGTTCCTGGTCCTCGGCGCCCTGAAGGACGAGGTCGTCCAGGCGGGAGAGGAGTTCGTCGGGCGAGAGGTCCAGCCGGGCAAGAGCCCTGACGGTGGTGCGCAGCCGGCCCATGGTGGCGGCGGCGTTCACGCCGTGCCCGACCACGTCTCCGACGACCAGGCCCACGCGTGTGCCGGACAGGACGATCACGTCGAACCAGTCGCCGCCCACGCCGAGCCCGATGTCGGACGGCAGGTAGCGGTGGGCCACGTCGACCGCGGACTGGTCGGGCAGTCCGCGGGGCAGCAGGTTGCGCTGGAGGGTGAGGGCGGAGGCGCGTTCGCGGGTGTAGCGGCGTGCGTTGTCGATGGACAGGGCCGTACGGGTGGACAGCTCGTTGGCGAGCGAGAGTTCGTCGTGGTCGAAGGGGGCCGAGTCCTCGCTGCGCATGAACGTCGCGAGCCCCATCGTGGTGCCCCTCGCGCGCAGCGGGACGGCGAGAGTGGAGTGGACGGCGGCCATGGACGCCGGGTCGCCCGCCTCGCCGCGCCGGTCGACGATCACCGCCTTGCGGGAGGCGAGAGCCGCGAGCTGGGGCGAGCTGGGCTCGTACGTCACCGGGTACGGCCCCGCGGCCGTGGCGTCCTCGCTGTCGGCACCGGCGTACGGACTGCCGATACGTTCCACGACCCGTACGAGCGACGGGGTCTCGCCCTGCGGGCGGGGCTCCTCACCTTCCAGCACGCCTTCGACGAGATCCACGGTGACGCTGTCGGCGAAGGCGGGGATCACCACTTCGGCGATCTCACGCGCGGTGGTGATCATGTCGAGCGTCGTGCCGATGCGGACGCCCGCGCGCACGGTGAGGGCCAGCCGCTGCTGGGCCCGGTAGCGATCGGTGATGTCCAGGGCGTCCTCGCACACGCCGAGCACATGTCCGTCGGCGTCCCTGAGCTGGTAGTAGGCGCAGGACCAGACGTGTTCGTGGTCGGGGTCGGCGGGCGGACGGGCCTGGTAGAGCAGCCCGAAGACCGGGTCACCGGTCTCGAGCACGGCCTGGATGACGTCCTCGAGCGCCTGGGGGTAGCCCTCCGATAGAACCTCGCCTTCGGAGTACAGCTCGTTCACGCGCTTTCCGATGTACTCGCCCGACTTGCTGTCGATCTCGCTCTGGTATTTGGCGTTGGCCCAGGTCAGGCGCAGATCGCTGTCGTAGATGCCCAGGCCGATGGGGGACTGCGTGGCCAGTCCGCGGAGCATGGCCTGATGGGCCTCCCAGGAGCGCAGCGGCTCCAGTGCCGCCGCCACCATGATCTGAGGGGAGGCGCCGTCGCCGGACATCGAGCAGATGGTCGTGGCCACCTCCATCGGGTGGCCGTCCCGGTGGCGTGCGATCCGTGCCTCGCTGCGGCAGGCGGGCCCTACGGAGCGGTCGAGCAGCTCGATCAGCGCGTGTTCCTGGGTCGAGCGGCCCACCATCAGCGCATCGAGCGGCCGGCCCAGAATTTCGCGCGGTGAATGGCCGAAGAGGCCTTCGGCCGCCTCGCTCCACCCGATGACCGTGTTCTCGCTGTCGAGCAGCACCGTGGCGGCACTCGTGACGTCCAGTGGCCCACGGAAGTCGATGATCTCGGCCTCGCTCCACGCATTCATGGCACCAATCCAGCCCGGATACGTTTCTTCAAGGGTCGATCCAGACGCGGGCAGACACAACCGCAGCAGGTGGGAGCGGCTCCTACTGCGGGCCCTTCGAGTCCCGCCTCTGCCTTCGCGCGGCGGGGCGGCGGGCGGGCTTGGACGGGGCCGGGCGCTGGGCGCGGGGTGTGGAGCAGGTGGGGCACCAATAGCCGATCCCCTGGGTGAACGTCCAGCCCTGCTTTTCGATGTAGGGGGCGGCGCGGGCGCTGCTGTGCAGGATGTGGCCGAAGAGATCGTCTTCGATCGGTGGAGGCGGTTCGTGGATCACGAGGTCGAACACTGCGCGAGCGGGGCAGCCGATGTCGTCACAGGCCAGATAGAACCGTACGGGCCCCGGTGCCTCTCCCTCGGTCATCAGACTCATGGGTCCAAGCTATTCAGTGCGGTGGACCGGGGTGGGCCGTGTTATCGAAGCGAAGCGACACCCTCCGCTCCGTGACCGCCGTTCAGGCCACGGTGACCGGTCCCGGACGCGGCGGACCCCCGCCCGGTCGACTCGGGCGGGGGCCGCTGACTGCAGGTGAGTGCTGGATCAGTAGACGCTGACCCCGTACGCGTTCAGTGCCTCGACGACCGGCTGGAAGAAGGTCGTACCGCCGGAGGAGCAGTTGCCGCTGCCGCCGGAGGTCAGGCCTATCGCCGTGCTGCCGGAGCGGAGCGAGCCGCCGCTGTCGCCGGGCTCGGCGCACACGTTGGTCCTGATCAGGCCCGAGACGATGTCTCCGCCGCCGTAGTTCACGGTGGCGTTCAGGCCGGTCACGGAGCCGCTGTGGGTGCCCGTGGTGCTGCCGTGCCGGGTGACGGACATCCCGACGCTGGCGTTTCCGGCGCCGGTGATGTCCGCGCCGCCCGCGGTGCCCGGGTGGCTGGCCGACGACGAGCTGTAGCGCACGAGTCCGTAGTCGTTGCCGGGGAAGCTGGATCCGGCGGTGGGGCCGATCACGGAGGAGTGCGAGGAGTTGGAGTACCAGTTGCCCGCGCCGTCGGTGCAGTGACCGGCCGTCACGATGTAGTACGTGCTGCCGCTGCGGACGTTGAAGCCCGCGGAGCAGCGCCAGCTGTCGGCGTAGATCGCGTCGCCGCCCTGGATCAGTTTCCGGAACTTGCCCGGTGTGTGCTGGACCTCGAGGGCGTCCGTGCCGGCCGCCTTCTTGATCTTCGCTATCTCGGCGCCGGAGACCGTGCTGTCCACGGTGACGACGAGTTTCTTGCTCTTGCTGTCGACGTGCCATGCGGTGCCGGCGACATCGGCACCGCGTACGGCGTTGCCCGCCGCGGACAGCTTGGAGGCGCTTGACGTGTCGGCGGGGGGTTCGGCGGCGACGGCCGGTGCGCTGAGCGCCGCCACGGCGACCAGACCGGACGCCACTGCGATCAGCCGCGTGCGTCTCCGGGCACCGCTGGTGGGGGTGGTGCGCTTGATCCTCACTCATTCCTCCAAGAGGGGAAACGGGGGTCCGCTTGAGAAGTCGGACCGTGAGGCGCAGGCAAGAGGCACGGCGGGACGAAATGCCCGTCGTGCCCCTGACAAGCGCTGAAGGGAGTATTCGGTGCGCTCGCCCGGAATCGCAAGGGTGCGGTTCAGACAAATTCGAACTATGACCGTCCTTCCGCTTCTGTAGTGCGGTTTTGCGACAAGGCAGTTGTCTCGGACGAAGGCCTGATGAAACAGGAGGTATGGCAATCACCTGTGTCGCGGCCTCGTAGAGCCTCAGACCGGGACACGTGGGGGATGCTGGGGCGAATCGGAAGAATCACCGGGCTCCGCTCAGGCGGGCCTGCCGAACGCCGTGGAGTGGCATGCCGATCCTGGTCTACGTCTACGGCCTGGTCGCGGCCTGTTTCCTCGGCCTCGGGTTCGTCCTTCAGCAGGAGGCGGCGGCACGCGCCCCGCTCGCCGACATCCTCTCCTTCAGGCTGCTGCTGGATCTGATGCGTGTGCCGCGGTGGCTCTGCGGGATCGGCTTCATGGTGATCGGCCAGCTCCTGAGCGCGCTGGCGCTCTCCCAGGGCGACGTCTCCCGGGTCGCGCCTCTGCTGGCGACCAACTTGCTGTTCGCGATGGCGCTGGCCCGGCGGATCAGCGGGCAGCGGCTGGGACGCTCCGGCTGGGCCGGAGTGCTGCTGCTCAGCGGGGGAGTGGCCGCTTTCGTGGCGGCGGGCTCACCGGAGGGCACGGAGACCGCGCACATCGGCGCGCTGCGGCGCTGGCTGGTCCTCGGCACGATCGTGGCGGTCGCCCTCGCCATGGTCGTCGTCGCCCGTCATCTGCGGCTGGCGGAGGAGCCTCCGCTGCTGGCCGGGGCGGCCGGGGTGCTCTACGGACTGCAGGACGCCCTCACCCGTGAGTCCAGCACGCTGCTGGAGCGGTCGGGCATCGTCGGACTGGTCACGACCTGGCAGCCGTACGTCGTCATCGCCGCCGCAGTCGTCGGGCTGGTGCTCGTCCAGAGCGCCTTCGAGGCCGGGCCCCTGCGGCAGTCCCTGCCGTCGCTGACCGCGGCCGAACCGCTGGCCGGGATCGCCTGCGGCATCGGCTTCCTCGGCGACACCGTACGCGTCACACCGCTGGCGCTCTTCGGGGAGATCCTCGGCCTGGGGGCCGCTGTCACCGGTGTGTTCCTGCTCGGGCGGCATCCGGCCATGCCGTCCGGAGTCCCTGCGGACGGCGACGAGGGCGCGGCCGACGACAGCGGCCAGCGCCAGCGGCGCCGCTGACCGAGGTCAGCGAAGCTGCTCGGGAGAGACCGGGCTCGGTCGCCTGGGCCCCCGGCGACCGCCGTCCGAGCGCGCCGTCCAGATGTCGCAGAGGGCCGCGGCCAGCGCCACGAGGACGAAGGCGACGGAGAAGACCAGCCCGTGCTGGTACGCGTCGGACCAGGCGTCCGGGCTGCCGTTCCCCGAGTTGAGCCGCATGAAGAAGACCGAGCCGACGCCTGCGATGCCGACGGAGGCGCCGATGCGCTGGCCTGTCTGAAGCACACCGCCCGCACTGCCCCCGCGGGACACGGGGACCTGCGCCAGCGTGAGCGTCTGGTTGGGCGAGATGACGAGCCCGCTGCCGAGCCCCGCCAGCAGCAGCGGCAGCATCAGGAACCAGCCCGTGTCCCGTCCGGAGACCTCGTGTGCGGTGACCACCGTGCCCGCCAGGCCGACGGCGGTCATCCCGAGCCCCCAGGCCACCAGCGACCGCCCGTACTGGAGCACGTGCCGCCCGCCGAGTCCTGCCGTGGCCCCCGACCCCAGCGCGAAAGGGGTGATGGCGATCCCCGCCTCCAGGGCGCTGAAGTGCAGCCCGCTCTGCAGATACAGCGTGGTCACGAAGAAGATCGACGTGAAGCCGGCGAAGTGGAAGAGGATCAGCAGGCAGCCGAGCCAGTACGAACGGATGCGGAACAGCGAGAGGGCGATCAGCGGCTCCGTGGAGCGCCGGCTGCAACGTGACTCCCACCGGACGAACAGGGTCATCAGTACGGCCGCGACGATCAGCAGCAGCCATTTGGCGTCGCCCTTCCACTGCTGGGCCTGGACGAAGGGGAGCAGCACCGTCACCACCGCTGCGCCCAGCAGGACGACACCGACCGGATCCAGGCTCTGCGCCTTACGTGCGCGGCCGGTGGCGGCCGAGGGCGTGTCCGGCAGCAGCCGTCCGCCGAGGATCAGCAGGGCGATGCCCAGCGGCAGGTTCACGTAGAAGACCCACCGCCAGCCCTCCGTCGCGCCGGCCGCCTGGATCAGCAGCCCGCCCAGGAGCGGGCCGACCGCCGTGGAGACGCCGACGACCGTGCCGAACATGCCGAATGCTCTGGCGCGTTCACGTCCGGAGAACATTTGCTGGATCAGCGCGGAGATCTGCGGTGAGATCAGGCCGCCGCCCATCCCCTGCACGAGCCGGGCGATCACCAGCCAGAGACTGCTCTGGGCCGCTCCGCACGCGGCGGAGGCCACGGTGAACAGCGCCAGGCCGACCATGAAGACCCTGCGGCGTCCACGGGCGTCACCCAGGCGCCCGGCGGGGACCAGGCTGAGGCCGAAGGAGAGGGCGTAGCCGGAGAGGACCCACTGCAGTTCGGACTCGGTCGTGTGCAGGCCCTCACGCACGGACGGCAGGGCCACGTTCACGATCGAGACGTCCAGCAGTGCCATGAATCCCGCCGCCAGACAGACGGCGAGTGCCTTCCAGCGGCGGGTGCCCGACTCCCGTCCCCCGGAGCGATCGACGGAGTGCCCAGCCAATGAGGGTCCCTCACTCTCCTGTTGGTCCCGCCTTCGGGCGCACGCACGCCGGGGGTCCGCGCGCGGGTACCCAGCGGGGCGGGAATCTGTCCACGCTGGTCCGACCGGTTGGTGGGCGAAAGCCGGACATCCGGGGCCGGCGTGTGCCTAAACTCTGGCCAAGCCCTGCCGGAGAGCGAAACGCGGTCGCCCGGGACGGGGCGGGGGCGCCCCATGAGGAGACCGACGTGAATCCCGAGATCGACACCAGTAAGCCGCACTCCGCGCGGGTCTACGACTACTGGCTCGGAGGCAAGAACAACTACGAGGTGGACGCCGAAGCGGCCGAGCACTTCGAGAAGATGTGGCCGGGGGTGCGTCAACTCATCGCCGCCAACCGGGCGTTCATGCACCGGGCGACGCGTCACCTGGCCGAGGAGGCCGGGATCCGGCAGTTCCTCGACATCGGTACGGGCATCCCCACGGAGCCCAATCTGCACCAGGTCGCTCAGGGGGCCGCCCCCGACGCCAGGGTCGTCTACGCCGACAACGACCCCATCGTCCTGCAGTACGCGCAGGCTCTGCTGCGTTCGTCCCCCGAGGGCCGTACGGCCTATCTGCACGCCGACGTCACCGACCCCCGGGCGATCCTCGACTCGTCCGAGGTGCGCGACACGCTCAACCTCGAACGGCCGGTCGCGGTGTCGCTCGTCGCGCTGCTCCACTTCATCGCGGAGGACGAGACGGCGCTCGCCATCGTCCGGCAGCTGATGGAACCTCTGCCGTCGGGCAGCTACCTGGTGCTCTCGCACGGCACGTCGGACACCGACGAACCGGAGCTGGCCGAGCGCGCGGCCGACTACTACCGCTCCAACGTCAGCGACGGGCAAGCCCGTCCACGCGAGGCGATCCTCGCGCTCTTCGACGGGCTGGACCTGGTCGAGCCCGGCCTGGTGCCCGTGAACCACTGGCGTCCGGACGGCACGGGGTCAGAGGTGCCCGACCACAAGGCGCTCATCCTTGCGGGGGTCGCCCGCAAGCCCTGACGGGCAGGGGCGCACAACTCTCCGTCCCGCGGCGGGACTTCGCCAACGTGCCTGCACGGAGGTGAAGTCGGGCGGGCCGCGCCGCGAGGCACGGCCCGCCGTATGCGAGCGGGTTACTTCTCCAGCAGCCCGCGCATCTTCGTGATCTCTTCGGTCTGCATCCGCCTGATGTCACGGGCCATGGCCTTGGCCGCCTTGTCCGAGCCCTCGGACTCCTCGGTACGGGCCATCGCCACGGCACCCTCGTGATGCGCGACCATCATCTTCAGGAACGCCTCGTCGAACTTCTTCCCCGAGCCGTCCTTCAGCTGCTTCATGTCGTCGGGCGTCATCATGCCGGGCATGGAGTGACCGGAATGGCCCGAGTGTTCACCGCCGGAGGACTCGGCGGGGGCCTTCTCGCCCCAGGCCTTCAACCACCCGGACATCGTCCGGATCTCGGGCTGCTGCGCCCCGGCGATGTCGGCTGCGAGCGACTTCACCTCGCCCGACGACGCACGGGACGGAGCGAGCTTCGCCATCTCCAGAGCCTGGCGGTGGTGGGGGATCATGCCCTGGGCGAAGGAGACGTCGGCGGCGTTGCCGGACTTGCCGGCGCTCTTCTTTCCGCCGTGTCCGCCACTGTGCGCGCCGCCGTGGTCATCGCCACCGGCTGCCTCCTGGCCGCCGCCGCATGCGGCGAGCAGCAGGGCCGCGGCCAGAGCCGAACCGGCGGCAAGGGCCCCGCGATTGAGGGAACGGAACGTGTTCATGAGTCTACAACTCCTGCTTCGATGAGCGATTTCGGGCTTGCCTGACACGGCAGCGGCGAAGGGCCGGTGCCGTGGGCGCGCCTATATGCGCAGGAGTTGGAGCTGGTGCAGTGAGGGAGGTGCCCGTACGCCGGGCGTGGCCTTCTCGGTTTCGCCGGGTACGGCTGCGGATCGAGCGCCGGAGGGCGTGCACACGGCGGGCAGGGCGATGACAGGACCGCCGCTGGTCCCGCTCGCCGCACAGGTGGCGTCGGCATGCGAGACGTGGCAGCCGCCTCCGTCGCTGCCCGCGCAGTCCCCGCTGTCGTGACCCCTGTCGCCGGACTGCCGCTGCCCGCCGGGCAGTTCGTGCTCTCCCGTCAGCCCGGGAGTCCCCGTCCTGACGTCGCCGTGCCCCGCGTGGCGCACCGCACCGGCGTGCCGACCGGGATGCGAGGAGGAGTGGTGCGCCCTGCCTGGCGCCTCCGCGTACGTGCCCGCGCCGGCGTTCACCGCATGGGTGCCGGAGGCGGCGCGGTGAGGTTCCGGGAAGGGATTCGGGCCGAGGCCGTGCATGGCGAACAGGCCCGCCAGCAGCATCGTGACCAGGGCGGAGAGCGCCCATGTGCGGCGTCGCCGTGCACGCCCCGCAAGGGCGCGCAGCGCGTGTCTGCTGCTGGTCACCGGCTCATCGTACGGCGGAGGCGCCGCCCGGCGGGGCCGGTCCTCGGAGACCGGCGGGAGCGCGTCCTGGACCGGACCGCGCCGGGAGACGGGCGTGGGAGCCGGTGCACAGCGGTGCGGCGAAGCGCACGGAGACCCCGGCGCGTCGCCCCCGGTGTGCAGGTGTGCGGACGGGCACGCGTGGTACACACACGCCCATGGCGGCCGAGACGAGGGTGTGTTCGCGGTGCTGAAGGCACTCCCCGAAGTGCTCGCCTGGTGGGTGGCGCTGACGGGGCTGTGGCTCGTGCTGATCTCGACGGTGGACCGTGTGGAGCTGACGGTGGGTGCGCTCGCCGCGCTCGTCGCCGCCTTCGGAGCCAGGGCGGCACGACGGGCGGTGCGACGCGGATGAGTACGTCACCGGGCTGGCTGGTGGCGGCGATGGTGCCGTTGCTGTGTCTGCTCCCCGTGCTGTGGTTCGTCGTGCGGGGTGAGCCGCGGAACAGGCTGGTCGCCCAGAACCTGGCCCAACTGCTCACAGGGTTCGTGCTGTTGCTCACCGCTCAGGGCTTCGGCCGTTCCACCTACCTGGATCTGGCGCTGGTGCTCGCGATCCTCGCTCCCGCGGGCACGCTCGTGTACGCGCGCTTCCTCGGAGGACTGCCGCCCGCACCCCTCGTTCGCTGGACCGCGGTCGTCGGCGTACCGGCCACCGTCCTGCCGCTGTGCGTGGTGTCCGGCGCCGGGCGGGAGACGGTGAAGCTTCTGTTCATCGGCGCTGTGCTGCTCGCCGGGGCATGGGTCACGAGCAGCGGTTCCCAGCCGAGTTCGGAGCCCGAACCCGATGGCACGGACGGGCCGTCCGGATCGGAGCCGTCTTCCGGGGAGAGGGCGGCGAAACGTGACTGATCCCCTCATCGCGGTGGCGCTCGTGCTGGTCGCCGTGACGGCGACCGCGGCGGTGCTCAACCGGGAGCCCCTGCGCCAGGCGCTCGTGCTCTCCTTCCTGGGGCTGGCCCTCACGCTGCTGTTCGTCTTCGTGCAGGCCCCGGACGTGGCGCTGTCCCAATTGGCCGTGGGCTCCGCCCTGACGCCCCTGATGATCGTGCTGACGGTCCGGAAGGTGGCCCGCGCCACGCCCGCACGGCACGCCCCCGAAGAGGACGACGCCCACGACCAGGACGGCGAGGCCGACCGGTGACGCGGCGGGGCAGGCTCCTGCTCTTCCTGATCGCCGCCACCGTCACCACGGTGCTCCTCGTCGGCGCCTTCGTCGAGCTGCCGGACTTCGGCACCAACTTCCATCCGTACGGCGACCGTGCCGTGCATGCCGCGCTCGAACACCGGACCGCCAACGCCGTGGCGTCCGTCAACTTCGACCAGCGGGCCCTGGACACCCTCGTGGAGGAGACGATCCTCTTCGCCGCCGTGCTCGGCGCCGTGGTGCTGCTGCGCCAGGTCACCGGTGAGAGGCGCCGGCCACCGCGTCCGGCACGCGTCTCGCCTGCGATCCGCCGCCTCGGGGTGCTGCTCCTTCCCGTCGCGCTGCTGGTGGGCCTGTACGTCGTGGCGCACGGCCAGCTCACGCCCGGAGGGGGCTTCCAGGGCGGGGTGGTGGTGGCGACGGCGCTGCATCTGCTCTATGTCGCCGCGGACTACCGGGCGTTGGAGCGCATCCGGCCACTCGGTCCGTACGAGGTCGGGGACGTCGTCGGCGAGGCCGCGTACGTCGTCACCGGCCTGGCCGCCATGCTGGGCGGCTCGACGTTCCTGGCCAACGTCCTGCCGTGGGGGACGCTCGGCACGCTCACCTCCGGGGGCACCGTCGTCGTGCTCAACGCGGCCGTGGGGATGGAAGTGGCGTGCGGTGTGGTGGTGCTGCTGGCCACCTTCCTCGACCAGGTCGTCGAGATCGACGAGGAATCGGACGGCGCGCGGCCGGGAACGGGGGAGAGCCGATGACGCTGCTGCCCTACCTCGTCGCGGGCTGGATCTTCCTCGTGGGCCTGTACGGGCTGGTGACGAGCCGCAACCTCATCCACGCCGTCGGCTGCCTCGCCGTGACGCAGTCCTCCACGTACGTGCTGCTGCTCGCCATCGGCTACCGCGACGGCGGCACCGCTCCCGTCTTCGCCGACATCCCGACGGACGCCCGCGTCGTCGACCCCGTCGTGCAGGCGCTGACCCTCACGGACGTCGTCGTAGGTGCCACCGTGACCGCGCTGCTGCTGGCGCTCGTCATCCAACTGCACAAGCGCCACGGGACGGTCGACCCCGACGAGCTCTCGGAACTCAAGGGATGAACGCGAGTTGAGGGTGGACCGGAAGGGATGACGGTTTGAACATCGCGCGACTGCTGCCGCTCGTGGTCGTGGTTCCGCTGCTGGGGGCCGCCGTGCTGGCCGTCGGCGGACGGCGCCTACCGCGCATCGCCTCGGACGTCGTGAGCGTGGCGTTCGCGGCCACCTCGGCGGCGCTCGCCCTGGTGGCGCTCGCCGGAGGGGCGCACGGCGCCCCGTACGTCATCGACTGGGTCGGCGGCTGGCGTCCCGGACCCGGCGGCGAGGGCGTGGGGATCGTGCTGGCCGGGGACCCGATGTCGCTGGGGCTCACCGCGTTCACATCGCTGCTCGTCGTCGCCGTACTCGTCTACTCCTGGCGCTACTTCGAGGAACCGCCACGGCGCCGCAGCGGCTCCTTCCCCGCGTTGATCCTGCTGTTCCAGGCGGGGATGTGCGGATTCTGCCTCACCGGCGACCTGTTCAACTCCTTCGTCTTCTTCGAGCTGATGGGCGTCGTCGCGTACGCGCTCACGGGCTTCCGCGTCGAGGAGCGCCGGCCCCTGCAGGGAGCGATGGCCTTCGGGCTCGTGAACTCCCTGGGCGGCTACGCCATGCTGCTCGGCATCGCGCTGCTCTACGCCCGCACCGGCGAGCTGGGCCTGGCACAGATCGGGCGGCAGCTCGACGGGCGCAGTCCCGACGCCGTCGTGCTCGCGGCCTTCGTGCTGGTCTCGGCGGGGCTGCTGGTGAAGGCCGCAGCCGTGCCGTTCCACTTCTGGCTGCCCGACGCGCACGCCGTGGCGCCCACGCCCGTCTGCATGCTGCTGTCGGGCGTCATGGTGGAGCTGGGCGTCTTCGGCGTCACCCGCCTGTACTGGACGGTGTTCGCCGGGCCGGGCGGCGTGCCGCACGAGGCCGCCACCCGCACGCTCGTGACCGTCGGCGTGCTGACGGCGCTGGTCGGCGCGGTCATGAGCTGGCGGCAGCGGCATCTCAAGCGCCTGCTGGCCTTCTCCACGGTGGCGCACGTCGGGCTGTTCCTCATCGGTGTGGGTGTGCTCTCCCCTGAGGGCACGGCCGGCACCGCGATCTACGTACTGGCCCACGGCGGCGTCAAGGCCGCACTGTTCGCGTGCACCGGCATCCTGCTGGACCGCTACGCCTCCGTCGACGAGAAGGAGTTGCACGGACGGGCACGCGAACTCCCGCTGACAGGTGCCCTGTACATGCTCGGCGGGCTGGCGCTGTGCGGAATGCCTCCGTTCGGCACCTCACTGGGCAAGGCGGTCGCCGAGGAGAGCGCCGGTCACACCGGGCACTGGCTCACCGCGGTGTTCGTGGTGGTCTCGGCGGTGACCGGCGGTGCCGTACTGCGGGCAGGGCTGCGGGTGTTCGCAGGCACCGGTCCGCGGACGTACGACGACGATGCGCCGGGCGGAGCCCGCGTCCCCGGCGACGAGGGCCCGGAGACCGGTACGCGTCTGCGCCGCATCCCCGTGACGATGCTCACGGTGCCCGCCGTGCTGCTGGCCGCGGCTCTCGCGGCCGGTCTCGTCCCGCAGTGGGCGGCGGGCGCGGGCAGCGCGGCGCACCTCTTCGCGGCGCACGACATCTACGCGTCAGCCGTGCTGGACGGGCAGACGGCGCCTGCGGCCGGTGCAGCGCCTGCGCACTGGAACACCGCGGGCGTCCTGTTGGGGCTGCTCTCCACCGCGCTGGGCGCGGGCCTGGCGGTGCTGGGTGCGAGGCGGCCCCGCGGGGCCGTCACGGAGAGGCTGCTGGCGCCGCTGCGGCGCCTCCAGTCGGGACACGTCGGCGACTACGTGGCCTGGGCGGTGGCAGGGCTCGCCCTGCTGGCGCTCCTCGCGGCGCCGGGCACGCTCACATCACCCTGACGCACCCCCGACGGAGAGGTGCCGGAATGCCCGGACAATCCTGGTATTTCCCCTGTGCGGGCAGCGGATCCGGGTGGTACAAGAACGGGACCAAGACGGAACCAGGACTTGCTTTCCTTCGTTCTTGACTCTGGAGTAGCGTGCTGGTTTTGCTAAAGCATTACTCTGAAGGCTAGGTCGTTCCGTTCGGCCATGGAGGAGTGAGATGAGGAGCAGCAACCCGGTCTTCTCGCGACGGGGGTTCAGCCGCTCAGGCGGCTACGCCGGTTTCGACGCCGGCCAGCAGCCGCAGGCCGGGAACCCGTATGCGAACAGCCCTTATGTGAACAACCCTTACGCCCAGCAGCAGCCCCAGACCGCCGGGCAGCCCTACGGCGCTCCGCCCGCTGCTCCGCCGCAGACCGGGCGGATGACGATCGACGACGTCGTCGCCCGTACGGGCATGACGGTCGGTCTCGTCTTCGTCATGGCGGCGGTGGCCTGGATCACCGACCTGGCCCTGCCGATCGCGATCGGTGCGGGTCTCGTCGCGATGGTGCTGGCGCTGGTGCAGTCGTTCAAGCGCAAGGCAGTGCCCGCACTGATCCTCGCGTACGCCGCCCTCGAGGGACTCTTCCTCGGTGCGATCAGCAACTTCGTCGACAGCTACATCGCGGACGGTGCGGCCATGCAGGCCGTGCTGGGCACCATGGCGGTCTTCGCCGCGGTGCTGGTGATGTACAAGACGCGGATCATCCGGGTCAACCGGCGGTTCTACCGCTTCGCGATCGCCGCGGCGGTCGGCTTCATCCTGCTGATGATGGTGAACCTGCTGTTCGCGGTCATCGGCGGCGGCGACGGCCTCGGCTTCCGCAGCGGCACCCTGGGCATCATCATGGGCATCGCCGGCATCGTGATCGGCGCGCTCTTCCTGGCGCTCGACTTCAAGCAGGTCGAGGACGGAATCTCCTACGGCGCGCCCCGCGAGGAGTCCTGGCTGGCGGCCTTCGGGCTGACCCTGACGCTGGTGTGGATCTACCTGGAGTTCCTGCGGCTGATCGCGATCCTGCAAGGAAACGACTGACGGGATTCACGGCGAGGTCCGCACCTGACCTCGTGACCGCGCACTGACGCGGCGAAGGGCCTGTGAGGCGGCTGTCCGCCTCACAGGCCCTTCGTACGCTTCTGGAGATTCCGATTTCCGAGGTGAGGGAGAGACGGGTCAACGGTGGCGCGCTGCGCGCCTCAGGTCGTACTCGTGGATGATGGCCTTCGCGTGGCCGTAGGCGAGGTTGTGTTCGCCGCGCAGCCAGCTCACCTTTTCCTCGAAACGGAAGAGGGACGGGCCTTCATCGACTGTGCGCAACCAGTCGGACACTTCACGACCGGTGCATAGAGGGATGCGGGTGAGCATGTTCCGGTGGGTCTCTTCGGAGAAGATCTGGGACATCGGCGCCTCCGGATGCTGCCTTTTGGAGTCCTTCACGCCAAGGTGCCTGAGTGCGGGTGCGTTGGCAACAGTCCGTCGGGGGCGCATACGCTTGCAAGGTGTCCGATACAGCCCCTCTGATCACTGCGGCGCAGCTGCTGAGCGACCGTCTGCGTACGCTTCCCGAGAGCGCTCTGCGCAGGGGCGCGGCAGCCGAAGGGCTCGCGCTGGCCTGCGAGTTGGCCCGCCGGGCGCAGCTCCTGGAATTCCCCGCGCGAACGCCGCGGAAGCTCCCGGACGTGGGCGTTTTCGTGGTCGGCGATCAGCTCGCGGTAGCCGCACACGATCTGGCGGAAATTCTGCGCGAAGTTGACGCCCCCGGCGAACTGACCGAAGCCGTCGCTCTCGTCCGGGCCGCTGCCCGTCGGGTCACCGCTTCGGCTACAGCGACGCGATGACGCGGTCGGCCAGGAGGTAGGCCGTGCGGCCGTCCCCGTACGCGAAGGTCAGGGCGTAGGCCCCGGAGACGCTGGATCCGCCCATCAGCACCGGTACGTCGCCCTCCCGCAGGGCCGCGCACAGCAGTTCGGCGGTCTCGCGGTGACCGGGTGAGAGGCACACGGTCGTGCCGTCCTGGAAGAGGTACACGTCAAGCGTGCCCAGCGGCCCCTGCCGTACGTCGGCGAGCGGTGTACGTGCGTCCGCGAGCTCGGCCAGCCGCCCCACGGTCCGCTGGTGATCGGCGACGGTCTGCGAGGGCTTGGTCTCGGAGGGCCCGGCGGCCCCGGCCGGCTCGCCGTTGAGCGTGAAGTCCGGGTGCGAGGGGTGGCGGCGGCGGGCCGCGGCGACGTCCGGTGTGTCGAGGCCGCTCTCATGCTCCTCGCCGGATTCCGGGTTGACCGTGCCGGGGCCCGCGGACGTGGTGTCGGGAGCGGCGGCGGCGTCCTGAGCGGCGTCGGCGCCGCTCTCCTCCACCGCGGGCTCGACGTACATGTCCAGCGCCGGCTCTATGTCGCGCTCCGCCTGGCGCGGTACGAAGATGCCCGGCTCGGGCACGTCGCGGTCGCGCAGCTCGCGCAGGCACTCCAGCACGTCGTCGTCGACGCGGCCCTTGAGCAGAGCGTCGAACAGTGCGGGGTCCAAGCCGGAGGGGGTCGGAGCGACCTCGTACTCGGTGCCGTGGCCGGCGAGCATCGAACCGTCGCCCGACGCGTTCTCCTGCGTCTCCTGCGCGGCCCAGAAGGCCCGGGCCTCGGCGAGTTCGCGCTCGCGCTCCTCGGCGAGGGCC
>NZ_JACBXA010000339.1 GCF_013870515.1 Streptomyces albidus (ex Kaewkla and Franco 2022) | reverse complement strand
CGTCGTGGTCGTCGCCGCCGTGGGCATGGCGGCCGGTGCCGCACTGAGCGGCGGAGACGAGGGCGGCGAGGCCAAGGGCGGCTCCTCCGCCCAGCCGGACGAGGAGAAGAAGGCCCCGGCGGGGCCCGACCCGGTCAAGGCCCAGGCGCAGGATCTCGACAAGCTGCTCGCCGACAGCAACAACAGCCGTACCGCGGTGATCCGTTCGGTGGAGAACATCAAGGCCTGCCAGAAGCTGGGCCAGGCCGCCAGCGATCTGCGCGCCGCCGCCGGACAGCGAAACGGGCTCGTCAAGCGGCTCGGCGAGCTGGAGACCGACAAGATCCCCGCCAACGCCAAGCTGAAGACCGCCCTGACCCGGGCCTGGAAGTCCTCCGCTGCCGCCGACAACCACTACGCGACCTGGGCCGACCAGACCGCGCGCAAGAAGGGCTGCCGGAAGGGCAAGGCGAAGGTGACCGCTCACACCGGTGCGGGCACCCGCTCCAGCGGTGAGGCGACCACCGCCAAGAAGGAGGCGGCCGGGCTGTGGAATCCCACGGCACAGCAGTACGGGCTGAAGGAACGGCAGTTCGGCCAGCTTTGAGCCGGGTGCGGGCTTGCCCCCGCACCGCCGTTTCGTCGCAGGCCCGCGGTCTCACGGGAGACGCGGGGTCGTCACGACGCTGAAGGGCTGCCCTCCAGCATCTGCTGGACGTCCACGAAGCCGTCGTGCACAGCGGTCAGACGCCCGTCTCGCACCCGTTGATAGGTCACCTTCGCGTTGACGATGCGCGGGAAGTCACGCGCGGCGAGCATGTTGTCGTAACCCCAGCTCAGCTTCGGCGTCAGCCCGCCCGTGTCGAGCGCGTCGCCCTTGTCGAGCGTCTGCCGCACCGACTTGGCCGTGACGGATTCACCGTCCAGCGACTTCAGCACCTGACGCAGCACCGTGTAGGCGATCCACGTCGTCTGTACGCCGGGGTCGGAGCCGTCCACGCGGTTGTCGCCGAAGGCGTGCTCACGGATGACGTTCTTCATCGGATCCCAGCGCGCGTCCCCGGCGGGCGGATACCAGCCCGTCGCGTACGCGCCCTCCAGAGGGCTGCTGCTTCCGCCGGAGCGGTCCACCACCGACTGACGCAGACTGCCCAGCACGGACGCCGTGCGTACCTGCGGGGAGTTCTTCTGGAGCCGCCTGAAGGAGTCGAAGAAGGTGTCCGTGCGTCCGCCCAGCACGGCCGTGACGCAGGGGCCTGAAGCTGCCGCGACGGAACCCGAGCCTCGGATGTTCGCGCTGTCCAGCGCCCTGCGTGCCTGCCGTGAGTAGGCGGAGGCGTCCTCCGGTGCCCGTACGTCCGTGGCCCGGCCGCTGTCGCTGCCCGCCAGACCGGCGTTGATCAGTGCGGGCAGCTGGTCGCCGGCGCTGGTGTCCGGCCGTACCAGGGAGACGTGCGAGCAGCCGCCGGCGGCGAGCTGGCGTCCGTTCCCCGCCATGAGGGCGGGCAGACCGCCGTTGACGGGATAGGAGAGCGGGGAGCTGAACTCCTGGTTCGCGACGCCGTAGCCGCCGATGTACGGGATGCCCGCACCCTCCAGGGCGGACATGAACGAACGGCCGTGCTGGCTGTAGGAGCCGACGACCGCGACGACGCCCGCCTTGGTCGCCCGGCTCGCACAACGTGCCGCGCGCACGGTGTCGTTGTGATCGTTGCAGGTGAGGACCTCCAGGCGGCGGCCGTCGATGCCGCCCTCCTTGTTGACCCACCGCGCGTAGGCCTGTGCCATCGCAGGCATGCCCGGCATGTTCGTCGCCTTCGTGCCCTCCGGCGCCCACGTCATCACCTTGACCGGGGCGTCGTCGTCGGCCTGGGCGGTGCCGGGCAACACCCCGCAGCCGCTCAGCAGTACGGCGGAGGCGCTCAGGGAGGCGGCGGTGGCGAGAAGGGCGGGGCGGCGCCGAGCAGTCATGCCACCGCACGATTCCGGTCCGCCCGTAACTCACGGACCACGGTCGCCCAACTAACGGTGACGCCAGGGTGAACACCGGGGCACGTGCCGAGCGGACCGGAGGGGAACGTATGGTCGACGACCATGCAGCAAGGTTCCGTACAGCAAGGTTCCGCGAACTCTTCCCGTCGTGGCCCCCGGTCCACCACCATGGGCAGCATGCCCGTCCATGACATGCCCTGGTGGCGCTGGCGCAGCAACGTGCGCTCCGCGCTGCACATGCTCTCCGACCCCGACTTCCAGCGGGACTGCTGGGCGACAGGCCGTCCCGGCTACGGTGACGTGACCGACGCCGTCTACCGCCTCGTCGAGGACACCTGGCTGGACAACTGGTCCGCCGAGAAGTACGTCGGCACGATCTTCCGCGACTCCCAGGAGGCCGCGCTCGTCGACACCGCCGTGCTGCGCGTGCTCCGCATAATGCACCAGGTGGGCGCCGACGCCCCCGTCGTCTCCTACATGGAGCACCACGCCTGGCCCGAGGCCGTACGGGCCGCGCGCGACGCACACGTGCGCCTGGCCACGAACGACGAGGAGGACCCGAACGAGCCTCCGCGGTCCCTCGACGTGCTGGCGATCATGCTGCACTCCGTCTGACCGCTGGTCACGGCGTTCCCGGCCGTGTGCCAGTCTTGACCCATGAGCCAGCCGCACGCCGACAGCGCGGAGTCCCGCGCTGCTCGGAACCGCCCTGACGGACCCGCTCGTCGCGAGCGTGACGAGTTGAACGAACTGAACGAACCGGGCGGAGCTGGCGAGCTGCGTGAGCAGTTCATCCTCACGCTCTCCTGCCCGGACAAAAAGGGCATCGTGCACGCCGTGTCCAGCTACCTGTTCATGACCGGCTGCAACATCGAGGACAGCCAGCAGTTCGGGGACCACGACACCGGGCTCTTCTTCATGCGCGTCCACTTCTCCGCGGACGCCGGCGTGACGCTGGAGAAGCTGCGAGCGAGCTTCTCCGCCATCGGCGACTCCTTCCACATGGACTGGCAGATGCACCGCGCCGAGGAGCGCATGCGCGTGGTGCTGATGGTCAGCAGGTTCGGCCACTGCCTCAACGACCTGCTCTTCCGTTCCAGCAGCGGCGCACTCCCGGTCGACGTCGCAGCCGTGGTCTCCAATCACACCGACTTCGCCGAACTCGTCGCCTCGTACGGCATCCCCTTCCACCACATCCCCGTGGCGAAGGACCCCGAGGGGCCCAAGGCTGCTACCGGCGACGGCACCGCGGAGGCCGGGTACAGCAAGGAGGAGGGCGAAGCCCGGCTGCTGCGCCTGGTCGAGGACGAGAACGTCGAACTGGTGGTGCTCGCCCGCTACATGCAGGTCCTCTCGGACAACCTGTGCAAGCAGCTGTCGGGGCGGATCATCAACATCCACCACTCGTTCCTGCCGAGCTTCAAGGGCGCACGCCCCTACCACCAGGCGCACGCACGGGGCGTCAAGCTGATCGGCGCTACAGCGCACTATGTGACCGCCGAGCTCGACGAGGGGCCGATCATCGAGCAGGAGGTCGAGCGCGTGGGGCACGAGGCGTCCCCGGCCCAACTGGTCGCGGTCGGACGTGACGTGGAATGCCAGGCGCTGGCGCGAGCGGTGAAGTGGCACAGCGAACACCGCGTACTGCTCAACGGGCACCGCACAGTCGTCTTCACCTGACGCAGAGGGCTGCCGCCCGTCGGGGCCCCGGCCGTCCAGGAGGGTCGTTGTGCGCGGGGGCTACATCCGCGACAACGACGCGGCCGCGAACAGGACGTCGCGGATTGCCTCGCGGTCCCCGTCCTGCCCGGCTGCCGCCTCCAGGGGCGGCACGTGACCGGCGGCGAGCTGGCAGAACTCATAGCCGTCCAGCGCCACATGGGCGACCGTGTCCGCAGGGCGAGCACTCGCCGCGGGGGAATCCAGCGGGATGTACCAGTCGCCACCGCCGTCGCCCTCGACCTCCAGATGCAGTGCGCGCCCAGGTGTGCCGGCCGGTGCGAGCCGCTGCGGTGGGGAGGCGAGGCCTCTGCGGCGCCGCCACGCGATCGAACCGGGCAGCATCCGGGCGGCGAGGTCGACCATGTGGTGCATGTGCGCGCCCTGCGGTGCGTCGTACGGATAGTCGATGGCCTCGGCGATGTCCTCGGCGTGGACCCAGCACTCGAAGGCGCGGTCCAGCAGGGCGTCACGGACGGGGAGCGCGAAACCCCCGTAGGACACCTCGAGTTCGGCGACACCCTGCCCGGCGAAAGAGGCCGTACGGACCATCGCGTGACCCTGGTCCCGCCAGTGACCGCGGGCGCTGGGCGTACGGAGAACATCGGAGTCCGCGCGCCAGAACTCCTCGGTGCGCGCGGTGGGGCCCGCCGGCACTGCTCCTTGGGCACTCACCGCGCCGGCCGTCGCTGTGTGCTCCCCGCTGACACCGCTGCCGCCCCTGCCCTCGCCGTTCCCGTCGGCGTCGAGCGGGTCGGGAAGCCCGAGCGTGGCGGCCACCAGCCCGTCCACGGCCAGCAGATGGGCTATGACACCGGCGACCGTGGTCTCCCGCTCCGTCTGCTGCTGACCGTCGAACCAGCGCAGCAGCACCGGGGCCAGCCACTCCGCGTCCGCCATGTCCCGCAGGAGGGCGTCGAGTCGCGAGGTCTCCGCGTCGAAGGGCGCGGCCCACTCGGGGACGGGGACGCGCGGTGCACGCTTCACCATGCAGCCCTGGAGGACGCGTGAGCGGAGCATGGGATCCAGGTCCAGGCTGTCCTCGGGATGCAGCAGGCCGACCGCGTCCCGCAGCCGCAGCGCTTCCTCCGCGCACGTGCCGCAGTCGCTCAAGTGCCCTTCGACGGCTGCCGTCTCGTCGATCGAGCAGGCGGAGAGAGCCCACGCTCCCAGCAACGACTTGAGCACCCTGTGGTCGTACGCGGGCTGCTCGGACGGGATGTCCGGTGAGGGCGGGCCGCTCAGCCCGTACAGGTGCGGCAGCTCGGACAGGTCTGAGAGACCGGACACGTCGGAGGGTGCGGGCGTGACGGGCGGGAGTGCCGAGTCGTCCGCGGGGCTCCGTGGCGGAGGTATGCGAGCGGG
>NZ_JACBXA010000338.1 GCF_013870515.1 Streptomyces albidus (ex Kaewkla and Franco 2022) | reverse complement strand
AAGCGCGGGCTACCCCGTGTGCACCCGGTCCGAGGGGTGCAGCAGGGACTCGATCGGGTGGAAGGACTCGCGGTCGTCGCTCGGGGCCATGCGCCAGACCAGGCCGTCGGGGTGGTGCAGGACCGCGGTGATCTCGTCCGCGGTCGGCGGCTCGGCGTTGCCGCGCAGGTAGACCGCTCGCATGCCGAGATTCCGCAGCCTGGTCAGGGCACGGGCCCGGTTCAGCGAGTGGACGAGCACGCGGACGTTCCGCTCGTCGCCGTGCCGTCGTGACGTGACGGCACGGACCGTGCGCGCCTCGTCCGCGTGGGCGGACCAGCGCCGCCGCTCGGGCATCGCACCGTCGTACGGGCCGCCCCTGCGGCCCTGTCGCACCGGGCCGCGAGCACGGCCGTCGCCGGCCTCCTCCGGGCCCGCATCCGTGGTCGCCCCCGTGTCCGGCCCGGAGTGCCTGTGCACCCGCTGAGCCGGTACCGGCAAGGTCAGCGCAACGATCACGCTTCCGTCCGGCAGCTGGACGAATCCGCCTCCAGCCATGATCAACAACACCCCCGCGAGACTGTTCCGGTGGACCTCCGAAGAGGTCCGTCACGTGCATCTAAACGCGATCGGCCGCTGCCCGCCAGGGGGGCAACGGCCGATCATGTTTTGACCTGCAACGATGCAAATTAATTTGTGGAAGGTCTCACCTGGAGGGTGATCGTCTTACCCGAGCGGGGCTGTTCCACGATCTTGATCTTGGTGTTGGTGTCCTGCACCTTGACCCCCGCGGTGGGGTTCGACTCGTACCAGTACGTCCCCTTGTGGTCGTCGAAGACGGATACGCCCTTCTTCGCCTTGACCTTTGCGGGCTTGCCGTCGTTGTGGAGAGTCATCCCCTTCGTCGGGAACCAGCTGAAGGGCGAGTCGTAGGCCTGCATGCGGTTGCGCAGCGGCTTGCCGTCCGACCACTTCTCCGGCTTGGCGTGTGCGTCGACCGGAAGGATCAGGCCCTCACCCGGGTGCGCCGAGACGTTGTTGTCCAGCTGGGAGGTGTCCCACTGCCACAGCAGCAGGCCCTTCTGGTACGCGTAACGCTCGACCCAGTCGGGCCTCGTGGAGGTCCAACCGAAGTTGTACGGGCCGTAATTCAGCGACTTGTCGTACGAGGCGTGGTTGCGGTTCTCAGCGATGTAGAACTGCGCGTAGGGCTTCGTGAACGACTCCCCGATGCGCGAGAACCCCTTCGTGGCCCAGCCGTTGTCGTCGTCGCCCTCGGCGTCGTCCTCGACGACCTTCTCGCCGTCCGCCGTGATGCTGAGGGAGTCCGCGGCGAAGCCCTTCTGGGCCACCCCACCATCCGTCAGATAGCGGAAGCGAACATCAATCTTCTTCCCCGCGAACTCGTCGAGGGGGAAGGAGAGATCGTGGTACGTCTTCGAGACTCCGGTGAGCCCGGGCTGGTCGCTGCCGTCGCGCGGGATGGGCTTGCCGTCCGACGTTCCGTCGATCGGCTTGAACGTCGCGCCGCCGTCCTGGGAGACCTCGGTGTAGAGGAAGTCGTAGTTCTCCTCGATGTCCCACCAACCCCGAAGGTCCATCGAGGCCTTGGACTTGCCCGTGAGGTCGACGCTGCGCGTCAGGGAGTTGCGCAGGTCGTCGCCGCTGCCGCTCCACCACTGCTTCTCACCCTGATCGGGCTTGGTGATGGTGGTGGTGACGTCCTTCTCGGGCAACTCGACGATGACGGCCTGCTTCTGCTTCGTCTGGTACGAGTGCGTGCCGAGCTTGTGCGTCGACTTCTTGCCCGCCTTGGCCTTGTCGTAGTCGAGCCAGCCGAGCTGCAGCTTGTCCCAGGCGCTCATGTCGCCCGCGGAGTCGCCGATGGCGTCCTTGCCCTTGTTGAGCCAGGAACCCACGGACATGATCGACCAGAACCCGACCGAGTTCTCGCCCTGGCCCGTGGTGTCGTAGTGGTCCGGCAGGCCCAGGTCGTGGCCGTACTCGTGGACGAAGACGCCCAGTCCGCCGTTCTCGGGCTGCGCCGTGTAGTCGCCGACCCAGATGCCGGTGTCACCGATCTCGGTGCCGCCCGCCTTGTTGTCCTCGGGGCCGGTTCTACCCGCGTCACTTCCGTAGGCGTACCAACGGTGGGCCCAGATGGCGTTCTCGCCCTCGGCGCCGCCGCCGGCCGACTCGTCCTCGCCCGCGTGCACGAACTGGAAGTGGTCGATGTAGCCGTCGGGCTCGTCGAAGTTGCCGTCCTGGTCGAAGTCGTAGCGGTCCCACTTGTCGTGGTCCGCGAGCTGAGCGGAGATCTCCTCGTCGCTCTTGCCGGCCGCCTTCTGGTCCTTGACCCACGTGTTGACGCCGTCGCGCACCGCGTCCCACACCGTGGGGCAGTTGGAGTCGCCGCAGTAGTTGGAGCCGTAACGGGCCTCGTTGTAGTCGACCTTGACCCAGTCGGAGACCGTGCCGTCGACCGAGTAACGGCCCGAGGACTGCTTCTCGTAGTAGCTCTTGACCGAGTCCTCGGTCTTCTTCGAGAAGTAGATGTTCTGGAAGTGCTTCTGGTTGAAGTCCTTCTTCCAGTACGTGGAGTTGTCGTCCTTGCGCTTCGGCGCGGGAATCTTGTTGTGCACGGGGCCGGGGTCGCCGCCGTACTCCTCATCGACCTTGTCGCCGAACTCGACCAGAATGGTGAAGATCTTGTCGGTCTTCTCGCGCTTCAACTCGACGTACTTGCCGCTGTCGAGCTTGACCACCTTGGAGCCGTTGCGCTTGACCACCTCGGCGTCGCCCTGCGCCACCTGCTCGAGGGCGGCCTGGCGCTCGGCGTTCTGCTCCTTGTCGAACGGGCCCTTGAGGTTGTCCTCGCTGTGTCCGCCGTGGCGTTGGCCCGGCGAGCCGGGCATGGCCTTCCCGGACTGGATAGCCGGATACGCCGACTGAGGGGCCTGGTCGGCCTGTGCCGCACTGGCGGGTATCAGTGCGGTGGCGCCTATCGCTGCGACTGTGGTCGCGAGCGCGGCCGCTCTCGATCTCCTGGATCTCCGTCTGCCGTTCACCTCTGCGGTGCCCTCCCCTGTGGAAAGTGATGTGACAGGAGGTATTCGACAGTAGAGGCGGGAGAAAAGACAGACCCTGAGGCATAGATTCGAACACAACTCACAAGTCGCCCGCCGTGTCCGCCAGTTGGGACGCCGGAGCCGTTGTGCGACTGTGCGCCCCCTGTGCAACGCCACCGTGGGTCAGGTCACGCTTACCGTGGTGTCAGGCCGGGCATCCCGGATCGTAGAGTCATTCTCAGAGCACTCTCATGCCGGATCGATCACCCGGCCCACACACCCCCGACACGTCTCCCGAGGACGGATCACGCCATGCCGCGTCCGACCCCCGCACAGTTCGCCTACGGTTCGGTCACCGTCGTCTGTTCGACCCTCGCCATGCTGCTGCTCTCACGGGCTCCATCAGGGCCCGGAGTGGCGGTGATCGCAGTGGTCGCTCTCGTGCTCGGCGTGCTGGTGGCCGTCACCGCGCCACGGGCCTCGTTCGTCCGCCGTACACGTGCGGGCGCCGGCTCCGCGAAGTCGCAGCGGGCCGCGGCTCACACCGTGGCGGGCGCCTCCTCCCGCGTCCACGCCAGGCACGACGTGGCCGCGGCGCACGGCTCGCCCCTGCGGGCACAGCGCTCCGCGCATCGCGTGGCAGAGCCCTCGCTGCGTCCCTGACAGAAGCGAACCGGCCGCGGACAGACGTCAGTCGGCGGCGACGACCACGGTCTTCGCCGTCTTGTCGTGCAGGCACTGCTGGTAGGGCTTGTCCCAGGTGCAGAACAGCACGTTCACCAGCCAGAAGAGAAAGCCCACGCAGGGCACCAGCGGCGGCACGTGATAGACCAGCGTCCGGATCCAGCCCGGCGCCCCACGCGGCACCGCACCGTCGGACAGCAGGGCGACGCGGATGCGCATGAGCCTCTTGCCCACCGTCTGACCGGACTTGGTCAGCATGAGGCCCTCGTAGAGAACGTAGACGAGCGTGTAGACGCCTTGCTGGCCGTAGATACGGCCGTCGTCTCCCGTGCCCCAACCACCTTGCGCCAATCCCATGATGAGGCCGACGGGGATGGCGATGAGCAGTGCGTCGATGATGCGCGCCAGAAGCCGCTTGCCCCGCGAGGCCAATGGCGGCATGCCCGCGAGCGGATCGGCCGCACCGGCCACGCCGCCGTACGGATTGCTGGCGTACGGACCGCCCGCGTACGGGCCCTGTGCGCCGCTGCCGTACGGGTCGGCTCCTCCCGGGCCCGGTGGCGGGCTGCCGTAGGGACCACCTCCATACGAAGGCGGAGGCTCGCCGGATCCGCCCGGCTCACCCGGCTCGCCCCGGTGTCCCTGCTGGTCCTTCGGCTGCTCCCGCTTACGGAACGGGTCCTGGTCGGGCTCATCCGTGCTCATGCGCCGAGTGGAACGCGCCCGGAGCCCCCTCGCATCCGGCGTGCGTCATCAGGGTGACGCACGCCGGGTGACCGCCGGCGTCAGAGACGGATCTCGCCGGAGTCCCTGGAGACGAAGGTGCCCGCGATCTTGTCGTGCCAGCACTGGCGCCACGGCCGGTCGAAGACGCACCACAGGACGTTGACCACGCCGACCACCAGGACCGCCAGCCCGCCGTAGGTCAGCCATCGCACGAAGGCACTGCCGAAGCCGGGCCGCTCCTGCTGCTCCATGGTCAGCACCTTGAGCCCGAACATCTTCTTGCCGAGGGTGCACCCCCAGCGCAGGGTGGGCAGCACCTCGTAGAGCAGGCCGAACAGCAGCAGCGCTCCGAGGACGATGGCGAGATAGCCGCCGGTCGTGCCGTCGATGAGCCAGACCTGCTTGGTCTCGCCCGCCTGCCGGACGGCGTCCATCTTCTGCTTGATGTGGTCGACGGCCTGGCCCGCGAAGGGGAAGGCGACGCCGACCGCCACCACCGAGGTGAGGACGCCGTCGACCAGCCGGGCGCCGAAGCGCTTGCCGAGGCTCGGCCGGACCGCACCTGCTCAGCTTCGTCCTCGTGGCGCTCGCCGCCGTGGCCATCG
>NZ_JACBXA010000337.1 GCF_013870515.1 Streptomyces albidus (ex Kaewkla and Franco 2022) | reverse complement strand
ACCGTCAGGTCGGCACCGCACACGCCGCAGAAGCGGTCGCCCTTCTCCAGCGGCTCGTGACAGCTCGGGCACGCGGACAGTTGATCAAGCATGGTCACACCCACGTCCTGGGGCGGAATCGGTTGGCCCGTTCCACCAGTTCGATCCTCTCGTTGCCGGACTGCGCGAGTCTGGCAAGCAGGCGGTACGAGCGCTCGAGCCCGTGACGCAGACCTGCCTCGTCCAGCGGGCTGCCGAGCAGCGGCCCGATGTGCGCGGGGCTCGGGCCGGTCCGCACGGCGTCCGGCGGAGCCGGAGGTGGAGCACCGTGTCGTCCCGCGAGTACCCAGTCCAGCGCGCTGCCCAGCACTTCGGTGGTCAGCGCCTCCCTCCGCGGGGCGTCGAGACCGACGTCCCGCAGCCGCTCGACCTGACGCGCCGCGGCGTACAGGTCCTCGAGCAGCGGCTCGTGCGGTGCGCGTTGCCTTATACGCGCACGCACCGCGGCGACGCGCGCCGCGGTGTAGTGGATGGACGCCTCCGGTACGGAATCCAGAGCCGTCACCGCGCCGTACCGGTCGCCCGTCGCGAGACGTACCCGTGCGAGCCCGAAGGCGGCGCTGACGTAGGCACGGTCGGTCGCCCACACGAGCCGGTAGTACTCGGCTGCGTTGTCCGACTGCCCGAGCACCTCCGCGCACACGGCGAGCGCGAGCTTGGGTGCGGGCTCGCCCGGAAAGGCGTCGTAGACCGCGTCGAAGGCGAGCGCGGCGGTCTCCCTGTCGCCGCCGACGAGGGCCGCAAGACCGCGGTACCAGATGACGCGCCAGTCGTCGGGATGCCGTTGCTCCAGAGCCGCCAGCTCTTCCGCGGCAGCGGCCCGGTCCTCGGCGCTCTCCAGCTCCAGGTGCGCACGCAGCCGTCGCAGGCGCAGCTCGACCGAGTCGGTGGGCGCCTCCCGCAGCGCGCTGATCAGTTCGGCGGGCGCGGACGCCGCAAGACCGGCCAGGAACCCCGCGTTGGGGTCACCCGCGTCCGCACGCGGAACGGGCAGCGCGAGGGCCGTGGCACGTACGAGCAGGGGCGTGAGCCGTACGGCTTCGCGCGGCGCCGCAGCGTTTCCGTCGGCCTGGTGCGACGGCTTCCTCTGCCCCGGCACGGCGGCGTCCCGCACAGGGCCCTCAGCATCGATGCGGGCAGCATCGATGCGGGCGCCCAGCGTGGAGGTGTCGCCGGACGTCCGCTCCAGCAACTCGGTGTCCGCCACGCGCAGTTCAGGGCCGAAGAGCGTGGACATCGCGGGCCGCGGACGTTCCGTCTGCACCGCGACGACCTCGCGCAGCACACCCGTCAGCTGCTCGGACATCTCGGCGGCAGAGGCGAAGCGGCGGTGCGGATCCGGGTCGGTCGCCCGCACGAGGAACCTGTAGAAGGACTCGTACTGCTGGAAGATCCCGATGTTCTCCGGATCGGGAAGGCTGTCCACGAAGACGTTCGTGTAGCCCTGGAAGTCGAAGGTCAGCACCGCCAGGGTGCGCGCCACCGTGTAGAGGTCGGAGGCCACCGAGGCGCCGTCGGCGGCGACTTCGGGCGCCTGGTAGCCGACCGTCCCGTATATCGCGCTCTCGTTGTCGTCGGCACGGCGCACCGCGCCCATGTCGATGAGCTTGAGCTGGTTCTCCTGCTGGATGGCGTTGTCGGCCTTGAAGTCGCAGTAGAGCAGGTTCCTGCTGTGCAGATGGCCCAGCGCCTCCAGCGCCTCCAGCGCGTACGCGCACGCCTGCTCGACGGGGACGGGGTCACGCCTTCCGCCCGGCGTGCGGCGCCCGTTGGCGATCTCCTTGAGGGATTTTCCGCCGACGTACTCCATGACGATGTAGCCGTCGAGGCTTCCGGTGCGCTTGTCGAGATGTTCGACGAAGTTGTAGATGCGGACGATGTTGGAGTGCTCGATCTCGGCGAGGAAGCGCCGTTCGGAGATGGCGGCGGCCATCGCGTCCTGGTCACCGGTGTCGAGGAGGCCCTTGAGCACCACCCAGCGGTCGGAGACCGCACGGTCGACGGCCAGGTATATCCAGCCGAGCCCGCCGTGCGCGAGGCAGCCCGCGACCTCGTACTGCCCGTGCACCACGTCTCCTCGACGCAGCTTGGGCACGAAGGAGTAGGGGTGACCGCAGTTGGTGCAGAACCCCTCGGTGCGGCCCGGCCGGTCGCCGCGCGCACGTCCCACTGCGACGCCGCACTCGCTGTTGCTGCAGAACCGCTTGCGCTCCGGCACCTCCGGATCGTCCAGGACGACGGTGCCCGGATCGGCCTTCGGCACCTCGGGTACGGACACCAGGCCCGCACCGAGCCTGTTGCGGCCCGAGCCGGCGGCCGAGGAGCGGGAGGAGCTGCGTACGGAGACGGCGCGGGCGGTGCTCTCCCCGGTCAGGTCCTGCGCGAGCCGCCCGGAGACCGAACGCCGGGAAGACCTGGAGCGGGACGACGCACGCGCCGACGAACGCGAGGAGGCGCGCGACCCGGCGGACGCGGACGACGCCGCACTCCCCCGCGCCGCGCTCGTCATCCCGGTCGGCGCGGCTCCGAGCATGCCTCCCGGTGCGACGACGGGAGCCAGCCCGCAGGTGTCGCAGTACAGCTCGCCGCCGCCCATGTCCTCGTACCGGCCCTCACAACCGGGCCGCTGGCAGGGCTTGTTGAGGGCGGAGGAGGTGTCGCCGCCGCCGTGGGCTCCCGCTGTGCCCACGCCTCCCGCACCACCCCGCACGTCGCTCACGAGTCGGCCATCCCCTCGGCCGGTGCGGAGTCGGCCTGGCGGGGTGTCAGAACCTCCTGCGCGGCATGCTGATAGCGCAGCACCGCGTCCTCGGCCGCCCGCAGATCGCACGGAGCGCTCCACAGCATCCGGCGCGCCACGTCGTACCGCTCGATCAGCATGCGGTCCTCGGCCATGCCGTGCTGAGCAACCTTGGCCTTGTACGCGTCCAGACGCCCGCGCAGCTCGGCCCGTACGGCCAACGGCGCCGTCACGGCGGACAGCTCTGCCCGTGCCCGGTCCAACTCGTCGTCCGCGCTCCGTTCGAGGCTCTCCAGCAGCGGTGAGAGGCGGTGCCACTGGGAGTGCCGCCTGAACTCGGCCGCGGACGTGAGCTGTTCGTGCAGGGCGGTCGCCGGCCCGCTGACGGCGGGGACCTCAGAAGCGGCGATCTTGGCCAGCACCTCGCCGCGCGCCTCGCGGGCCTCGGCGAGGGTGCGGTCGGCGCGAGAGAGGACGTCGCGCAGCCGCATGAGCCTCTGCTCGGAGTCCTGACGCACGCTGAGCACGGCGTCGATCTCACGCCGGATGTCCTCCAGCGCACGCGCGGCGCTGTCGTAGCGGGAGGTGTCCGGCCTGCCGCCGCCGGGGGCGCTGCTGCCGCCCGCACGGGTCCAGAAGGCGAGCGGGTCGGCGACCACTTCGGCACGCAGCGCGGTCAGTTCCTCCGTGGTGCGCTCCAGTTCGTCACCGGAGGGGTGCTCACCGGGGCGCACGCCGACGGAGTGGGCGAGCGACTGCACCCGCCGCAGCTCGGCCGCGAGCAGGTCTATGCGGGCCGGCAGCGCCGACCAGACGGAGTCGGCCGCCGCGACCACGTCGAGGGCCTGCGCGTACCAGTTGTTCATCCACTCGACGAGCCCGCTCAGCGTCACCTCCTCGGCGAGCCGTGGCCCTTCCGTGCCGCCGATCCCGGCGTTGAGTGCGCTGCCGGGAACGGTGCGCGGGCCGCGCAACAGCTCTGTCAGCTCCGCGAGATCCTCACGGCTGGGCCAGCGGCGCCGGTCGCGCACCTCCTGCGCCTGCGTGAGGGCGGCGCTGTAGTGGTCGAAGACGTTCCACAGCTGGGTGATGGCCGCCTCGGCCTGCGCCCACCGGTGCGCGGTCGTGCCGGTGAGCCGCGCGCCTTCGAGAAGACGGCGGCCGGCGTGGTCCTGGAGCGCGAGCAGCGACGACTCGACCGCTTCGTGCTCAGCGGTCAGCCGCTCCAGCGCTCGGTCGGCCTCCTCCCGGCTCATCACCGGCCCGGTGGGTCCCGCGGGCCCCATCGATCACCTCACTGCTTCGTCGTGGTCTGGTGTGGCTGTCAACCGGGCGGTCAGTCCCGGTACTTCGGCTTCGGCGGAGCGAGTTCCTTCCCCTCGTCCGTACCCATGATGTCGTCGGCGAGCCACTTGTCGTACGACGTGCGCCAGCGGCTGTCGTCGCCGCCCTTGCGGTAGTCGTCCAGCACGCTGTTGACCCTGCGCACCAGGTCTTCGTCTTTCAGGTTCATGGCGACCGCGTAGGGCTCCGACGTCACCGGCTCGCCGATGAGTTCGACGGACGGGTCCTGTGCGGCCTGCCCCGCGCCGAGGGCGCTGTCGGTGAGCGTGGCGTCCGCCCTGCCGAGCTGGAGCCGGACCAGGCAGTCGAGTTGGTTGGCGACCACGACCGGCTCGGCGCCCAGGTCCCGGTACTTGCCGCTCTCCATCAGCGTCTGAGCCGTCGAACCCTCGGCGAAGCACAGCCGTTTGCCGCGCAGGCTCTCGTCGAAGCCCGTGACTCCGGAGCCGGCGCCGTTCTTACCGTCCGTGCCGTTCCTGCCGTCCGCGTCGCTCTTGCCGTCCTTCTTCTGCTTGGGCACGAGCAGCTGCTGTCCGGCCTCGAAGTAGGCGGTGGAGAAGGCGACTTCCTTGATCCGTTCGCAGTTGACCGTCATGGTGCGCACGACCATGTCGACATCGCCGTTCCTGATCGCGGGGATGCGCTGATCGGTCGGAACGGTCTTGTAGGTGATCTCCGGGTCGTCGCCCAGCAGATCCTTCGCTATGGCGCGCACCAGATCGATGTCGAAGCCGTCGATCTTGCCGGTCGTGGGGTCCCGGTAACCCCACAGATAGCTGTTCTGATCGACGCCGACGACCAGCCTGCCGCGGTCCTTGATGCGATCGACCGCAGGCCCGGATTCGGATGAGGGCTTGAGGCTGCGCGCCGGGTTCTCCCCGTCCGAGCAGGTCCGCGGAGGGCGTGAAGCGCTTGGCGCCGCCGATCTTCGCCAGGTGCGCCT
>NZ_JACBXA010000336.1 GCF_013870515.1 Streptomyces albidus (ex Kaewkla and Franco 2022) | reverse complement strand
GGCTGCGGCAACGGTGGTACGACCCGAACCGCCGGGGCCCGTGATCAACACGGTGCGCGGCGAAGGGCGTTCGGCCGCTGATCCGTCGTCCTCGCTCTGAGCGGCCGCGTCGCGCCGGTCGCCCTGCGCGGTGGCGTCGGGCGCACCGGCGTTCTGCCGGGCGGCTCCGGCCGCGGCGGGTCCTGCCGTGGGCCGTTCGTCGTCGGGCCGGGACACCCCGGGCTCAGCCTTTGGCGGCGCCCTGGTCCTCGGTGGCGCCACCACCCGATTCGACCCGCTTCTTCAGACCCGAGAGCGCGCGGTCGATGATGACCTTCTCCGCCTTGCGCTTGATCATGCCCAGCATCGGAATCTTGACGTCGACGGTCAACTGGTAGGTGACCTGGGTGCGTTCACCGCCGTCGGCCGGGGTGAGCCGGTAGACGCCGTCCAGCGAGCGAAGCATCTGGGACTTCACCAGCGACCAGCGGACCTCGTGCTCGCCGGTCCACTCGTAGGCCAGGGTGTGCTCGTCCTTGATGGCGCCGGCGTCCAGCAGCAGCCGCACCTGCTCGGCCCGTCCCTCCGAGTCCTGGGAGAGGACCTCGGCCTCCTTCACCTCGTCCGTCCACTCGGGGTAGCGGGCGAAGTCGGAGATCACTCCCATCACGGCAGCGGGCGCCGCATCGATGGTGATGTTCGAGCTGGTGTGTTCCGCCATCGCCGTGGATCCTCCATTGCTGCGAGCCGGCCCTCGATTGCCGCTCGAAGGCTATCGCGCGTGTACGGCACCCCGAGTGGCGGCCAGGCTTACGCCCTGTGCGGCACCCATGGCAGCGGGAGACGAGGAGTCGATCACCACTCCAGCACCCAGGGCGTGCCCGTCGCGTTGAAGTGCCCCACGTTCACGCACTCGGTCCGGCCGACCCGCATCCGCTGCACCAGGGGCTGGTGGACGTGCCCGAAGAGATGGAAGCGCGGCCGCACGGCGTGGATCGCCTCCAGCAGCGCCTCACTTCCGCGCTCGAAGCGGCGCGCCACCCGGTCGTAGCACAACTCCGGGACGTCGGGCGGGATGTGGGAGCAGAGCACGTCGACCTCTCCCAGCGCCTCGACCTTCGCCGCGTACGTCTCGTCGTCGATCTCGTACGGCGTGCGCATCGGAGTCTTCAGACCGCCGCCCACGAATCCGAAGCGCAGACCGCCGATGTCGGCCGTCTCACCGTCCAGGACGGTGGTGCCCTGCTGCGCGTACTCCGGCCACAGGGGCGGCATGTCGACGTTGCCGTACGTCGCGTACGTCGGAGCGGGGAAGGCCGCGAACAACTCGGCGTACTGCTTGCGGACGGCCGCTTCCGTGGCGGCCGCGCGGTCGACGCCCGCCCAGAGGCGGGCCGAGAACTCGCGCGCCTCCGCGAAACGGCGCGCGGTCCTCAACTCCACGATGTGGTCCGCGCTTTCGACTCCGAACAGCTCGGGGAAGATGCCGCGGGAGTGGTCGGCGTAGTCGAGGAAGAGGATGAGATCCCCCAGGCACACGAGCGCGTCGGCTCCCTCGCCCGCCCCAGCCAGGTCCCGGCTGTTGCCGTGTACGTCGCTGACCACGTGGACTCGCATGCCCCACACCCTAGATCGGGGAGCCCCGTGCGCGGCACCCCGCCAAAGGACCTTCCCCACCTGCGGTTACTTCCCCGTCACCGCATACGTGGATTAGGCTTCCGCGGACAGGACCGAGGCGTGTGACGCATAAGACATCTCAGTGCCACCCCCTACCCTCACACCCCTACCCGTGGGTAACGTCCGGCCCGTCAATCATTCAAGATCTCCCCCAGGTCTTGGACCGAGCCATCGGAGGCCGCACCTCGACGGCCACCATGTCCGGCGCCGACGAGGAGCAGCAGTCTTGCGCGAGTTCAGCCTTCCGGCCCTCTACGAGGTCCCAGCCGACGGCAATCTGACGGATCTCATCCGCCGTAACGCGGCCCAGCATCCCGAAGTCGCCGTCGTCGCACGCAAGCAGGACGGGCAGTGGGTGGACGTCACCGCCGCCGAGTTCCTGACCGAGGTGCGGGCTGCGGCCAAGGGCCTGATCGCTGCCGGGATCGAGCCGGGCGACCGCGTGGCCCTGATGTCCCGCACGCGCTACGAGTGGACGCTGCTGGACTTCGCGATCTGGAGCGCCGGAGCCGTCACCGTGCCGGTGTACGAGACGAGTTCGCAGGAACAGATCGCGTGGATACTGGGCGACTCGGGTGCCGTCGCCTGCGTCGTGGAGACCGATGCGCACACCGAGGCCGTCGAGGCCGTGCGCCACCGGCTTCCCGCCCTCGCGCACTCCTGGCAGATCGAGCCCTCGGCAAGTGCCGCCGGTACGGGCGCGATCGACCTGCTGACGCGGAGCGGCGCCGACGTGCCCGACGCGACGGTCGAGGCCCGAGGCTCCACCGCGCACGCCGACTCCCCCGCCACCATCGTCTACACCTCCGGGACCACGGGCCGCCCCAAGGGCTGCGTGCTCACCCACCGCAGCTTCTTCGCCGAGTGCGGCAACGTCGTCGAGCGGCTGCGCCCGATGTTCCGTACGGGCGAGTCCTCCGTGCTTCTCTTCCTGCCCATCGCCCACGTCTTCGGCCGGCTGGTGCAGGTGGCCGCCGTGATGGCGCCGATCAAGCTCGCCCACGTCTCCGACGTGAAGACGCTGACCGACGAACTGGGCGCCTTCCGCCCGACGATGGTGCTGGGCGTGCCGCGCGTCTTCGAGAAGGTCTTCAACTCCGCCCGGGCACAGGCCCAGGCTGGCGGCAAGGGCAAGATCTTCGACAAGGCCGCCGAGACCGCGATCGCCTACAGCCGCGCGCTGGACGACCCTTCGGGCCCTTCGCTCAAGCTGAGGCTGCGCCACAAACTCTTCGACATGCTCGTCTACAGCAAGCTCCGCGCGGTGCTTGGCGGCCGCGCCACCCACGCGATCTCCGGCGGCGCCCCGCTGGGCGAGCGGCTCGGGCACTTCTACCGCGGCATCGGCTTCACCGTGCTGGAGGGCTACGGCCTCACCGAGTCCTGTGCGGCCACCGCCTTCAACCCGTTCGACAGGCAGAAGATCGGCACCGTCGGCCAGCCGCTCCCCGGTTCCGTCATCCGCATCGCGGACGACAACGAGGTGCTGCTGCACGGCGAGCACCTCTTCGCCGGCTACTGGAACAACGAGCAGGCCACGCAGGAAGCCCTCTCCCACGGCTGGTTCCACACCGGCGACCTCGGCACCCTCGACCCGGACGGCTACCTCGCCATCACCGGGCGCAAGAAGGAGATCCTGGTGACGGCCGGCGGCAAGAACATCGCCCCGTCCGTCATCGAGGACCACATCCGCGGACACGCCCTGGTCGCCGAGTGCATGGTCGTCGGCGACGGCCGTCCGTTCGTCGGCGCGCTGCTCACCGTCGACGAGGAGTTCCTGCCGCGCTGGGCCGAGGAGCACGGCAAGTCCGGGCTCTCGCACGAGACGCTGCTTCAGGACAAGGAACTGGTGGCCGAGCTCCAGCTGGCCGTGGACGCGGGCAACGCCCTGGTCTCCCGGGCCGAGTCCGTACGGAAGTTCAAGGTGCTGAGCATCCAGTTCACGGAGGAGTCGGGGCACATCACGCCGTCGCTGAAGCTCAAGCGCGGAGTCGTGGCCAAGGACTTCGCCGACGAGATCGAAGCGCTGTACGTCTGAGACCGGCCGGCGCCCCGTCGGTGCGGGGCACCGCGCCTCGGCACCGACGGGCGGTCGACCGGTTCAGAGCAGCTCCTTGAGCCGCTCCGCGAGCAGGTCCCGTCTCCAGCGTTCGAGCACCCATTCCCTGCCCCGCTCGCCCATGCGCGCACGCAGCCCCGGGTCCTCCAGGAGCGTGCTGATGCGGTCGGCGGCCTCGTCGGGGGCTCCGCCCCGTACGACCCAGCCGGTCTCACCGTGCAGCACGGCGTCGGGGGCGCCGCCCGAGTCGCCCGCGACGACGGGGAGTCCGGTGGCCGAGGCCTCCAGATAGACGATGCCGAGCCCCTCCACGTCCAGACCGCCGCGGCGGGTGCGGCACGGCATCGCGAAGACGTCGCCGGCACCGTGGTGGGCCGGCAGTTCGTCCCATGGGACGGCGCCGGTGAACTGCACGGCCCCCGTCACTCCGGTCGCCTCGGCCAGCTTCTCCAGCCGTCCGCGGTACGGGCCGCCGCCCACGATCAGCAGCACGGCGTCCGGCACCCGGGAGAGGATCCGGGGCATCGCGCGGATCAGGGTGTCCTGGCCCTTGCGCGGCACCAGCCGGGAGACACAGACGATCACGGGCCGGTCGGTGAGGCCGAGCCGCGCGCGTACAGCGTCTCCGCCCGAGCCCGGGTGGAAGGACTTCTCGTCGACGCCGGGCGGCAGTTGCACCATCCTGGCGGCGGCCCGAGGGGTCAGGGCACGGGCGATCCTCGACCGGGTGTACTCGCCGAGATAGGTGATCGTGTCCGTGCCCTCCCCGATGCGGCGCAACAGCTGCCGGGAGACGGGCAGTTGCGCCCAGGCGGCCTCGTGCCCGTGCGTCGTGGCGACCAGCCGCCGTGCCCCGGCCTGACGCAGCGCGGGCGCCATCAGGCCCAGCGGTGCGGCAGCGCCGAACCATACGGACTCACAGCCGTGTTCGCGCAGCAGCGCGGCTGCGCGCCGGGTGACCCTCGGTGTCGGCAGCAGCATGGTCGTGCGGTCACGGACGACCTCGAAGGGCTGTTCCGCGTCGAACCGGGCGGTCTCCTCCGCGCCTTCACGGGTGCGCTTGTAGGTGGAGGCGTAGACGACGACGCGCGAAGGGTCCAGATGTAGCGTCAAGCTGTGCAAGAACGCCTGGATACCACCCGCCCTCGGCGGGAAGTCGTTGGTGACGATCAAGGTCTTTCTCATCGGAGCCGACAGTACCGTCCGGGTGACGCGAGCCGCCCGGCCGCCGACCTGTCGCAGGCGACGCCCCGCTCCACCCGGCATGATGGCGCGGGCGGCGAGGCAGGCACAGGTGAGCGGGCCGGCAGGAGCAGGCAAGCGGACGACGGGACGGTCATGACGGACAGCACAGCGGAGCG
>NZ_JACBXA010000335.1 GCF_013870515.1 Streptomyces albidus (ex Kaewkla and Franco 2022) | reverse complement strand
GCCGGCCGCTCCGGCTACGGCGATGACGGATCCTTCGAGGCTGCCCTTGCCGTTGCCCCGGTAGCCACGTGCCGTGGTGTTGGTCATGCCTGTCGCCTCCTGGTCTCGGCGCCCGACCGCGCCGGGTCGCCGTGCCGCTCGCTGTTCCGCAGTTCCGCTGTCCGCCGGTGCACACTCACCGGCACCCCTTCCGCCGCTCAGGCAGCGGCAGGCACCGGGGTCTCCGCGGTGATGCCCTTGGTCGATGCGATCACGGAACGGAGCTTCTTCGCGAGTGCCTCATAGAACATGCTCAGCGGAAACTCATCCGGAAGCACGTCGTCCACGAGCTTGCGCGGGGGCAGGGACAGGTCGAGGGCGTCGGGACCCTTGGCCCACGTCGAGCCGGGGTGCGGCGAGAGGTAGGAGGAGACCAGTTCGTACGCCTTGAACCAGTGCACGAGCTTCGGACGGTCGATGCCCGCCCGGTACAGGGTCTCGATCTCCTCGCGCAGCCGCACCGTCACCTCACGCGCGAGGTCCCAGTCGACGGCAAGCTTGTTGTCCGTCCAGCGCAGCGCCCCGTGCCTGTGGAGGTAGGCGAAGAGGAGCTGGCCGCCCAGGCCGTCGTAGTTGCGGTTGCGCTCGCCGGTGACCGGGAAGCGGAAGAGGCGGTCGAGCAGCACGGTGAACTGGACGTCACGGCCCTGCGGGTAGCCGTCGGCCTCCAGCTGCACCGCCTCGTGGAAGGCGGTCAGGTCGCAGCGCAGCTCCTCCAGCCCGTACATCCAGAACGGCTGCCGCTGCTTGATCATGAACGGGTCGAAGGGGAGATCACCGTGGCTGTGGGTGCGGTCGTGCACCATGTCCCACAGCACGAACGCCTGCTGGCAGCGCGACTGGTCGGAGACCAGCTCCCGGGCCGTCTCGGGCAGTTCGAGGCTGGTGACGTCGCAGGCGGCGTCGACGACGCGACGGAAGCGGGCGGCCTCGCGGTCGCAGAAGATGCCGCCCCAGGAGAAGCGCGGGGGCGCCTCGCGCACGGCGACGGTCTCCGGGAAGAGCACCGCGGAGTTGGTGTCGTAGCCGGAGGTGAAGTCCTCGAAGGTGATGCCGCAGAAGAGCGGGTTGTCGTAGCGGGTGCGCTCCAGCTCCGCGAGCCAGTCGGGCCAGACCATCCGCAGCACGACCGCCTCGAAGTTGCGGTCGGGGTTGCCGTTCTGGGTGTACATCGGGAAGAGCACCAGGTGCTGGAGGCCGTGCACGCGGTTCTGCGCGGGCTGGAAGGCCAGCAGGGAGTCGAGGAAGTCGGGGACTGCGAAACCGCCCGCCGCCCAGCGGCGCAGGTCGGCGACGAGCGCCTCGTGGTAGGCCGCGTCGTGCGGCAGCAGCGGGGAGAGGTCGGTCACCGCCGCGCATATCTGCTCCAGCTCCGCCTCCACGGCGGCCGGTGAGGGTGCGCCCTCTGCCTCGAAGTCGATCGAGCCGTCCTTGGACTGCGCCGGACGAATGGCTTCCACCGCGGCCTTCAGCAGCGGCCATGCCGGGTGTTCGACCACACGCTCAGCGGACGTAGCACCGGCGTCCACGGCTTGGGACGAAAGAATTTCCGTCATGACTTCCCCTCCACAAAAGAACCTGGCGTCACTAAACGGTAGCCGGGCCGGGTCAGGCTCTCAAGTGGAGGGGGCCGAAGATTATCCGTTCAACCCCCGGGTTCAGCCGTCGATCTTCCTGTCCAATGCGGCTGCCGCAATGACTTTGCCCAGGCCTGCCATGGCCTCGACGGCGTCCGGCAGCAGCTCACCCAGCCCGAGAAAGCCGTGGAACATTCCCGGGAAGTGCGCCTCGGTCACCGGCACTCCGGCCTCCTCCAGCTTCGCCGCGTACGCACGGCCCTCGTCGCACAGCGGGTCGCAGCCCGCCGTGATCACGTGCGTGGGCGGCAGTCCTGCCAGGTCGGCGTGCAGCGGAGCCGCGTACGGATGCGCCAGGTCGGCGTCCGGCCCGAAGTACTGGGCCCCGAACCAGAGCATCGCCTCCTCGGTCAGGAAGTACCCCTGTGCGTTGGCGCGGCGGGAGGGCGTCTGCGCCGCCGGGTCCGTGGAGGGGTAGATCAGCGACTGGTGCGCTATCCGCGGGCCGCCCCGTTCCCTGGCCATGAGAGTGCACACCGTGGCGAGATTCCCGCCCGCGCTGTCGCCCGCGACCGCCAGCGCCTGGGGATCGCCGCCGAGCAGCGCGATGTTCTCCGAGGCCCAGCACACTGCCGCGTAGGCGTCGTGGGCAGGCTCGGGGAAGCGTGCCTCGGGGGCCAGCCGGTAGTCGACGGAGACCACCACCGCGCCGGAGGCACGGCAGAGGTTCCTCGCCGTGGAGTCGTGCGTGTCGAGGTTCCCCAGCACCCATCCGCCCCCGTGGAAGAAGACGACCGTGGGACGCGCGTCCACGGGGGACGAGTCGTCCTCGTACGGCCTGTAGATCCTCACCGGCAGGTCCGGCGCGCCCTCGGGCCCCGGAATGGTCCGGTCGGTGACCTCCCGCAGCGCGGGCATCCGTATCGGCTCCGGCATCGACCGGGCGAGGATGCGCCGGGCCTCGGCGGCGTCGGTGACCGTGCCTCCCACGTCGGGGAAGACGGAGGCCATGGCGTCCATCAGCTCGCGTGCCCCGGGGGCCAGCCTCTCCAGCCCTTGCGACGAGGTCTCGGTCACGTCTCTGCTCCTTCATCTGCCGTCGGGATGCCGTACATGCAGTGTCGGTCCCCTGGTCCTGGGTGCTCCGTCGCCGGCCCGTGTCCGGCTGGCGGCGGTCTCACCGTGCATCGGGGGCCGGGCAGTTCGGCCGTTAGTCTGTGCGGCGCGCACATCTGCCCGCGCACCGTCACCACAGGAAAGCGAGAGCGCGCCGTGTCACTGCTCACCGTCGGACACCGCGGAGTGATGGGCGTCGAGCCCGAGAACACCCTCCGGTCCTTCGTCCGCGCAGAGCGCGAGGGGTTCGACGTCATCGAACTCGACCTGCACCTGAGCAAGGACGGTGCCCTGGTGGTGATGCACGACGCCGACGTCTCGCGCACCACCGACAGCTCCGGCGCGATCGCCGACTTCACCCTGGCCGAACTGCGCGAACTCGACGCCGGGCAGGGCGAGCGCATCCCGGTCTTCGAGGAGGTCGTGGAGGCCGTACGGTCGCCGCTGCAGGCGGAGATCAAGGACCGCGCCGCGGCCCGGGTACTCGTCGGAGTGATCAACGAACTCGGCCTGCACGACCGGGTCACCGTGATCTCCTTCCACGACGAGGCGCTCCGCGAGGTCCGCACCCACCTGCCGGAGATGCCGCTGGTGCTGGTCACAGGGCGCTCGACGCCGACCGCACCCGAGCGCGCCCGCGAGCTGGGCGCCGTCATGGTCTCCTGCGAGCTGCGGTGGCTGGAGGCCGAGACCGTCGAGCGCTGCCACGCCGACGGCATCAAGGTCATCAGCTGGACCGTGAACACCGACGAGGAGCTCTCCCTCGCCCGCGAACTGGGACTCGACGGCGTGGTGACCGATATGCCGGAGATCAAGAGGGCAGCGGGCCGAGGGGCTTGATCAGCAGCTCGAAGGCGAGGTCGTCGCGCTGCGGGATGCCGAAACGCTCGTCCCCGTAGGGGAACGGGCTGAGTTGGCCGGTGCGGGTGTAGCCCCGGCGCTCGTACCAGGCGATGAGGTCCTCGCGCTGGCGGATCACCGTCATCTGCATCTCCCGCGCGCCCCATTCGGCCTGGACGGTGCGCTCCGCCTCGGCCAGCACGGCCCGGCCCAGCCCCGCTCCCTGCATTTCGGGACGGACGGCGAACATGCCGAAGTAGGCGCGCTCGTCCCGGCGTTCGAGCTGGCAGCAGGCCACGATCAGCCCGGCACGCTCCACCGCCAGCATGATGCTGCCGGTGTCGGTGACGACTGCGGCGATGCCCTCGGGGTCCGTGCGCTGTCCTTCCAGGAGGTCCGCCTCGGTGGTCCATCCGGCCCGGCTGGCGTCTCCGCGGTAGGCGGACTCGACCAGCGAGACGAGAGCGGGGATGTCGTCCTCGGCGGCGATACGGAAGGTCAGCGCGCCGGACTCCTTGACGTTCTCCATGCCGACCGACCTTAAGGCACGTCTGCCGATCCGTACCCGGCCCCCGATGCCCGGAAGGGGCGCACCGTGATCCGGGCGCCGCCGGACTAGAGTCGGCGGCATGGTGCACGTACTGAGCAGCCGGGTGCTGCTGCGGCCCACCGACCCCGAGCGCGCGCGGGCCTTCTACGGGCAGATGCTGGGCCTCGCCGTCCACCGCGAGTTCGGTACCGGGCCCGAGCGCGGCACGGTCTACTTCCTCGGCGGCGGCTTCCTGGAGGTCTCCGGGCGTTCCGACTCCCCTCCCTCACCGGGCCTGCAACTGTGGCTGCAGGTCCCGGACGCCGAGGCCGCACACCGTGAACTGACCGCCGCCGGCGCAGAGGTGCTGCGGCCGCCGGCCAAGGAGCCGTGGGGCCTCATCGAGATGTGGATCGCCGATCCGGACGGTGTACGCATCTGTGTCGTCGAGGTCCCTGAAGATCATCCGATGCGCTACCGGCCGGGCATCTGAGCGCTCCCCCGCTGCGCCTTTGCGCTCCCGTGTGCGGGCGCGACGGCGGGCAGCCTTCCCTCGGGGCGAGTGGGGAGGTCGGCGATGCACGGCTCGGCGACGGTCGGCTGGTTGCTGACGGCGCTGTGCGCGGTCACCAGCGGTGCGTGTCTGCTGCGCGCGAGGGGGGCCGGGGGGATGCAGCGGCGAACTGCCGGGAGCGAGGCCCTGATGGGTCTCGGGATGGCGGTGATGGCGCTGTCCGGCAGCGTGCCCGTCGCCGTACCCTCGCTCGCCTTCGTGGTGCCCTTCGGGGCGGTGGCCGTGTGGGAGCTGACGCTGCTGAGGGAGAGCGGCCGGTGTCGGCGCCCCGCGGTCCATCACGTCCACCACCTGGTGGGCGCCTTGTCGATGGTCTACATGGCGTTGGCGATGCAGGGTGCGTCCGGTTCGGGCGGCCACATCCACGGGGGCGCCGCCGCCGCGGGCCTGCCTCTGCTGACGGGTGTGCTGCTGGCGTACTTCGCCGTGTAC
>NZ_JACBXA010000334.1 GCF_013870515.1 Streptomyces albidus (ex Kaewkla and Franco 2022) | reverse complement strand
CGCCCTGGCCGCGCCCCTCGCGCCCTCCGCATCCGGGGCCGGAGTCACGCTCTCCTTCACCGCCGCCACCAACGGAGCCGCCACGCTCTCGCCCGACGGCGACCGACTGGTCGCCGAGGTGCAGAACGTCCTGTGGTCCTTCCCGCGACGAGGCGGCCGTGCCACCCCCCTCACCGATCCCGAACTCGAGCCCACGCGCCCCCAGTTCTCACCCGACGGCAAGCAACTCGTCGTCTGCGCCTACCGCGGTGGCGGCTTCCATCTGTGGACGCTGCGCCCGGACGGCTCCGGCCTGAAGCAGCGCACGGACGGCCCGTGGGACGACCGCGGCCCCGCGTGGTCACCGGACGGCACCCGCATCGCGTTCTCCTCCGAGCGCAGCGGCGACACCGTCACCGGCAGCCCGTACCGGATCTGGGTGCTGGACCTCCGTACGGACGCCCTGACCCAACTGACCGGGCTGCACGGCCAGGACGGTCCCCTGCAGGACGGCGCCTGGGAGGACTTCGACCCGGCATGGTCACCCGACGGCCAGCGCGTGCTGTTCGTGCGGGCCACGCCCGCGCAGGGGGAAGAGGGTCCGGTGCTGCAGGCCCGTACGGTCGCCTCCGTACCGTCAGACGGCGCGGGAGACATACGAACCGACTACAGCGAGACCGCCGCGGCCGAGGTCATGACGCCCGCCGTCTCGCCTGCCGACCGGCTCGCACTTCTGCGCACCACACCCTCGCCCAGTGCTTCGTGCACGCTACTCGTCGACGGAGAGGTGGTCCGCCTCGACGGCGAGGTGCAGCCCGTACCGCCCCGCTGGATCTCCACGGACGCGCTGCTGCTGACCGTCGACGGGCAGTTCACCGTCGTGCGGACCGGGAAGCCCGAGCAGGCCGAGAAGATTCCTTTCGCCGCGACGATGTCCGTCGAGCGCCCCCGCTACCGCGTCAAGGACTACGACTTCGACGCGGGCGGAGGCAGCAGGCCGGTACGCGCCCTGCATCTGCCGGCCCTTTCGCCGGACGGCCGCAAGGTGGCCTTCGCCGCGCTCAACTCCCTGTGGATCGCGGACACTTCGGGGCACGGCCGCCCACGCAGGATCGTGCGGGGAAGCCGTACGGCCTACCCCCTCGCTCCGGCGTGGACGGCCGACGGGAAGGGGCTCGTCTACTCCGACGACAGCGACGGGCTCTTCGCCGTCTTCCGCCGTGACGTACGTTCCGGCAAGGAGACGGTGCTCGCCCGCGGCGGACGTGTCTTCCCAGCCCTCTCACCGGACGGCGCCAGGCTCGCCTGCCTCGACATGGCGGGGAACCTCGTCGTCCGCGACCTGGACGAGGAGACCGAGCGGGTAATCGCCGCACCGCTGGGCGCCGCCGGACTGCCCGGCAGGCCCAGCTGGTCACCCGACGGCCGGTACCTGGCGCTGTGCGACCGCAACCGCCTCAACCAGCGCTTCCGCGAGGGCTACAACCTCATCCGCATCGTCGACGCCTCCAGCGGCGAAGACCGGCTGTACCCCGTCGCGCCGCACACCTCTCTCTCCGACCGCTACGACAGCGGCCCCGTGTGGTCCCCGGACGGACACCGGCTCGCCGTGGTCAGCGAGTCGGCGCTGTGGCTGCTGCCCGTACGTCCCGACGGCACCCCGAACGGCGACCCTCGGCGCATGACCGACGAGAGCGCCGACCACCCTTCATGGTCCGGGGACTCGCGCACCGTGCTGTACCTGTCGTCCGGAAAGCTGCGCCGCCTCGACGTGCACACCGGGAAGGCCCGCACCGTCCCCGTCGCACTGCACCACAGGCGTCCCCGCGCCCGGGACACCGTCGTCCACGCCGGACGCCTGTGGGACGGCACGGGGGAGACCGTCCGCGAGGACGTCGACATCCTCGTGCGGGGCGGCCGCATCACCGAAGTCGTCCCGCACCGGCGAGGGCGGCCCGCCGCCCGCCGCGTCGACGCGTGCGCCCTCACCGTCGTACCGGGACTGTGGGACTCGCACACGCACCCCTGGCAGAGCACCTATGGCGGACGTCAGACGGCCACGCAGCTCGCGTACGGCATCACCACCGCCGTCGCTCTGGGCGGCTTCGCCTACGAACAGGCCCGCATCCGGGAAGCCGTGGCGGCCGGTGCCCTCGCCGGACCGCGGCTGCTGGCCACGGGCGAACTGCTCGACGGACCCCGCGTCGCCTACAGCATGGGCCGGGCGCACCGGACCCGGGACGGGCTGCGCCGCTCACTTCAGCGAGCGGAGGGCCTCGACTGGGACTTCGTGAAGACCTACGTGCGGGCGCCCGGCTGGATCATGGAAGAGGCGGCCAGGTTCGCGCACGAGCGGCTCGGCGTCCGGGCGGGAAGTCATCTGTGCACGCCCGGAATACAGCTCGGCGGGGACGTCACCACGCACCTCCAGGCCACGCAGCGGCTGGAGTTCGGGCACGCCACCACCGCCACGGGGCGTGCCTTGCAGGACGTGCAGGAGATCTACACGGCCGACGGCGCGGGCTTCCACCTCGTCGCGACGCCCTTCACGGCCGTGCCCCTCCTGGGCGCCGACCCCGGGCTGGCCGAGGACCCGAGGGTCACCCGGCTCATGCCGCCGTGGGACGTCACCGCCATCGCGGAACTCGCCTCCGCACCTCCCACGAGCAGCCAACTGGCAACGCTTACACGGGAGACGGAGATCTACCGGCGGGTGCTGAAGGGCGGCGGACTCATCGCCCTCGGCACGGACCAGCCGCTCGTGCCGGTGGGCCTCCATCTGCATCTGGCCCTGCGGGCACTTCACCGCGCAGGTCTGTCGGCCGCAGCCGCTCTGCGCACGGCGACGGTGATGCCCGCGCGGGTGTTCGGCGCCGAGAAGGACCTCGGCACCGTCGAGGAGGGCAAGCTCGCCGACCTCACGCTCGTCGACGGCGACCCCTTCACCGACTTCGACGATCTCGTACGGACCGTCTCGGTGCTCCGCGGCGGCGAGCTCTTCGAGACCTCGGCCCTTCTCGACTCCTTCCCGGCGAACTCCGAAGGCGAAGCCCCGCGGACGCTCGGCGACGGCGGGGCGGAGCACTGGCGGCACGTGAGCAGGCAGCTGCGCAAGGAGGGCTGCTGCGACATGGGCGTGTGATCCTCCCCGCTGTCACCCGCACCCATGTCGCCGACGCCGCGAAGAGCGGCGGCTGCGGTTGACTGGGGGAGTGGACTGCATCTTCTGCGACATCGTCGACGGCCGGCGCCCCGCGCACAGGGTCTTCGAGGACGAGACGGCCGTGGCGTTCCTCGACGCCCGCCCGCTCTTCCCCGGCCACACCCTCGTCGTACCGCGCGAGCACCACGAGACGCTGACCGACCTGCCCGCGGACCTCCTCGGGCCCTTCTTCACGCGGGTGCAGAGAATCACGGCCGCCGTGGAGTCCGCGATGGAGGCAGCCGGTTCGTTCGTCGCCGCCAACAACCGGGTCAGCCAGTCCGTGCCGCACTTCCATGTGCACGTCGTCCCGCGCAACCGGAAGGACGGGTTGCGCGGCTTCTTCTGGCCCCGGAGCCGGTACGCCGACGAGGAGGAGGCCGAAGGGGTGGCCTCGCGGCTCCGGTCGGCGCTCGATGCGTGAACTCGTCCGTACGCCACGTCACTTGGCGTCCGCGTAGCACTCCACCACGGCCGTGCTGAAGGCGAACCGCACGGGCGTACGGCCGAAGGCCGCATGCCCCGCCCTCTCACCCGCCACCCGGATCGCCTCGGTCACACGGTCGGCGTCCTCGGCGGGGCAGTGCACGATGACCTCGTCGTGCTGGAAGAAGACGAGCTCCGCCGCCGTCCCGGCAAGCTCCTGACGCAGCGCGGCCAGCATCAGCACGGCCCAGTCGGCCGCACTGCCCTGCACGACGAAGTTCCGCGTGAACCGCCCCCGCGCACGCGCCGCGCCCCCGTCCGGCGCGTGCACCGGGGGTGTCTCCCCGCCGCCCTCCCACGCGCCCTCCTGCTCCGTCCCCTCCGCCGTTCCGCCCGAGTCGGCAGGAGGACAGGTGCGCCCCAGATGCGTACGCACCAGGCGCCCTTCCTCGCCCGCCTTCGCCGCGTCGTCCACGTAGGCGACGGCAAGGGGGAAGCGCCTCCGCAGAGCTGCCAGATGCTTCAGCCCGTCCCCGCTGGTCTGCCCGTACACCGCGCCCAGGAGCGCGAGTTTGGCCTGCGCGCGGTCCCCGGCGAAGGCCCGCTCCGACAGCGACTGGTAGAGGTCGTCGCCGCTGCTCGCCACGTTCATCAGCCCGGGGTCGCGGGAGACCGCCGCCAGCACGCGCGGCTCCATCTGGTCGGCGTCGGCCACCACCAGCCGCCAGCCGGGGTCGGCCACCACCGCACGCCGCACCACCTTGGGGATCTGCAGTGCACCGCCGCCGTTCGTGGTCCACCGGCCCGAAGAGGCGCCCCCCGGGACGTACTCGGCGTGGAAACGCCCGTTCCGCACCCAGGAGCGCAGCCACGACCAGCCGTGCGCGGTGTAGAGCCGGTACAGCTTCTTGTAACGCAGCAGCGGCTCGACGGCGGGATGGTCCACGTCACGCAGCTCCCACGCCCTGGTCGAGGACAGCTTTATCCCCGCTTTCGCGAAGGCACGGAGCACATCGGCCGGCAGGTCCGGACGCACCCGCACATCCGCTCCGAACGCCCCGGAGACCTCCACCTCCAACTCGGCCAGCCTCCGCGGCAGTCCGCCGCCCCCGTAACGCTCACCGAGCAGCTCCGCCAGCAGCGCCCGGTGGACGTCCGCCCGCCAGGGCACGCCTGTACGTCCCATCTCCACCGCCACCAGCGTCCCGGCGGACTCACCCGCCAGCAACAGCCGCATGCGGTCGGGGTGTTCGGCTGCGGCCGTGCGCTCCAGCTGGGCGGCGTACACCTCCAGCAGCGCCGTCATCGGATCCACGCCCTCCGGCAGCGGCACCGGCCCGGCATCGAAGAGCGACGGCTCCGGATCAGCCTCCCGGGAAGCGGCGGGCGGATCGGGTGGTACCGGCAGGCCGTGCAGCCTCGCCCACGCCGCAGGCAGCGAACGGGGCGTGCCCGCCATCCCCTCGTGGGCCAGCAGCAGAGCCTCGGCTGCCTCCACGTCGTAGCAGCGCTCCACGCTCGTCCCGGCATCGAGCAGCCG
>NZ_JACBXA010000333.1 GCF_013870515.1 Streptomyces albidus (ex Kaewkla and Franco 2022) | reverse complement strand
GCCGGGACCGGATCCGAAGACACGCTCGACGGACCTGCCCAACTCGTGTGCGAGGAGCAGATGTGCCAGCCCGCCGTCGACGAAGTCGGCCTCCCGCAGCGCCAGTCGCACCCCGTGCACAGCGTCGTCGCAGAGCCGACGGACCTCTCCCAGGCCGGTGCCGGTGACGGCCACCGGGTTCCAGGCGCCCGCCTTCTCGTCGGCGGCCAAGTCCTCCACGGCGTCCAGCAGATGAGCGAGCCGTCCGAAGAGCCGTCCGGCCTCCGCGAGCGGCTCCTCGTTCGCGGGGCGTCCCGCGAGTACCGCGGTGTGCGCGAATGCGGCGGCCGTCGCGGTCTCCGTCGGCTCGGTCGCGCTCAGCAGCGATCCGCCCCGCACGGTGGAGAGTTCGGCGTCCTGCTGGCGGTCCACCGCTTCGACGAGCACGGAGGTGTCGAAACCCAGACCGGCGCCCGCACGAGCACCCGCCCTGTCCCACCCGGCCGCGATCCTGCGTGCGGCTGCGGCAACGGGCCGGCGGGCCAACAGCCCGTCACCGTCCGTGAGATGGTCCCGCACCTTCGCCGAGGCGAGTACGAGCGACACGGCGGCGGCCAGGCGTGCGCCCTCCCCCTGTGCGACCGGAGCGCTGCGCATCCCGCGCAGCGGACACGGCCCGGCTGTTCGCCTCCGGCCGTCCGCGTCGCCCGTGCGCCGCGACTGGGCGTCCACCAGTACCGAGATGATGAGCCCGTCGTAGTTGGTGGCCACTCTCGAGAACTGACCGTTCTCGGCCCGCAGCGCGAGGCAGAGGCCGCACAAATGCGCCATCCACTCGGTGCGCATGTGTGCCGCGAGCCTGTGCCGGCACGGCCTGATTATTCCGAACAAGGCTTGCCTGCTTCCCCGTTGACCCCTCGCACAGTGTTTCGTACGCGTCGTGCGGCGGCATCACCCTAGCGGCAGGCGAACATGGTGTGCGGGGCTCCCGCACCCTTCTGCTTCAGCTCAGTTCCACCTCTGTCGCCCTCCCAGTGGACGACAACTTGCACACCGTCACCACGCGGGCCCCACTGGTTCCCTGACCGAGCGCCATATGTTCTGCACCAGTACCGTCACGAATCCCGTTCCGGGCGTGTATTCACTTGGCGCAACATCCGCATCATGGACGACCATAGGGATGCGGGCCCGCGGGGGGAGCCGCTCAACGTGACTGCGGACGACCGCGTTAGAGGAGAGGAGGCGTCCAATGGGATCGGTGCGCAAGGCGAGTGCCTGGCTGGGCCTCGTCGACGACAGCGAAATGCGTTACTACGACGACGACTACGCCGAAGGGCCGGAGCCCGGGGACGCCGCTCGGGAACCCTGGGTCACCGACCCCAGAGTCCGGGTGACGGCCGAGGCGGCGCAGGATCAGGGCACCCGTATCGCGACGGTCACGCCCGACGGCTTCCGCGACGCACGCGGTATCGGCGAGCTGTTCCGGGACGGCGTTCCCGTCATCATCAACCTCACCACGATGGAGCCCGCGGACGCCAAGCGCGTCGTGGACTTCGCCGCCGGTCTCACCTTCGGGCTGCGCGGGTCGATCGAACGGGTGGCGACGCGGGTCTTCCTGCTGACGCCCGACGACTACAAGATCGTCGGCGGCGAAAGCCGTCGTGCCTCCGAAGGGGGCTTCTTCAACCAGAGCTGACGCAGAGCCGGTTCGGGTGCCGGAGGGCCGATTGCGGCTGCTGCTCCGGACCGGCTCCGCGTAGGCGCCGTGCCGGGTCTACGGCCGGGTGATCCCGCTCGGAAGGAGATCCCCGTCGCCCTGGCCCGGCTCGGGCTGCGTCGCGGATTCGGCCCTGCCACGACTCCGATCGGCTTGCCGCGGCAGGCTGTTGCGCACCGAAGCCCGCTCTGTCTGCGCGCTCTCCGCCTGGACCGACGACGCCGTGGGGAGGGCCTTCCTGTAGGTGCCCTTGCCGGGCTCGTCCTCGCCCGTCGTGCCGTCAGCGGGCTCCTCTTCAGCCGCGTTCCGTCCGTCCGCGTGCTTCTGCCGCACTTCCTCGGACCCCTCGGCCGGCCCTTGTGCCTCCTGCCGCTCCGCGGCTTGCGCCTCCTGCCGCTCCGCGGCCTCGGGCTCGTCCCGCGTCGTCTCCATCGTCCGCGGCAGCCTCAGCGCTGCGAGCGCGCCGAGCAGCAGCAGGACGGCGCTGACGATCAGGGTGACGTGCATGCCGTGCACGTAGGCGTCGCGTGCCGCTGAGCGCAGCGCGTCACCGGCGGAGCCGCCGAGCCGGGAGGCGATGCCGTACGCCTCACCGAGCGAGTGTCCGGCGTCGCCGCTCGCACCGCCGGGGACGCCGGGCACGTTGCGCACTCCGGGGGCGTACGCCGCGTTCATCACGCTGCCGAGTACGGCGATGCCCATACCGGCACCCAGCTGGTAGGCGGTCTCGCCGATCGCGGCGGCGCCCCCCGCGCTGTGGGCCGGTGCCTCGTTGAGCATGGACTCGTAGCAGCCGAACAGCGTGGTCTCCAGGCCGAAGCCCAGCAGCACGAAGCCTCCGACGAGCAGGGCGGGCTGGTCCTCCTGGCTGACACCGGTCAGCACGAGGACGGCGATCGTGGTGAGCACGAAGCCGAGCCCGACCATGATCCGCGGCCCCAGCAGCCTCAGCAGCCGTGAGCCCACCAGGCCTGCGGCTATGGCCGCAAGCGAGAGCGGCAGCAGCCGCAGCCCCGCCTGCAGCGGGGAGAGGCCGAGCACCAGCTGGAGGTACTGCGCGGCGATGAGCGCCAGCCCGACGAGCGCGAGCACCGTGAGCACGATGCAGCCCACAGCCGTGCCGAAGGCGCGATGGGCGACCGTACGGACGTCGATGAGCGGATGCCTGCGGCGGCGCTGCCGCCGTACGAACAGCGTGATCAGCAGGCCGCCGGCGAGCAGCGGCGCGGCTGTGCCGAGCGAGAGCGGCGCCCCGCCGCCCGCGTGCTTGACGCCGAGGATGAGGCCGAAGAGCCCGCCCGCGGCCATGAGGGCGCCGAGCACGTCCCAGGGGCCTTCACGGCCGCCCGTGGACTCCGGCAGCAGCCAGCGGCCGACGGGAAGGCTGGCGGCCATCAGCGGGATGTTGATGAGGAAGACCGAGCCCCACCAGAAGTGCTCCAGGAGCGCTCCGCCGACCAGCGGCCCCACTGCCGCTCCCACAGCCGCGACAGCGCTCCAGATCCCGATGGCCAGTGCCCGCTCGCGGCGGTCGGGGAAGACCTGGCGCAGTATCGACAGCGTCGCGGGCATGATCATCGCGCCGCCGACGCCCAGCAGGGCGCGCGCCGCGATGAGCACGCCGGGCGTCTGCGCGTACGCGGCGACGGCGGACGCGAGGGCGAAGAGCGCGTATCCGAACAGCAGCACGCGGCGGCGTCCGACACGGTCGCCGAGCGTGCCGAAGAGGATGAGCAGCGAGGCACAGGCGAGCGGATACGCGTCGACGATCCACAGGAGTTCGACGGAGCCGGGGCGCAGCTCCCCGGAGACGGCCGGCACCGCCACGTGCAGCACCGTGGCGTCCACCGCGACCAGGAGCAGGCTCGCGCAGAGGACGACGAGGACGGTCCAGCGGTTCACACCGGGGGCGAGACCGGAGGCAGGGCTGGCCGCCTTGTGCACGGGAGTGTCCGTCGCCTCATCGGCTCCGGCTGTGGTCGTCCCGGGCATCTGCACACCTCCTCTCGCGCTCGCCCTCCGAGCGGGGGGAGCGCCGCGGCGGCGGACGAGGTGCCCGCCGGAGCGGATACGGAACGTCACGCAGCCCGGTGCGGAAGGGCGAGTGGCCGTCAGGGTACGCGAGTCTTCCGGACGACCGCGTGGCGCATGTCACGGCAGACCTGCGTGGACCCTGGTGGTGCGGCTGCCCGGGTTGCCGGTCGCGAACACCCGCCGGGGCGTCAACTGGCTTGCCCGCGAAGGGAACCCGCGCGGAAAAGCAGGGTGGAATTCCCCGGCAACCAGCGGTGAACAGAATTCCTTCTGCACCGCAACAGACCTTCGGTGGACGGGATCCCGAATGCACCGTCTAAAACCCGGATAAGCTGCGGGAATTCACAGGGACAAACACCCCGGTGAGACGCACTCCACATCACATGGTCATCACGAACCCCCCCGACGTGTACGGGCATCTCTCACAGCCGTTGTAACGTCGATTGGGTGCGTACCGACCGACTGCTCGCCCGGCTGGAACAAGAGCCTGAGCGACCGAGCAACCGCGATGCCCCGCGGATGAGCCGAACCCGCAAGCTGTTGTTCGGCACGACATTGGGGCTCTACGCGGCGATTGTCGTTGCCGTACTGATTCGCACAGATCTCGTACGACTCGACTGGCAGGTCATGCTCTTCCGGCCCTACAAGCAGTGGCCGGAAGTGCACGCGTTCCTCGACTACTTCGTGGTGCTCGGCCAACGTGGCCCCACCGCAGTGCTGGTGGCGGCCTGGCTCGGCTGGCGTTCCTGGCGGCAGCGGACACTGCGCCCCCTGCTGGTGCTCGGCACCGCGCTGCTGGCGCTCAACGTCACTGTCGGAGCAGTGAAAATCGGCCTCGGCAGACTCGGTCCGCACTACGCGACCTCGGTCGGATCGGCCGAACTCTTCGCCGGCGGCGATATATTCCCTTCAGGTCACACCGCGAACGCCGTCGTGACCTGGGGCATTCTGGCCTATCTCGCCACCACGCCGCGCGCCCGCCGGGTGCTCTCGGTCGTCGGCGCCTTCTTCGCGCTGGGAGTCGGTGCGACCACCGCTTACCTCGGTACGCACTGGGTGAGCGACGTGCTCCTCGGCTGGGCGGCGGGGCTGCTGATCCTGCTCGCCCTGCCCTGGGCCGAGCCCGCCCTCGCCAGGGCGGAGGACCGCGTCCTCGCCTGGCGCGACCGCCGGAGCACCACGAGGATCCCCGGCCTGGCCCCCTCGCCCCTCGCCCCCGTCACACGGCAGTCGCTGCTGCCCTCCGGCAGGAGCCTCCCCGCGGAGGAGATGGCCGTCGGCGAGGAGTCGCAGCACGGCGAGACCGCGGTCATCGGCAGCCGTGCCCCCGCCTCGTCCTCCTCGGGGAGCGGCGTCGGGGCGGCGCGGCTGCACCACACCGCTGTCCGAGGCCGAACTCCTCGACACGCTGCTGCTGGTCATCGGCGCTGGGCA
>NZ_JACBXA010000332.1 GCF_013870515.1 Streptomyces albidus (ex Kaewkla and Franco 2022) | reverse complement strand
CCCGGGGCAGCCCCGAGACCGCGTCGGGCGCCCCCTAGGTCAGGGCCGTGTCCAGCGCCTGGCGCAGGTCCGCCAGCAGGTCCTCCACCGACTCGATGCCCACCGAGAGGCGGATGAGGTCTGCCGGAACCTCCAGGGCGGAGCCCGCCGCCGAGGCGTGGGTCATGCGGGCCGGGTGCTCGATCAGCGACTCGACGCCGCCCAGGGACTCCCCGAGCGTGAACAGGTGCGTGCTGTTGCAGACCCGCACGGCCGCCTCCTCACCGCCGGCCACCCGGAAGGAGACCATTCCGCCGAAGGCCCGCATCTGCTTCGCGGCCGTCTCGTGGCCCGGGTGCGAGGGAAGCCCCGGGTAGTAGACCTGAGAGACGCCGGCGTGCGCGGTGAGCATCTCGGCCACGCGGGTCGCGTTCTCGCTGTGCCGCTCCATCCGGACGGCGAGAGTCTTCGTGCCCCGCATCACCAGCCAGGAGTCGAACGGGCCGGCGACGGCGCCCATCGCGTTCTGGTGGAAGGCCACCTCGGCGGCCAGCTCGGCCTCGTTCACGATGAGGGCGCCGCCCACGACGTCGGAGTGGCCGCCCATGTACTTGGTCGTCGAGTGCACGACGATGTCGGCGCCCAGGGCGAGGGGCTGCTGCAGATACGGGCTCGCGAAGGTGTTGTCGACGACGAGCCGTGCCCCGGCCCCGTGCGCGATCTCGGCCAGCATCGTGATGTCGCTGATGCCGAGCAGCGGGTTGGACGGCGTCTCCACCCACACGGCCTTCGTACGGTCGCGCAGCGCGGCGCGCACCGCCGCGGGATCGGAGGTGTCGGCGACCGACCACTGCACGCCCCACCGCTCCGCGACCCGCGCGAAGAGGCGGAAGGTGCCTCCGTAGGCGTCGTTCGGGATCACCACGTGGTCGCCCGGCACGAGCAGCGTGCGCAGCAGGCAGTCCTCGGCGGCCATGCCGGAGGCGAACGCGAAGGCGTTGCGGCCGCCCTCGAGGGCGGCGAGGTTCTGTTCGAGGGCGGTCCGCGTCGGATTCGCGGAACGGCTGTACTCGTAACCGCCGCGCAGGCCCCCGACGCCGTCCTGCTTGTACGTGGACACCTGGTAGATGGGCGGCACGACCGCCCCCGTCGCAGGGTCGGCGGTCTGCCCCGCGTGGATCGCGAGGGTCTCGAAGCTCTGGGGCGTGTGCCCGTAGTCATGCTGGTCGCTCATGGGGTGAGGGTAATGCGCCGTACGGTTGGGGCAGAGCGGCTCAGGCGAACCGCTCTGAGGAATTGCCGCCCGGCCCGCCGCACACGCCCGCCCAGGGGGAGAACGCAGTCATGGAAGCCCTGCTCGTGCTCATCGCGCTGACCGCCGTCTTCGGGGTCTTGATCGCTCCTGCGATGCGCAGGCGCAGGCAGCGGCTGGAGGGTGCGCAGGGCTTCGCCCGTGCCCTCGACCCGGGCGCCGGATACGGGTTCGTGCCCACGGAGCAGCTCGACGTACGGCTGCCGGGCCCCGACCACGAGTTCGTCGAGGCCCTGGAGGAGACCCAGCGCACGCAGGACTGGCAACCCGTCGCGCGGCTGCTGGCGTTCACAGGTGACGAGTGGGAACTGCGCTGGCAGCGGGTGCAGTCGATCGCGGGTGCGGCGGCGATGGAGCTGGCCGCGGCGCGGGCCCTGGGAGCGGCGGAGGCCCCCGGCAAGGGCGACGCCGGCGGCGTCTCCTTCAGCAAGGAGCCCGGGCGGCGCGACGCGAGCTGGCTGCGGGAGTGGCGTACGGATCAGCCGGGCGACGCGGGCGGTGCCGAGGTGTACGCCCAGTTCCTCGTCTGGCAGGCGGTAGCCGACCCCGCGTCTGCGGACCACCGCATCATCCTCGAAGAGGCCCGCACGGTCTGCCAGGAGGCCGTGCGTCTCGCCCCCGAGGACCCGACGCCGCACATCACCGAGCTCTTCGTGGCCCGCCATCTCTCGTACCGCCGCGCCGACTTCGAGGAGCTGTGGGCGACGCTGCGGCGCAAGGCGCCGAACCACATGGGCGCTCACATCGCCGCGCTGCCCTACTGGTCCGAGAAGGGCAGCGGCTCCCGCGCCGAGGCCGACGCATTCGCGCAGACCGCCGCCGCGCACGCTCCGGAAGGCACTCTGCTGCCCGCACTTCCGCTCTTCGCGGTCTACGAGCACCTGCCCGAGGTCAACGTGGTGAGCGGGCTGTACCAGAGCGCGGAGATCGAGAAGGCCGTGGAGGCGGCGGAGTACGCCGTCGACCAGGTCGAGGGGGAACATCCCGTACGACCGCACGTACTGCACCTGCTGGTCTGCTTCCTCGTGCGTGCCGAACGGTACGGCGAGGCGATGGAGGCCCTGCGCGTCGTGGACGGTTACGTGGGGGCGGTGCCCTGGGCCGACGCCACGGATCCCGCCGCGCACTACGCGGCCTACCGCGCTCTGGCCGTGGCCGGCTGGGAGTCGGCGGGCGGCGAGCGCGCGCAGCTCTGATGAGGGCACGCGCCGTGCGCGGTCCGTGGGGCGGCGGGCGTCGTGCACGATGGAGGGATGGCTAACCGACTCGCGGACGAGACCAGCCCCTATCTCCTGCAGCACGCCGACAACCCCGTCGACTGGTGGCCCTGGTCGGATGCGGCGTTCGCGGAGGCGCGCAGGCGGGAGGCGCCCGTGCTCCTCAGCGTCGGATATGCCAGCTGTCACTGGTGTCACGTCATGGCACACGAGAGCTTCGAGGACGAGGACACCGCCGACTACCTGAACGCCCACTTCGTCTCGGTCAAGGTCGACCGCGAGGAGCGTCCGGACGTCGACGCCGTCTACATGGAGGCCGTACAGGCCGCGACGGGGCAGGGCGGCTGGCCGATGACGGTCTTTCTCACGCCCGAGGCCGAACCCTTCTACTTCGGCACCTACTTCCCGCCCGCCCCCCGGCACGGCATGCCCTCCTTCCGGCAGGTGCTCGAAGGCGTCGCCACGGCATGGACCGACCGGCGCGAGGAGGTCACCGACGTGGCCGGCCGGATCGTGCGGGACCTGGCGGCTCGCGGCATCCGGTACGACCAGCCGCAGCCGCCCGGACCGGAGGAACTGGCCTCCGCTCTGCTGGAGTTGACGCGCGAGTTCGATGCGGCGCACGGCGGGTTCGGCGGTGCGCCGAAGTTCCCGCCGTCCATGGCGCTGGAGTTCCTGCTGCGGCACCGCGCACGCACCGGATCCCAAGGTGCCCTGGACATGGTCGAGTCGACATGCGACGCGATGGCGCGCGGCGGCATCTACGACCAGCTCGCCGGAGGCTTCGCCCGCTACTCCGTCGACGGCTCCTGGGTCGTGCCGCACTTCGAGAAGATGCTCTACGACAACGCGCTGCTGTGCCGCGTCTACGCACACGCCTGGCGCGCCACGGGCTCGGAGACGGCACGCCGCATCGCCCTGGAGACGGCCGACTTCATGGTGGCCGAACTGGGCACCGAACAGGGCGGGTTCGCCTCCGCCCTCGACGCCGACAGCGACGACGGAGACGGCCGTCACCGCGAAGGCGCGTACTACGTGTGGACTCCCGCCCAGCTGAACGAGGTTCTGGGCGAGGAGGACGGGCAGTGGGCCGCCGGCCACTACGGCGTGACGGAGGAGGGCACCTTCGAGGAGGGCGCCTCGGTCCTCCAACTCCCCGGCGGCGAGGGCCCGTCCGACGCCGACCGCGCCGCCTCCGTACGGGAGCGGCTGCTGCGCGCCCGCGAACAGCGGCCCCGTCCGGCCCGTGACGACAAGGTCGTCGCCGCATGGAACGGGCTTGCTGTCGCGGCGCTGGCCGAGACCGGCGCGTACTTCGACCGCCCCGACCTCGTCGAGGCCGCCTCCTCCGCCGCCACCCTGCTGACCGAACTGCACATGAGTGATGACGGGCGCCTCGTACGCACCTCACGGGACGGAAGCGCCGGCCCCAGCGCCGGTGTGCTGGAGGACTACGCAGACGTGGCCGAAGGCCTGCTCAGCCTCTACTCGGTGACGGGCCGGACCAGTTGGCTGGAGCGCGCCGGCGTCCTGCTGGAGACCTTGCTCAGGCACTTCACGGCCGCTGACGGCACGCTGTACGACACCGCCGACGACGCGGAAGCACTCATCCGCCGACCGCAGGACCCCACGGACAGTGCCACCCCCTCGGGCTGGACGGCCGCCGCCCAGGCCCTGCTGTCCTACGCCGCCTACACCGGCAGCAGCCGTCACCGCGAGTCGGCGGAGCAGGCGCTCGGGATCGTACGGGCGCTGGCGTCACGAGCGCCGCGCTTCATCGGATGGGGGCTGGCCGCAGCGGAGGCCGCCCTGGACGGCCCTCGCGAGGTCGCCGTCGTCGGTCCGCAGACCGATCCCGGCACCGGGACGCTGCACCGCACGGCCCTGCTGACGACGGCTCCCGGCGCGGTCGTCGCCATGGGAGAGCCGGGCTCGTCGGCCGCGCTGGACGTGCCGCTGCTGCGCGACCGGCCGCTGCTGGACGGTCACCCCACGGCGTACGTCTGCCGCAACTTCACCTGCGAGGCCCCTACCGCCGACCCCGAGGTCCTGGAGCGGTCACTGCGGAGTTGAGGCCGTTCTCGACGAGGCGGAGGGCGACATCGACGACCTCGAACAGCTCCTGCGTCTGGTCGCCCTCGCCCCAGTGGAACAACGCCTCGGTGAGCGCGCCGAGCAACGCCCCTGTGCACACCCGCAGTTCGAGGGCGTCCTCGGGCAGCCCCGTCCGCTCCGCCAGCGCGCTCGTCAGGAACCGGCTCGTGGCGGACATGTGCTCCGCCATCCGGGCGCGCAGCGCCGGCACGTCCCGTACGAGCCGCATCCGCTGGTGCGCCTCGGCGGGCTCGCGGCCGGGATCCTGGCTCATCGCCTGCTCGAAGACCTCCACCACGGCGTTCCGCAGCGCGGTGGCCGGGGGCTCTTCGGCGGGACGCGCCACGAGGGCGGCGTGCAGGAGCGGGTCGTACTCGTCGGTGAGGACGATGTCTTCCTTGGTGGGGAAGTAGCGGAAGACGGTGCTGGGGGAGACCTCCGCCTCCTCGGCGATCCGGTCCACGGACGTGGCCTCGTACCCCTGCTCGTCGAAGAGCCGGTACGCGGCCTGGCGGATCGCCTGCCGGGTCCGGATCTTCTTGCGCTCGCGCAGCCCCGGACGGGGCTCGTCCGAGGCGGACTTCACAGGTGTACGTGCGGGGGCCATGGATCTCATTGTCCGCCATCCCGCCGGGGCGCGGCCAGTTATGTGCCGGGCAGGACGAGGGGGCCCTGCTCCTCCTCGGTCCCCTCCGCCGGCTC
>NZ_JACBXA010000331.1 GCF_013870515.1 Streptomyces albidus (ex Kaewkla and Franco 2022) | reverse complement strand
ACGACGCGCAGCACGTCCGCCACCGGTCCGGGCGAGCCGACCGCACGACTGAACCCCAAGTACCTCTTCGACACCTTCGTCATCGGCGCTTCGAACCGGTTCGCGCACGCGGCAGCCGTCGCCGTCGCCGAAGCACCCGCCAAGGCGTACAACCCGCTGTTCATCTACGGGGAGTCAGGCCTCGGCAAGACGCACCTTCTGCACGCCATCGGGCACTACGCCCGCAGCCTCTACCCCGGCACGCGGGTGCGCTACGTGAGCTCCGAGGAGTTCACCAACGAGTTCATCAACTCCATCCGCGACGGCAAGGCGGACGCGTTCCGCAAGCGCTACCGCGACATGGACATCCTGCTCGTGGACGACATCCAGTTCCTGGCCGACAAGGAGTCGACGCAGGAGGAGTTCTTCCACACCTTCAACACGCTGCACAACGCGAACAAGCAGATCGTGCTCTCCAGTGACCGGCCGCCCAAGGCGCTGGTCACGCTGGAGGACCGGCTCCGCAACCGCTTCGAGTGGGGCCTCATCACGGACGTGCAGCCACCGGAGTTGGAGACGCGCATCGCGATCCTCCGGAAGAAGGCCGTGCAGGAGCAGCTCAACGCACCGCCCGAGGTGCTGGAGTTCATCGCCTCGCGGATCTCACGCAACATCCGCGAGTTGGAGGGCGCGCTCATCAGGGTCACGGCCTTCGCCTCGCTCAACCGGCAGCCCGTCGACCTCGGACTGACGGAGATCGTCCTCAAGGACCTCATCCCCGGCGGTGAGGACGCCACTCCGGAGATCACGGCGCCGGCCATCATGGCCGCAACCGCCGACTATTTCGGGCTCACCGTGGACGATCTCTGCGGATCCTCGCGCAGCCGCGTCCTGGTGACGGCCCGTCAGATCGCCATGTACCTGTGCCGGGAGCTCACGGACCTCTCGCTGCCCAAGATCGGCAGCCAGTTCGGCGGCCGTGACCACACCACGGTGATGCACGCGGACCGCAAGATCCGCGCGTTGATGGCCGAGCGGCGCTCCATCTACAACCAGGTGACCGAGCTGACGAACCGCATCAAGAACGCCTGAGCCCGCGTCCGCGCGACCACGAGCCCTCCGGGATCAACTCCCGGAGGGCTCTTTGCTGTTCGAATCCGCGGCCCCGGGGAGCCATGTTCCACAGACGGAAGCCGAATGAGGCGTCCACACCCTGTGGGTCCCGGAAGTTGTCCAGACGGCGTCCACAGTGCAGCCCCTGAGCGGGCCGTTCTCCGAGGTCACGGGGCTGTGTATTTGTGTGCAACCGAAGTTCACAGGATGTGGAGCGCGGACGGGGTGAGGGACGGCCGCACGGCTCTGTCCACCGCCCGCCCACAGGTATCGCTGTGTTGTCCCCAGCTTCTCCACAGCGCTGTCCACTGTTCGGCAACTCGACGCGCCTGCTCACTGGTCCGAGTGAAAGGCGTCACACTGCACCCCCGGTTTGGCCTGTGGGAAAGGTGGGGAAACCGGGGTGCTCGGCTGTGGGGAACTCGCCTCAGCCTGTGCATCGGGTGTGCAGAACTTTTCGCCGTCCACAGAAGCAGTGGGTTCCTCCACCGCTGCGCCCACAGGGCCGGTGGACAAAATCTCGGCGCTGAGCTGCGGAAACGGGGTTTTCCACGGTTTCCACAACCCCTACTACTACGACCACCTATAGAGAACCCGGAATCCGTTTCGAAGTGGGGGCTGTGCACAACTCGGAGCGACCGCCTCCTACCCGCCCTGCAACGACTTGACCCACACCCGCGCCGACTGTCAGCGCAGTGCGTCAGACTGGTCCCCGGCAACGAGCCGACTACGACAAGCAGCAGGGCGAGTAGCCAGCAACAGCAGGAGGCGGCTGAAGGTGAAGATCCGGGTAGAGCGCGATGTTCTCGCGGAGGCGGTGGCCTGGGCGGCGAAGAGCCTCCCCGCCCGTCCGCCCCAACCGGTCCTGGCGGGCCTGCTGCTGAAGGCCGAGGACAGCTCCCTGAGCCTCTCCGGCTTCGACTACGAGGTCTCGGCGCGTGTTTCGGTCGAGGGCGAGGTCGAGGAGGAGGGCACGGTCCTCGTCTCCGGCCGCCTGCTCGCCGACATCTGCCGTTCGCTCCCCAACCGTCCGGTGGAGATCTCCACAGACGGTGTACGGGCGACGGTCGTCTGCGGCTCCTCCCGATTCACACTGCACACACTGCCTGTGGAGGAATACCCGGCGCTCCCCGAGATGCCGACCGCCACGGGCACGGTGCCCGGTGAGGTCTTCGCGGCCGCCGTCTCCCAGGTGGCCATCGCCGCCGGCCGTGACGACACCCTGCCCGTGCTCACCGGTGTGCGGATCGAGATCGAGGGCGACACGGTCACGCTGGCCTCGACCGACCGATACCGCTTCGCCGTCCGCGAGTTCCTGTGGAAGCCGGAGACCCCTGACGCGTCCTCAGTGGCGCTCGTGCCCGCGAAGACGCTGCTGGAGACGGCCAAGTCGCTCAGCAGCGGCGACAGTGTGTCGCTGGCGCTCTCCGGGTCGGGTGCGGGCGAGGGCCTGATCGGTTTCGAGGGTGCCGGGCGTCGTACGACCACGCGGCTGCTGGAAGGCGATCTGCCCAAGTACCGGACGCTGTTCCCGACGGAGTTCAACTCGATCGCGGTGATCGAGACGGCGCCGTTCGTGGAGGCGGTCAAGCGCGTCGCCCTGGTCGCGGAGCGCAACACCCCGGTCCGGCTGAGCTTCGAGCAGGGTGTGCTGACCCTGGAGGCCGGGTCGAGCGACGATGCACAGGCTGTGGAGCGTGTGGACGCGGAGTTGGAGGGCGACGACGTCTCGATCGCCTTCAACCCGGGCTTCCTGCTGGAGGGTCTGAGCGCGATCGACTCTCCCGTCGCGCAGCTGTCGTTCACGACGTCGACCAAGCCGGCGCTGCTGAGTGGCAGGCCCGCCAAGGACGTCGAGGCGGACGAGGCGTACAAGTACCTGATCATGCCTGTGAGGTTGTCGGGCTGACGTGCCCGTCGCGGCTGGTCCTGGCATGTGAACGGCAACGCGAGGGGCGTCCTCCGTACGGTCGCGGCATGCCTGTGAGGCCGTCGGGCCGATGGGGTCACACGGCCCCTGAGCAGCGACAACTGAGCGGCCGGAGCCCACAGGTGTGCACAGACCCGGGGGCGTAGGGTCGAGCCCAGGCACGAATCGTGAAAGAAGGGGCACCTGATGGAGCTCGGTCTCATCGGTCTCGGCAAGATGGGCGGGAACATGCGCGAGCGCATCCGCCGTGGAGGCCACACCGTCATCGGCTACGACCGCGATCCCGACATCGCGGACGTGCACAGCCTCGAAGAGCTGGTGACGTCGCTCAAGGGACCGCGTGTGGTGTGGGTGATGGTCCCGGCGGGCGCCGCGACCCAGTCGACCGTCGATCAGCTCGCCGAGTTGCTCTCCCCCGGCGACGTCGTCGTGGACGGCGGCAATTCCCGCTGGACCGAGGACGAGCAGCACGCCGAGGAGCTGGCGGCCAAGGGCATCGGCTTCGTCGACTGCGGCGTCTCGGGCGGTGTCTGGGGCCTCGAGGTGGGCTATGCGCTGATGTACGGCGGAGCCGACGAGCACGTCGCGCTGGTGCAGCCGATCTTCGACGCCCTCAAGCCCGAGGGCGAGTTCGGGGCCGTGCACGCTGGCAAGGTGGGCGCGGGGCACTTCGCGAAGATGGTTCACAACGGCATCGAGTACGCCATGATGCAGGCCTTCGCGGAGGGCTGGGAGCTGCTCGAGGCGGTCGATTCGGTTACCGACGTGCGTGAGGTCTTCCGGTCCTGGCAGCAGGGAACGGTGATCCGCTCCTGGCTGCTGGACCTGGCGGTCAAGGCGCTGGACTCCGACGAGCACCTCGCCGAACTCCGCGGCTACGCGGCGGACTCCGGAGAAGGCCGCTGGACGGTGGACGCGGCGATCGACCACGCGGTGCCGCTGCCCGCGATCACGGCGTCGCTGTTCGCCCGCTTCTCCTCGCGTCAGAAGGATTCCCCGCAGATGAAGATGGTGGCCGCGCTGCGCAATCAGTTCGGCGGGCACGCCGTCTCGGCGACCGGCGTCCATGTGGACGGGGACACCCCGGGTGCGGACGTCCTTCCGCCGGTGGACGGCTGACGGATCCGATGCACGTCACGCATCTGTCGCTCGCCGACTTCCGCTCGTACGCCCGGGTCGAGGTTTCTCTCGAGCCGGGCGTGACGACGTTCGTGGGCCCCAACGGGCAGGGCAAGACGAATCTGGTGGAGGCCGTCGGCTACCTGGCGTCGCTGGGAAGCCACCGGGTCTCCTCGGACGCGCCGCTGGTGCGGATGGGCGCTGAGCATGCCGTCGTACGGGCCGCGGTGCGGCAGGGGGACCGGCAGCAGCTGGTGGAGCTCGAGTTGAATCCGGGACGGGCGAACCGGGCGCGGATCAACCGGTCTTCGCAGGTCAAGCCGCGCGATGTGCTGGGAATCGTGCGGACGGTGCTCTTCGCACCCGAGGATCTGGCCCTGGTGAAGGGCGATCCGGGTGAACGGCGCCGGTTCCTGGACGAGTTGATGACGGCTCGCTCGCCGCGGATGGCGGGCGTGCGCTCGGACTACGACCGCGTGCTCAAGCAGCGGAACACGTTGCTGAAGTCCGCGGCGATGGCACGGCGGCACGGCGGGCGTGAGCTGGACATGTCGACGCTGGACGTCTGGGACGAGCATCTGGCCCGGGTGGGCGCGGAGTTGCTGGCGCAGCGGCTGGAGCTGATATCGGCGCTGCGGCCGCTGGCGGACAAGGCGTACGAGCGGTTGGCACCGGGCGGCGGTCCCGTGGCCCTGGAGTACAAGGGGCCCGCGGGGGACGGCGGTGCCGACGGTGTCTCCCGCGAGGAGTTGTACGCGGAGCTGCTGGGGGCGCTTCAGGAGTCGCGTCGTTCGGAGATCGAGCGTGGAGTGACGCTGGTGGGGCCCCACCGGGACGACCTGGTGCTGAAGTTGGGTGAGCTGCCGGCCAAGGGCTACGCGAGTCACGGTGAGTCGTGGTCGTTCGCGCTGTCGCTGAGGCTGGCCTCGTACGAGCTCCTCAAGAGCGAGGGCAACGAGCCCGTCCTGGTGCTGGACGACGTGTTCGCGGAGCTGGACGCGCGCAGGCGGGCGCGGCTGGCGGAGTTGGTGGCGCCGGGTGAGCAGGTGCTGGTGACGGCGGCCGTCGAGGAGGACGTGCCCGAGGTGCTGGTGGGGGCGCGCTTCTCGGTCTCCGAGGGGGAGGTCGTGCGGGTGGCGCGGCCGCCAAGCACCGCGCGGAGCTTGCTGTAGACGAGCATGTC
>NZ_JACBXA010000330.1 GCF_013870515.1 Streptomyces albidus (ex Kaewkla and Franco 2022) | reverse complement strand
CTCAGTTGCGAGCTCAGGGGCGAGCTCATCTCTTGTCACGCCCGCCCTGCCCTGGTGGCGGCGGATCCTGCGGCCGCCGTCCGAACACCGCATGACGGCCGGCACCCGGCCACGCCACCGCACGCTTCCCCGGCCCCGGCTGGCACTTCCACTGGTGCTGCTACTCCTCGCGGGACTGGCGTGGTTCGCCCGTCCTCAACTGGCGGAACTCTTCAACTTCGCCAAGGACAGCACCGGCAAGCCGGAGGGCCTTCAGGTGACCGAGCCGCGGGCCTCCAGCTCGGCGCGCGGTCACAAGGCGGGCGCGGCCTTCGACAAGCTCAACAACCGCTACTGGGCCCCCGCGGCCGCCGGCTCGCAGTGGGTGGAGGCCTCCTTCGAGAAGCCGGTACGCCTCCAGAAGTTGCTGATCACACCAGGGAGTTCGGCGAAGCAGGACGAATTCCTCAAGCAGGCACGGCCCTCGAGGGTCACGCTGACGCTCTACTCCTCCGGCGGCGAGCGCAGCACCAAGTCGCTCACCCTCAAGGACCAGGCAGGCGACCAGAGTTTCGACGTGCGCGGTTCCGACGTGGAGCGGGTGAGGGTGACCGTCGACGATGCGTTCGGGGTCCGGCCGGGACGGCGCCTGGCGGTCGCCGAGCTCGAGTTCTTCGGACGCGACTGAGACCGCAGACGGAGCGGGCTCAGCGAGGACGGGCCGCGGGATAGTGGTCGGCGACGACCCGGGCCATCGCACCGATCTTGTCCTCGCCTACCTCCTTCGCCGAGAAGAAGATGTGCCCCTCGACCTCGGGCAGCGAGCGGCAGAGAGTCAGGTGCCGCGAGAGCTCGGCCGGGTCCTGCCAGGGCTGCGGCTGCGCGGGATCGCCCGCCTTGTACAGCGCCTCGCCGATGTAGAGGCGCGTGCGGGTGCCCCGTACGGTCTCGGCCCACCAGGGCGCCAGCTTCGCGTAGTCGGCGACCTCGAAGCCCATGTGCCAGTAGATCTGCGGGAGTACGTAGTCGAGCCGGCCCTCCCTGACCCACTTGCGCGTGTCGGCGTAGAGGTCGTCGTACGTCTGCACCGCGGCGGCGGTGTCGGACCCGGCCGGGTCGGTCGTCTTGTTGCGCCACACGCCGAAGGGACTGATCCCGAAGCGCAGCCACGGCTTGACGCGGCGGATGCGGTGCGCCGCTTCCTGCACCAGCAGGTCGATGTTGTTGCGCCGCCAGGAGGCCAGGTCCGGGAAGTCCTTCCCGTACTCCTCGAAGGCGGCGCTGTCGTCGAACGTCTCGCCCGGGAGGGGATACGGGTAGAAGTAGTCGTCCCAGTGGACGCCGTCGATGTCGTAGCGGGCGACGGCGTCGAGCATGGCGTCCTGGACGAAGCGCCTCACCTGGGGCAGCCCCGGGTTGTAGTAGAGCTTCCCGCCGTAGGTGACGGCCCACTCGGGGTGGCGGCGGGCCGGATGGCCGGGCACGAGCTGCCCGAGGTCGTCGTGAAGGGCGATGCGGTACGGGTTGAACCAGGCCTCCACCGCCAGGTCACGGCGGTGTGCCTCGCGGACGACGAAGCGCAGCGGATCCCATCCCGGGTCCTTGCCCTGGGTGCCGGTCAGCCACTGGGACCACGGCTCGTACCGCGAGGGCCACAGCGCGTCGGCGGTCGGACGCGCCTGGAAGTAGACCGTGTTGAGCCGCCGGCGGCGGGCGTTCTCCAGCTGGGCGACCAGCTGCTCCTGCTGCCGCTCAGGGCTGAGGCCGGACTCGCTCGGCCAGTCGCGGTTGTCGACGGTGGCGATCCACATGCCGCGCAGCTCGCGGCGGTTCCCGCCGTGGTCGGGCCGGTGGTGACCGTGGCCGTGCTGACGCTCGTACGCGGCCGCGCGCGCGTTCGTCGAGCCCGCCACCCCGGTCAGGGCGCCGACCGAGCCCGCCGCGAAGCTTCTCCGTGTGATCCGCCGCATCGTTCCCCCTTCATGGCCGCCTGCAGTCAAAGGTCCCACTCGAAGTGGTGGAGACCAATCCGCCGATGCTCCCGTGTGCCTCCCGCCCGTACAAGACCGCGTGCGGGCTTCCGCCCCCGCCCCGCGCGGGAGGTGCCCGGAAGGGTAACGTCGGGCGGCACGGGGGCACCCCCGGAACGTGTCCGGGGGAGGAGCAGGGCTGTCTCTCCGGGGGCTGTTCCGGCGGGGCCGGTTCCTCCAGGGTCGATCCCGTACCGCCCGGACCACAAGATCAGCGAAAGGCACGAGGGTGACCGACATCGAACGCGTCGGAGTAGTGGGCTGCGGCCAGATGGGCGCCGGCATCGCGGAGGTGTGTGCGAAGGCCGGACTGGACGTCATGGTGGCCGAGACCACCGGCGAGGCGCTGGAGCTCGGCCGCACCCGGCTGGCGAACTCCCTGGGCAAGGCCGCGGAGCGCGGCAAGATCACCGCGGAGGAGCGGGACGCGACGCTCGGCCGGCTGACCTTCACCACGGACCTGGGCGACTTCGCCGACAGGGACCTCGTCATCGAGGCCGTGATCGAGAACGAGCAGGTCAAGACGGAGATCTTCCAGGTGCTCGACCAGGTGGTGACGCGCAGCGACGCGATCCTGGCGTCCAACACCTCCTCGATCCCGCTGGTCAAGCTCGCGGTCGCGACCTCGCGCCCGGACCAGGTCATCGGCATCCACTTCTTCAATCCCGCGCCGGTGCAGCAGCTCGTCGAGATCATCCCGGCGCTGACCACCGGGGACGAGACGATCAAGCGCGCCGAGGCCGCGGTCACCGGCCTCCTCGGCAAGCACACGATCCGCGCGCAGGACCGCTCCGGCTTCGTCGTGAACGCACTGCTGATCCCCTATCTCCTGTCCGCGATCAGGATGTTCGAGTCGGGGATCGCCAGCCGCGAGGACATCGACAACGGCATGGAGATGGGCTGCGCCCATCCGATGGGTCCGCTGAAGCTCACCGACCTCATCGGCCTGGACACGGTCGCCTCCGTCGCCGACTCGATGTACTCCGAGTTCAAGGAGCCGCTGTACGCCGCTCCCCCGCTGCTGCAGCGCATGGTGGACGCGGGACGCCTGGGCCGTAAGGCGGGCGCGGGCTTCTACGCCTACAGCTGAGGACGGACCGGAGCGCGCCTGCCCCAAGGCCGAACAGCAGCCGACGGAGGTCGGGGCGGCGCGCTCGGCGCTGATCCGTTCCCGGGAGGGCGCTCACTGAGAGGGCGTCAGGAGCGGGGCGTCCACTGACAAGGCGTTCACGGGCACGAGCACGGCAGCCGCTCGGCCGGCCGCTCCGGCGGCGCTTCGAGTGCGTGCCCGTGCACCCTGCAGTGGTCGTTGCGCAGGACGAGCAGCGCGATGTCGTCAGGCAGCCGGCCGCCCGCGTGGCGCACAAGCCCCTGCCGCACGAAGCTGACGACGTCCGTCGGCGCGGGCGGCGTCGTCGAGACCGTCCGCTCGGCGAGCGCCGCCTCCAGGGCGTCCCGCAGGGGGAAGAATGCACCGTCCCGGTCGCGGGCGTCCTCAGCACCGTCGGTGTAGAGGAACAGCGCCTCACCGGGCGGCAGTTGAATGTGCTGGGGCCGCGGATCGGCGGACGGCAGCGGGAAGAGGCCCAGCGGCGGCAGCGGTTCGGCTGCGCTGACGATCTCGACACGGGCGCAGGCGTCGTCGCGCACGGAGAGTCTGTACGGCCAGGGGTGGCCGCAGTTGAGTGCGGCCACGGTGCCGTCCGGGCCGACCTCCAGGAGCAGCAGGGTCACGAACTCCTCGTCCGCCTCGGACGGTTCGCGTGCCGAGCCCCGGTGTCCCGTGGTGGACCGGCCGTCGTTCAGATGCCGCTCCAGGCCGCGCTCCAGCCGCCGCAGCACCGTAGCGAGCTGCGGCTCGTCGTGTGCGGCCTCGCGGAAGCTGCCGAGCACCGCCGCGACCGTGCTGACGGCGCCGAGGCCGTGTCCGCGCACGTCGCCGATGAGGACGCGCACGCCGTGAACGGTGGCCGTCGCGTCGTACAGGTCGCCGCCGACGGCCGCACCACGAGCTGCCGAGAGGTACCCCGCGGCGACGGTGAAGCCTTCGATGCGCGGCGGCAGCGGCCGTATCAGCGCCTGCTGCGCGGCGGTCGCCACCTCACGGGTGCGCGCCAGTTCGCCGGCGAGGCCGTCGCGCCACCGCATCGTGTAGCAACTGGCCATCGCCACACAGAGGATCGCCACGCAGATACCGGTCCTGCTGCCGATGTCCTCGTACGCCGAGGCAGGCAGCGGGTAGAGGGCGAACAACGCGCAGCCTCCGCCGAGCCAGATGCCCGCGCTGCGGCCCGTGCCCGCGCAGGCCAGTGCGGGGGTGGCCGCCAGCAGCGCCACGAAGTGCGTCCCCACGGGAAGGCTGCGCTCCCACAGGAGCACTGCGAGGACCCATACGGCGGGGGCGGCGAATGCCAGTGCCCGGCGGACGGTGAAGCGACGGCCCACTCTCGGTCCGTCCGTCGTCCCCTCGACGGGCCCTGCGATCGTGAAGTCGGCGCTCGCTGACTGGTCTCCGGTCATGCGGACGGTCCCTCCGGCCTGTGGGGCGGTCGTTCGCCCGCCCCGTGCTGGTGCTCTGCCCTCCTCCCCGCCGACTCCCCTGTGCCGACCTGCACGATGGTGTCGGAGCTCGGGGCCCGGTGAACCGACGTCCGCCATAGCTCACTCGATTGAGTGAGGAGCCTTCGCGGGCTTCGCGTACAGCTGTACGGACAGACCGAGGGGCGTACGGACCTTGGTCCGTACGCCCCTCAACTCCGCTGCCTCACAAGGCCGTCAACGGCCTTAGCTCTGCGCGCTGCTACGCCCCGGCACCGGCCTCGGCGCCTCGCAGCACCGCACCCGTGCGCTCGACCGCCGAGGCGACCGCGGCGTCCCGCGCCGCCGACGCCTCCTCCGCCTTCAGCGTCCGGTCGGAGGCCCGGAAGCGCAGCGCGTACGCCAGCGACTTCTTGCCGCTGCCCAGCTGCTCGCCGGTGAAGACGTCGAACAGCCGCACCGACTCCAGGAGTTCGCCGGAACCGGCACGCAGCGCCGCCTCCACCTCGGACGCCGGCACGGACTCGTCCACGATCAGCGCCACGTCGCGCGTCGCCACCGGGAACCCGGAGACGCGCGGCGCGGGCACGACCCCTCCGCCCGCCTGCTCGACGAGGTCGAGATCGATCTCCATCGCACAGGAGCGCTGCGGCAGTCCGAGGGCCTTGACGACGCGGGGGTGAAGCTCGCCCGCGTGACCGGCGAGGACCTCGTCCCCGTCCTTGGTGACATACAGCGCGGCGCAACGGCCGGGATGCCAGGGCGCGTTACGCGCGCTGCGGACGGTCAGTTCGGCCCCTGCCTCCCGTGC
>NZ_JACBXA010000033.1 GCF_013870515.1 Streptomyces albidus (ex Kaewkla and Franco 2022) | reverse complement strand
CCGCCTGCGGGAGCCAACGGGCCTCGGCCGGGCGGTCCTTGATGAGACGCAGGCACAGCAGGCCCCAGATGATGGAGGGCGCGCCCTCGATGATGAACATCGTCCGCCAGTCGGACACCTCGATCAGCCATCCGGAGAGCACGGACAGCCACATCACGGTGATCGGATTGCCCAGGATCAGCAGGGAGTTGGCGCGGCCGCGCTCGCCCTTGGTGAACCAGCGGCTCAGCAGCACCACCAACGACGGGAGCACCGCGCCCTCGACGACGCCGAGCGCGAACCGTACCGGTATCAGCTGGCCGGGGCTGCTGAGCAGGCCTTGTGCCGTCGCGAGCACGCCCCAGGCGATCGTCGACCAGGCGACCATCCGGCGGATGCTGCGCTGCTCGGCGTAGATGGTGCCGGGGATCTGGAAGAAGAAGTAGCCGAGGAAGAAGGAGGCCGCGATGAGCGAATCGGTGCCGGCCGAGAGGTTCAGTTCGTCGGCCATGCCGCCCGCGGAGGCGATCGCGTAGTTGGACCTGTCGAGGTAGGCGAGCGAGTAGGTGACGAACGCGATCGGCATCAGATACCGGGCGCGCGTAGAGGACCAGAAGCCCCCGCCGCCGATGCGGGAGGAAGACGACCCTGTCATTTCCGACCCCCTTTTTCCGTGAGATGGAAAGTGTTTCACTGGGCGGGAAGGACGTTACGAGTGTGAGCCCGGCCGGTCAACAGTTGCGGGCGTGGTCGATCCCGCAGCGGTGCCGGAATGTGGCGTGCACGCCCGTCCGGAAGTTCTAAGCGCGAGCACGAAGCACGAACCGAAAGCACGCACCCCGCGGCGTGAGCACGCCGAGGGAACCAGTCGCACGGGCCCGGGCTGCACACCAGCCGCACGGGCCGGAGCCGCAGAAACGAGAGGCCGCACACCGATGTCCGAACACCCCGCGACAAGCGCCCCCGCCGTCGACGTCCTTCTGCCGTGGCCGGACCTCGACCGGAGGCACGGCCCTTGGCCCTCCGGTGTCCGCGTGCACGTCTGGGACGGACGCACTCCCGAGGACGAACTGCCCGCTGAGGCCCTGGAGTCGACCGGTCTGTGGGTGATCCCGTACGCGGTGCCCGGCGCCGAGCGTCTCCTTCCGCGCCTGCCTGCGCTGCGCGCCGTGCAGTCGCTGAGCGCGGGCGTGGAGAAGCTGCTGCCGCTGCTGCCCGAAGGAGCCGCACTCCACAACGGGCGGGGCCTGCACGACGCCAGCACCGCCGAGCACGCGCTCGGTCTCGTCATCGCCGCGCAGCGCGACCTCCCGCGCTGGGTCGAGGACCAGCAACAGGGCCGCTGGGAACCGCACTTCACGCGTTCGCTCGCCGGTTCGCGAGTCGCCGTCATCGGCTACGGCTCCATAGGTGAAGCCCTGGAGAGGCGGCTGCTGGCGTGTGAGGCGGAGGTCGTCCGCGTGGCCCGCAGGGCCCGGCCCGACGAGGACGTGCACCCCGTCACCGACCTGCCCGAGCTGCTCCCCGAGGTGGACATCGCTGTGCTCGTCCTGCCCGAAACCCCGGCCACGGCAGGCCTGTTCGGGGAGAAGGAGATGGCCGCGCTGCCGGACGGGGCACTCGTCGTCAACGTCGGACGCGGCCGGACGCTCAACACCGACGCACTGGTCGAGGAGACCCGCAGCGGACGGCTGCGGGCGGCACTCGACGTCACCGATCCCGAGCCGCTGCCCGGTGACCATCCGTTGCGCCGGTGCCCCGGCGTGCTGATCACACCGCACGTGGCGGGAGGATCGGCGACGTTCCGGCCGCGCGCCGAGCGGCTGATCGTGGAGCAGGTCCGCCGCTACGCGGCCGGCGAACCACTGCTCAACGCCTTCCCGCGCCCCTGACCGGCCCCGCCCCGGCCCACCTGGTCGCGCAGTGCTTCCGGAGCACCGGTGACGCGGCCCTGGACCACCTCCGGAATCCGTACCGGCCCTGACGTGGAGGGCGGGAAAGCTCCAAGAGGTTGACCTGGAGCCCACTCCAGGTCGCAAAGTGGTCGCCATGACGATGACCGAGGGTTACGTGACGATCGGCGAGGCCGCGCGTCATTCCGGGCTCAGCGTGGACACGGTCCGTTTCTACGACCGGGAGGGTCTGCTCGGCGCCCTGCCCCGCAACAGGGCAGGGCGGAGGCTCTTCGACGCCGGCGCGCTCGGCCTCCTCGATGTGCTGGTCGCGCTGCGCCGCACCGGCATGCCGATCGAGTCCGTCCGCGAGTTCAGCAGGCACGCGCGCAGTGGCAACGACTCCACCCGTGCCGCCCGGCTGGCGCTGTTGCGTTCACACGGCGAGCGCGTACGGGCGGATCTGCGGCAGCTCCAGACGGACCTCGAGCTCATCGAATGGAAGGTGGCCGCCTACACGGCCGCCGAGAACGGCGAGGACCCGCCTCCGAGGAAGGACGTGTGATGACAGGCACCCCGGAGAAGGCGGCAACCTGGACCGGACGGACGAGAGTCGGTGCACGGGGCCCCGGCACGAGTGCGCTGGGCATGGGCACCTGGGCGATCGGCGGCCCGTGGACGTCCAACGGCCGCGCGGCCGGATGGGGTGACGTCGACGACGACGTGAGCGTGCGAACCGTCCATGCCTCCGCCGAAGCGGGGGTGAGGCTCTTCGACACGGCGGACTGTTACGGGGCGGGTCACAGCGAGCGTGTCCTCGGCCGCGCGCTCAAAGCACTGCCGCAGTCCGTCCGCTCGGACATCACGGTCGCCACGAAGTTCGGCAACGTCTTCGACGAGGCGAGCAGGGCGGGCGGCGGTACGGATCTCACCCCTGCGGGCATCCGACGGGCATGCGCAGCGAGCCTGCGCCGCCTGGGAGTTGAGGCCATCGACGTCTACCAGCTCCACCCGGGCGTCACCGAGCCGGCCGAGGCGGAGGAAGTGGTCGCCGTGCTCGAGGAGCTGGCGGACGAGGGCAAGGTCCGGTGGTACGGCACGAGTTGCGACGACCCCGAGGTCGTGCGCCTCTTCGGACGGGCGCCGCGGGCCGTGTCGGTCCAGACCCAGCTGAACGTGTTCGGAGGTACCGGCAGGGTGCTCGATGAGGCGCGGACCGGCGGCCTCGGCGTGCTGGCCCGCACACCCCTGGCCATGGGACTCCTGGGCGGACGCTACGGAACGACGCACCGCCCGGCGCCCGGGGACGTCCGGCTGGACACCCCGTACTGGGACTACTTCGACGAGGCCACCATGCCCGCATGGCTGGACCGCCTGACAGCCGTGCGCGAGCTGCTGACGTCGGACGGACGGACCCTGGCACAGGGCTCCCTCTGCTACCTGTGGGGTCTGAGCCCGGAGATCATCCCGATCCCCGGGGCGCGGACGCCGCAGCAGGCGGAGGAGAACGCGAAGGCCCTCGCCCACGGCCCGCTGGAGGAGAGCGTCGTCGCGGAGATCGACGCCTTGCTCGCGGACTCACCGGAGCGTCGATGACGGGATCGACTCCCGGCACCTGTACGTAGGTTCACCAGCCGCCGGTCTTGTCCAGGATGCGCTCGGCCACCCGTACCGAATCCACCAACGGGTGCAGCGCCAGCGCCCGCAGCGCGGCGGCACGCGAACCGTCCGCCGCGGCCTCGATGGCTGAGCGCTCCACGGCCTTCAGCGAGAGGATCAGCCCCAGTTGGTCGGACGCCACGGCCCCCGCCGAGACCGGCCGTGCCCCGCCCGCGTCGACGAGGCACGGCACCTCCACCACGGCCTCGGCGTCCAGGCCCGGGACGGCGGTGCGGTTGGCCACGTTGAGGATCAGGGTCGTGCGCTCGTTGCGTGCGATCGCCCTCATCAGGGCCAGGGCGACGCGGTCGTAGCCGCCGCCGTCGAGGTCGCAGGTGTCGCGCTCCCAGCCGCCGCTCGCCTCACGGCTCTCGGCCATGTAGGTCTCCTCGCGCTCCAGGCGCGTGCGGTCCCAGGCGGCGAACGCGTCGGCGGGGTCTTTCGACCTCAACTCCTCGTAGAAGCGAGCCTGTTGGTCGCGCAGGAACTCACCGCGCGTGGCCTCGGCCTGCTGGATCGAGGCCACCGCCTCGCGGTTGAAGTAGTAGTAGTGCAGATACTCGTTGGGCAGGGCTCCCAGCGCCTGGAGCCAGTCGGCGCCGAAGAGCTTGCCCTCCTCGAAGGACTCCAGCAGGCCCCGGTTCGCGAGGAGTTCGGGCAGCCGGTCCCGGCCGTCCACGACGACGCGGCGCAGCCAGCCGAGATGGTTGAGGCCGACGTAGTCGTAGTCCACGCGGTCGGGATCCGCGCCCAGGGCGCGCGCGGCGCGGCGGCAGAGCCCGACGGGGGAGTCGCAGATGCCGATGACGCGGTCACCGAGGCCCCGTTCGCGGAAGACACGGCTCATCGCCTCGGTCACCATGCCCGCGGGGTTGGTGAAGTTGATGACCCAGGCGTCCGGGGCGACTTGGGCGACCCGTTCCGCGATGTGCACGGCGACGGGGAGCGTGCGCAGCCCGTAGAGCACCCCGCCCGCGCCCACCGTCTCCTGCCCCAGCACGCCTTCGCCGAGCGGGACGCGCTCGTCCCGTGTGCGGCCCTCGAGACCGCCGACCCTGATGGCGGAGAAGACGAAGTCGGCGCCGCGCAGCGCCTCGTCGAGGTCGGTGGTGGCGCGAACGGCAGGGGCGGGACGGCCGTCGGGCTGCTGCCGCGACTGGTGCGCGAGCACTGCCGTGACGGCGTCCAGCCGGGCGGGTTCGGTGTCGTGGAGGACGAGTTCGGTGACGCGTCCCTCCGGGTCGCCGGCGTCCTCCAGCAGAGCCCGGTGGACGAGCGGCACCCTGAATCCGCCCCCGCCCAGCACGGTCAGCCTCATGCCTGGACCACCTCCACAGCTACCTCCACTCCGGCCTCGCGGAAGACCGCGAGGGTGTCCGGGTCGGACGCCTGATTCGTGATCAGTACGTCGATGTCCTGCGGCCCGCAGATCCGGGCCGTCCCCGTGCCGGGGAATTTCCTCGCGGTGGCGAGCAGCACCACCTGGCGGGCGGAGTTCAACATCGCCTGTTTGACCGGCACTTCGACGTCCGTGGTGTCCAGTACCCGGCCGTCCGGCAGCACGCCGCTGGTGCCGAGGAAGAGCCGGTCGGCGTAGAGCTGCCCGAGGCTGGATTCGGTCAGATGCCCCACCAGGGAGCGGTAGTTGGGGCGCACCTGGCCGCCCAGGAGCACCAGGGTGACCTCGGCGTCGTCCTTCAACTCCTCGTACACGGCGAGATTGCTGGTCGCCACTGTGATCTTCCGTCCGTGCAACTGCCGTGCGAGCTGGAGGGTCGTGGTGCCGATGTCGAGGAGCACGACGTCACCGTCCTCGACCTCGGCGGCGGCCCGTCGGGCGAGCGCTTCCTTGTCGGCGAGATCGTCGACGGCCTCCTCGGCGAAGGGCCGCTCGACCGGTTCGCGGGCCACCGCGCCGCCGTAGACCCGCGTCAGCCTGCCCGCCTTGCCGAGATCGTCGAGATCGCGGCGAGCCGTCGCCTCGCTGACGCCCAGGCGCTCGGCGATCTGCCCGACCGGCAGTACACCCTCCTCGCGGAGGAGCCGCAGAAGCTGGCGGTGGCGGTTCTCGCGCAACATGCTCGGCAATGTAGCGCGAGTGAGCGACTTTGCGCGACTGTGACTGGGCTCTTGCACTTCCTGGTCCTGACGTGCAAGGTATCGCTCATCGAATGACGGCCCGGGGGTGGGGCCGGTGCAGAGCCGACGACGTCGGAGGAGGGGGAGGAAGGCAGTGAGCACGACCGGGAGCGCGCAGCCGGCGCCGACGTCAGCGACCTTGGACCCGCTGGCGGCACTGCGCGACGACGGCGGTCCCGAGCAGGACGTCTTCCTGACCGGCACCGTCTTCCTCGACATCATCTTCACCGGGCTCGAACACGCGCCCGTGCGAGGCACGGAGTCCTGGGCACGCGGCATGGGCTCCAGCCCCGGCGGCGTCGCCAACATGGCCACGGCCCTGCGCCGCCTCGGCCTGCGCACCTCGCTCGCCGCGGCGTTCGGCGACGACGTCTACGGCGACTACTGCTGGGAGTCCCTGGCGGACAACGAAGGCATCGACCTGGCGCCCTCACACCGGGCCCGCGGCTGGCACTCGCCGGTCACCGTCTCCATGGCCTACGAGGGCGAACGGACGATGGTCTCGCACGGCCACGAGGCACCGGCCCCCTGCGTCAGCGCCGCCGAACGCCCGCGCTCCCGCGCCTGCTTCACCGCGCTGGCCCCCGGCCGCCTCGACACCTGGGCACGCGAGGCGTACGAGGAGGGCAGCAAGATCTTCGCCGACGTCGGCTGGGACGAGACGGGCGCCTGGGACCCCGACACCCTCGCGGACCTGTCCTACTGCCACGCCTTCCTGCCCAACGCCGCCGAGGCACAGCACTACACGCGTACGGACAGCCCCGAAGAGGCGGTGCGCGCACTGGCCGAACTCGTCCCCATCGCCGTCGTGACGAAGGGTTCGGGCGGAGCGATCGCCGTCGACTCCCTCACCGGGGAGAGCGCCGACGTGCCGGCCCTGCCCGTCCAGGCGCTGGACCCCACCGGCGCCGGCGACGTCTTCGTTGCCGGATTCATCAGCGGGACGCTCGCCGGCTGGCCGCTGGCGGACCGTCTCGCCTTCGCCAACCTGACCGCTGCACTGTCCGTTCAGCACTTCGGCGGCTCGCTCTCCGCACCCGGCTGGCCCGAGGTCGCCGCCTGGTGGCAGTACGCCACCCGTTGCGGGGGACAGGGCGAGGACGTGATGCGTCGCTACCACTTCCTGTCCGAACTGCTGCCCGGAGCCAACCGTGGCTCGGCTCTGCGCCGAGCCACCCCCACCATCGGATTCCGTTCGTCCTGAAGGTGCGGCGGTACGGGCGAAGCGGCCCGTGACACCGCGGGGACGCCGAGAGGAGACTCCCATGCGCTCAGCGAGCACCCGGGGCACCGACCGCCGGCCGGCGGCGGCCCGGAGGCGTACCGCCCCGCTCGTCCTGGCCCTCGGCACCGCGCTGCTCGCCGCCGCCTGCGTACCCGGCACCGACGGGTCGGCGGCTTCGGGAGCGGGAGTGCCCGGCGCCGCCGCCAGCTCCGTGCCCGACCCGGCCAAGGCCGGGAAGGCCACGCTGACCGTGTGGGACCAGGAGGTCCGAGGCGGCCAGAACGACGAACTGGAGCGGCTGAACGCCGAGTTCGAGAAGAAGTACCCCAACGTCCGCATCAAGCGCGTCGCCCGCAGCTTCTCCGATCTGAAGACCACTCTCAAGCTGGCGATATCCGGCAACAAGCCGCCGGACGTCATCCAGGCCAATCAGGGCTACCCCGACATGGTGGCCTTCGTGAAGGCCGGGCTGCTCAGCCCGCTCGACAACTACGCGGGCATCTACGCCTGGAACACCCGTTACCCGGCCACCCTGCTCAACCTCAACCGGGTCTCCGTCGACGGCCGCGACTTCGGCACCGGACGGCTCTACGGCATCTCCCAGACCGGTGAATACATCGGCGTCTACTACAACAAGGACGTACTGGAGAAGGCCGGGGTGGAGCCGCCCGGGACCTGGAAAGAGCTGACCGACGCGCTGCCGAAGCTCAAGGACGAGGACCAACTGCCGGTGCAGTTCGGCAACTTGGACAAGTACCCGGCGATCCACACCTTCGGCGTGCTGCAGAACCAGGCCGGGGGAGCGGAGGAGACACGCGAGAGTGTCTTCGGCCGCGGCGACGGCTTCGACACCGACCCGACGCGGGAGGCCGCACGGACCCTCGCCGAGTGGAAGGAACGCGGCTTCATCCCCAAGGGCGCCAACGGCACCGGCTACGACGACGCGGCGAAGAAGTTCGCAGACGGCAAGGGCGCCTTCCTCATCACCGGGACGTGGCAGCTCCCCGACCTGAAGAAGTCCATGGGCGACAGCCTGGGCTTCATGCCGCCACCGCCCGCGAAGGAGGGCGCCGCCCCCGTGACGACCGGAGGGCAAGGACTGGCCTGGTCGGTCACCTCCAAGTCCAGGCACCCCCAAGTGGCCGCCGCCTACCTGGATTTCATCACCAACAAGCACGCCGCCGACGTGATGACGGAAGAAGGGGTGCTGCCCGCCGTACCCGGCAAGGCGGCCGACGAAGTGCCTGAAGGCACGGTCGACGGGCAGATGATCGACGGCTGGCGGCAGTTGAACGCCGACGACGGGCTCGTCCCGTACCTCGACTACACCACGCCCACCTTCTACGACTCGCTCTCCGCCGACCTCCAGGGCGTCATCGACGGAAAAACCTCTCCGGACGAGCTGGCCACCGCGATGCAGCGCTCCTACAGCGACTTCCAGGACAAGCAGCGAGCCGAAGGGAAGAAGAAGCCGTGAGCACGGCTCCCACCACCGAGGGCCAGGCCCGTCCGCTCGGGGCCCACCCCGAAGGGGACGGCGGCTCGGACACGAACCGGCGGCGCGGCCGCACGATGCGCGACATCGCCGCACGCTACCGCCGCCAGGCGCCGGGAGAGCCCCGCGCCGTCGGCTACCTCTACGTGCTGCCCGCCCTGGTTCTCTACGCCCTCTTCCTGCTCGTCCCGCTCGGGCAGACGGTGTGGCTCTCGTTCCTGCACTGGGACGGCCTGACCGTCGCCACCTGGGCCGGACTCGACAACTACCAGGGCCTGTTGACCGACCCGTCGCTGCGCGGGCCCTTCCTGCACGCCCTGGTTCTGCTGCTGTTCTACGCCGCGCTGCCCGTCGCGCTGGGTCTGCTGCTCGCCTCGGCCCTCTCGCGGTTCCGGGTGCGGGGGACGACCTTCTTCCGCACCGTCTTCTTCCTGCCGCAGGTCCTCGCGATGGTCGTCGTCGGCGTCGCATGGCGCTCGATCCTGGCTCCGGACGGGCTGCTCAACGACGCTCTCAAGTCGGTCGGCCTGGAGTCGCTGACGCGTTCCTGGCTGGGCGACTACACGTGGGCGCTGCCCGCCGTCGGGGCGGTCGGCACCTGGGTGGAGACCGGCCTGTGCGTGGTCCTCTTCCTGGCCGGTACGCAGCGCATCCCCCGCGAGCTGTACGAGGCGGCCCGCATGGACGGAGCCGGCGCGCTGCGCGAGTTCTTCGCCGTCACCCTGCCCGGGCTGCGCGCCGAGATCGCGGTGGCGCTGACCCTGACCATCGTCGCGGGGCTCCGCAACTTCGACCTGATCTACATCACGACCAGCGGCGGTCCCGGCAACGCCACCTCCGTGCCCGCCTACGAGGTCTACCACCGGGCCTTCGAGACCAACGAGGTCGGCTCCGCGGCGGCGATGGGAGTGGGCCTCACCGTGATGATCTTCGTGCTGACGGTCGGCGTCGCACGGCTCGTAGAAGGACGGAACCGATGACCGGCCGTATCGAACGAAGCCTGACCTACGGCATCCTCGCGCTCTTCGCCGTCATCAGTCTCACCCCCGTGGTGGGCGTCCTCTCCTCGGCGTTCGGCCGTCAATCGTCCCTCGACACCGGCTTCTCGCTGCCGGACGGCCTCAACTGGGGTAATTTCGCGGACGCGTGGACCCGGGGTCACTTCGGCACGTACCTGACCAACTCCGTGCTGGTCGCGCTGGTCGTCGTCGTGGCGACCTCCGTGCTCGCGGTCCTCGCCGCGTACGCCTTCGGCGTGATGCGCTTCCCCGGCTCGGATCTGCTCTTCTACCTCTTCGTCCTCGGCCTCACCCTGCCGCAGGAAGCCCTGGTCGTACCGCTCTACTTCGACCTTCGGTACTGGGAACTGACCGACACCTACTGGGCGTTGATCCTGCCGCAGACGGCGCAGTCGCTCGCCTTCGGCGTCTTCTGGATGCGTACGTACTTCCGAAACAGCTCCCGGTCCGTCATCGAGGCGGCCCGCATCGACGGGGCCACGAGCTGGGCGACGCTGTGGCGCATCCTCGTCCCGATGGGACGGCCCGCCCTGTCCACCATGGTCGTCATCGTCTTCATGTGGACCTGGAACGAGTTCCTGATGGCGCTGGTGATGGTCAGCGACGAGGCACACCGCACGGTCCCGCTCGGACTCGCCTTCTTCCAGGGCCAGCACAGCTCCGACACCGCCCTGCTCGCAGCTGCCTCGGTGCTCATCGCCCTGCCGGTCGTCGTGGTGTACGTGGCGCTGCAGCGCCGGTTCATCGAGGGAATGCTCACCGGCGCCGTCAAGGAGTGAGCCGCCGGGGCGCGCCACGCGACGCACCCCGACGGCTGTTCGAGGAACCTCAGGCGGGCGTCCGCTCCTTTGCGGCGCTCTTCGCGGCTGAGGGATGGCGAAGCGCCTGCTCGATCTCCTCCAGCGTGCGCCCGCGCGTCTCCGGGACCCGGCGCAGAACGAAGAGCCAGCAGGCCGCGTTCATCAACGCGTAGACGAGGAACGTCGCGGTACGGCCGAAGGTGTCGACCGCGGTCAGGGCCGTCATCGCGATGACCAGGTCGAACCCCCATACGGCCGTGGTGGCCAGGCTCATCGCCGGGCCGCGCACGGCCAGCGGCAGTACCTCGGGGCCGATGAGCCAGACGACGGCCTGCATGCTCGCGCCGTTGAGGAAGATGTAGGCGAAGAGCGACAGGATGACAGTCCACTTCTGCGCCTCCGATCCTCCTGTGCCCAGGAACGCCAGGGCGAGCACAGCCATCGCGAGCCCCGAGCCGGGCAGCAGCCACAGCAGCAGCCGACGCCGTCCCGTCCGGTCGACCAGAAGGGTGCCGGCGATACCCGCGAGGACGAGCATCACGCCGATGCCGACGCCGGTCAGCAGCGCCGTGGAGTCCCCGAACCCGGCGTCCGTGAGCAGCTTGGGCGCGTAGTAGACCATCGCGTTGATGCCGGTCAGCTGCGAGAACGCGGCGATTCCCAGAGCGACTACGAGCGCCGGGCGCACCCAGCTCCCGCGCAGGGCCCGCCAGCCCGCACCGCGTTCCCTGGTGCGTACAGCCTTGATGTCGGCGATCTCCTCGCCGATGTCCGAGCCGGGTCGGCGCAGCTTCTTGAGAACCGCGGCGGCCTCCTCCGTCCGTCCCTGCCCGACGAGCCAGCGCGGGCTCTCGGGAAGCGGGATCATGCCGACGGCGAGCACGGCGGCGGGGACGGCGGCCAGGGCGAACATCCAGCGCCAGCCGTCGGGCCCCGCCAGCGCGTATCCCACGAGGTAGGAGATGAGCTGGCCGATGGCCACCATGAGCTGGAAGAGCACCATGAGCCGACCGCGGATCGCCGCGGGAGCGGTCTCGGCTATGTAGACGGGGACGGTGTTTGATGCCGCACCGACCGCAAGTCCGAGGACGAACCGGGCGCCGATGAGTGTGCCCGTCCCGGGAGCCACGGCTGCCGCTACGGCGCCCACGGCGAAGAGGACGGCGACCCCGGTCACGACGGGCTTGCGGCCGTGACGGGCGACGAGTGTCCCGGAGACGGGGGCGCCCACCATGGCGCCCACGAGAATGGCGCTGACCACGATCTCCTGAGCCCGCGAGGAGAGCTGGAGGTCCCTGCCCAGGTCCAGGAGTGCGCTGGAGATGATGCCGGTGTCGTAGCCGAAGAGCAGACCGCCGAGAGCGGAGATCGCTGCCACGGCGTAGAGAAGCGGCGGCTGCCGTGCGGGTGGGGGAGCGTCGGTCTGCGGCGATGCGGCGGTCTTCACGTGCGGCCTTTCCACGGTCGTTCGGTACGGCGGGTTGTTCAGCTGGCGGTTCCGGAAGGGGAGTCGGGTACGGCGGCGCCCATGCCGCCGGCGGCGGAGTCGCCCTCCGTCTCACCCATGACGAGGCCCTCGATGGTGTGCTTCTGCACGATCGGCGTGAGCGAGTCGACGACCGGACAGTGCATGTGGCGGCGTACCCGTTCCGGCAGTGCGTCCCAGTACCTCCGGGTGACCGCCATGTCGTGGTGCGCGTCGTTGCCCGCGCCCGGTGCGTCCACGCCCAGCACGAGAACAGGGCGGGACAGCTCGGAATGATTGGCGGTCCCGCGGTGGACGGTGAGGGCCGACCGTACGGAGATGTCCCCGCGCTGCGGGAACTTGCGTACACCGAGCCGCTGGTAGCGGGGATGGTCCTCGCGCGGCGGGAACATGCCGTGCTCGAAGCTGTCGTCGTTGTCCCACTGCGTGCCCGGCGCGATCTCGAAGGGGCCCATGTCCTCGGTGGTGTCGACGCCGGTGAGGTTGAAGGCCAGCGAGTTCAGCCGGCGCCCGGTCCGGGTCACCTGGGGCATGGGGAAGTCGCGGTGCCAGGGTTGATGGACGGCTCCCGCGAACGGTATGTCGAAGCCGAGTTCGACGATCGAGTACTGCGCCCCCAGCACGGCTTCGCACACGGCCCTCACCCAGGGATGGTCGACGAGTTCGACGAAGCCGCGAAGCTGTTCCGGGTGAATCTCGACGTAGTAGCGGTTCGGGCCGCGGCCGACCGCACCACCGGGCCGCTGTCGCGCGTCCTCGTAGGCGTGCTCGATGTCCTCGCGCATGCGGTCGGCCCACTCGGGGGTGAAGGCGCCGCGGCAGGCGCTGACGCCGTCGGTGTAGAGGTCGCGCACCACCTCGCCGACGGTTGCGAAACCGACGGGGGCGGCGCCCGCGGGTGCAGCGGTGACGCCTTCCGTCTGAGTGCTTGCGCTGGTCACAGACAGGCTCCTCTCTCCATGCAGGCTCATGCGGGGGCGCATGAGCCTCACACTTTGCAACGTTGCATGCATCGTGGCAACAGGATGCGGAGGATTTTCTTCCGGCGCGGTTCGGCGTGGGATGATCGGTCCGCCTTGCTGAGTTCGGCAGGCGGCAGTCGAAAGGTGAGGGCCCGGGGTGACGGCGAAGCTGAAGGACGTAGCAGCCAGGGCAGGTGTCTCGGTGCGCACCGTCTCCAACGTCGTCAACAACGCGTCTGCGGTCGCCCCCGCCACCCGTGAACGTGTCCTGCACGCCATCGACGAGCTGCGCTACCGCCCCAACCTCGCCGCACGCAATCTGCGACAGGGCCGCACCGGCCTGATCGGCCTCGCCGTGCCGGAGGTGCGCTCCCCTTACTTCGGTGAGATCGCGGAGCTGCTCATCGATGCCGCGCAGGACCGCGGCTGGACCGTGCTCATCGACCGGACCGACGGCACGGCCGAGCGAGAGCGACGCCTGCTCGAAGGCTCCGAAAAGCACACGGTCGACGGGATGATCATGAGTCCCTGGTCGCTGACACCCGAGGAGCTGGGCCGGCACAGCGCCACGATGCCGCTGGTCGTACTCGGGGAACAGGAGACCGGCGGCACCGCGGATCATGTGGCCATCGACAACGTCGCCGCCGCGAGGGAGGCCACGGCGCACCTGGTGGCGCTCGGCCGTCGCCGCGTCGCGGCCATCGGTCTGCAGCCGCAACTCTCCAACGGCACGGCCGAACAACGTGCGCAGGGATACCGCGAGGGTCTGACCGCTGCGGGGCTGCCCGTCGAGGCCCTGCTGATGCGCACCGTCGCCTCGCTGCACCGGGAGGAAGGGTTCCGCGCGATGCGGGCGCTTCTCGAGGCCGAGCCGTTTCCCGATGCCGTCTTCTGCTTCAGTGACGAGTTGGCGCTCGGTGCTCTGCGAGCGGTCCGCGACCACGGCTTGAGCGTTCCCGCCGACATCGCGTTGATCGGGTTCGACGACATCGAAGACGGGCGCTATTGCGTGCCGTCCCTCGCCACCGTCTCGCCGGACAAGCGGCAGATCGCCGAGCGTGCCCTGCAGTGCCTTGCCGACCGTGTGTACGGGCGGCTCGGGCACTTGCCTGCCCGTCAGGTCACCGTCCCGCACCGCCTGATCGTCCGGGAGAGTGCGGGCGCGTGATCTGGGCGTCCGCGCTCTGAGTTTCGGTTGGCCCCTCGACCCGTCCACCCGCAGGGTCAGAGCAGTGCGTAGACGCACCCCTGCCGATGACGGAGACCGATCACCCCCTGTGTCTCGATCCGTCGAACCAGGCGTGCGTACGCGGCACTTGAAATGGGACATACCAGGACAGGTGCGCGATTCACAAAGAGGGCTGCGCATACGTGCGGACGGGAGGGGCACCCAACAAAGCCTCCCGCGAAATGCGGTGAGACCTGGAACACACGTGTATTACCCGGCCGAAAGGAAAGGGGTGAGACCATGGCGACAACAGGTGACAAAGAGCGTAAAGACAGCCGAAATCCTTCTGAAACGAACCAAGGACGAGGCAGTCGTACGCAGAGCGGCCGTACACAGAGCAGCAGTACGCAATCCAGCCGTACGCAGAACGGCCGCGTGCCGATAGCTGAGGCCATGCGCCTCGCTGCCGGACAGCTCGCCGAACTACTCCAGTGCGACCCGGGTTCGGTCTCTTCCGTCAAACCCACGGATGAAGGCTGGACGGCGGACGTCGAGGTCGTCGAGGTGGAGCGCATCCCCGAGACGACGAGCGTCATGGGTTCCTACCGGGTGCAGCTGGACACGCGAGGAAACCTTCTCGGCTACGAGCGCACACGCCGATATGCGCGCGGGCAGATCGATCAGCGGAAATGATCTTTCAGCGATAACTCCTGGTGGAAACCGGTGAGTTCGCCGCGCGCAAAACCGGACCCGAAAGGAAGTGAAGAACGTGACTGTGATGACCCAAAGCACGAACACGGCCACCGCCAACAGCGGAAGTGGTGCCGGTGGTGGAAATCTCTACGACATTCTCGAGCTCATCCTGGACCGTGGTCTTGTGATCGACGCGTTCGTACGGGTCTCCCTGGTCGGCATCGAGATACTCAAGATCGACGTCCGAGTGGTCGTCGCCAGCGTCGACACCTACCTGCGCTTCGCCGAGGCCTGCAACAGGCTGGACCTCGAGGCGGGCCGCAAGGCACCCACGCAGCTCACCGAGATCGTCGGCGACGCCACGGAGAGCGGTGCGAAGGGCAAGTCCAAGGGTGCGCTGACAGGCGCGGTCGAGGCGTTCAGCGAGTCCCTGCAGAAGGGACGCGACGGCGAGGAGGAAGAGCGGGAGCGGGAGCCGAGGAAGGCCGCCTCCAGCTCGTCCGGCAGCCGTCGCACCCCCCGCCGCAAGGAGGACTAAGGCGTGTCCACCTACATCTACGCCATCACTGCGGCCGACCACCCGAGAAACCTCGAAGGGCTGAAGGGAGTCGGTGACCCCGCCGGAGAGCTGCGCACGATCGCGACGGAGAAGCTGAGCGCCGTGGTCAGCGACGCCCCCGAAGACCTCCGCGCCAAACGCCGAGACCTGGCCGCTCACCAGGCGGTCCTGGAAGCGCTGCTGGCAGACGGTGCCACGCTGCCGATGCGCTTCGGCCTCGTGGGCCCCGACGACGGCTCCGTCGAATCGGTGCTGGAGGAGAACGAGGGCGCGTACGCCGAGCGGCTGTCCGAACTCGACGGCTGCCTGGAGTACAACCTCAAGGTCTCGCGTGAGGAGGAGGACCTGCTGCGCGAGATCATCACCGACTCCGAGGAGATCAGCCGTCTCCGCGAGGTCACCCAGGAGAACCCGATGGCCCAGGAGGAGAAGGTGCGCCTCGGCGAGCTGGTCTCCCAGGAGGTCCAGGCCCGTCAGGAGGCCGACGGCAAGGCGCTGGTGGCGCAGCTTGCCGACGTCGCGCAGAGGCAGACCGTCGCGGAGCCGACGCAGACGCACTTCCTGAACGCCTCGTTCCTGGTGCGGCGCGATGAGGCCGCAGCCTTCTCACAGGCTGTGACCGAGGAGGCCGAACGGCGCGGCGACGCGTACTCACTCAGCCTCTACGGCCCGCTGCCGCCGTACAGCTTCGTGTGATCCCGTCCGACTCCTGTGATCGGAGGGCCCGGCCATGGGCCTCATCACGCAACTCCTGACCCTTCCGCTCGCCCCTGTGCGGGGAGCGGTGTGGGTCATGGACCAGCTCGTGCTCACAGCGGAGCTCGAGTACTACGACCCGGAGCCCGTGCGTCAGCAACTCGCGGAACTCGAGCAGGAGTTGCTCGACGGGCGCATTTCGGAAGAGGAGTTCGACCGACGTGAGGATGACCTGCTCGATGAGTTGGAGTGGCGCCAGGCGCACCATCGGCAACTTCAGGCTCGCTCATGACGACCAGAAGATCGACGCCCGTACACACGGGGAGACAGAGGTTTTCTTCAGATGATGAATAACAGCAAGATAGGTCTGGCGGTTGTGGGGGGTTACTTCCTCGGCCGCACCAAGAAGGCAAAGCTCGCCATAGGCCTGGGAATGGTCCTGGCCGGCAAGAAGCTCAATCTGAATCCGCAGCAGATCCTCAAGACCCTCTCGAACTCGCCCGTCGTCGGCGAGCTGAGCGGTCAGGTGCGCAAGGAACTGGTCGACGGCACGAAGTCGGCGCTCACCTCAGCGGTGACGCAGCGTGCCAACCACTTGGCCGACTCCCTCCACGAGCGCACGCTCGACATGAACGACCCCGAGCGCAACGCGAACGGCTCCGACGCCGATTCCGACGACGACGCCGACAGGGATGACGACGACCGCGCCGAGCGCGACGACAGCGACGAGCGTGAGGAACGCCCCGCACGCCGCAAGGCGCCCGCCGCCACGACGGCGAAGAGCGCGAGGTCCGCCTCCACGAAGGCCGCCTCCAGCAACGGCAGGGGCGGTGCCGCCCGGAAGACCGCCTCCTCAGGCGCCCGCAAGGCCACCGCCGGCACCGGTAAGACGGCGGCGAAGACCGCGTCGGGTGCCGCACGCAAGACGACGAAGCGGGGTGGCGGCAATGGCTGAGTCCACGCTGAACAAGATCAAGGACGAGGTGGCGAAGAACCCGGCCACCGACCGTCTCAAGGAAGAGCTGCAGTCGTATCTGCAGGCGCGTGCGCAGAAGGCCGTGGTCGGTCTCGGCTCGAAGCTGGGCGAGAGCCTCAACACGCTCGCCAACCCCGCCCAGGGCGGCCCCGGCGGACTCGTGGGCAGCCTGGCGAAGGGCGGCAAGGCGCTGAGCGAGGGGAAGTCGCCCGCGCAGGCGGCGATGACCGCCGGCACGTCGCACGTGAAGGAAGCGCTCAAGGACAAGGTCAAGGGATTGTTCGGCAAGGGACGCAAGAGCGGCGGAGGCAAGTCCAAGAGCGTGACCATCGTCGAGGACATCGACGTGGGCGTGCCCGTCCGTGAGGCGTACGACCAGTGGACCCAGTTCCAGGAGTTCAGCACCTTCGCCAAGGGCGTCGTCAGCGTCGAGAAGGCCGACGACGTCAGCAGCAACTGGAAGGTGAAGGTCGCCAAGTCCACGCGGAGCTGGAAGGCCAACGTCACCGAGCAGATCGCCGACGAGCGCATCACGTGGACCACCGAGGGCGCCAAGGGCACCGTCAAGGGTGTGGTGACATTCCACCGCATCACCGATGATCTGACCCGGGTGCTCCTTGTCCTCGAGTACTTCCCGAAGGGTCTCTTCGAGAAGACCGGCAACATCTGGCGTGCACAGGGCCGCCGCGCACGGCTTGACCTGAAGCTGTACCGCAAGTTCATCATGATGCGGGGCGAGGCCACCGACGGCTGGCGTGGTGAGATCCGCGACGGCGAGGTCGTCGTCGAGCACGACGACGCCGTCGAGGAGGAGGAGCAGGCCCAGGAGGGCGCCGACGAGGAGGCCGAAGGCAGCTCCGACGGCGAAGCCGAGGCAGAGGACGAGCACGAGCACGGGTCCGACGCCGAGGACGCGCTCGACCACGAGGACGAGCCCGACGAGGAGGACGAAGACGAGTCCGCCTCGGACGAGCTGGCCGAGGACGAGGAGCCCGAGGACGGCGAAGAACCGGAGGGCGAGCTCGAGGAAGAGGAGCTCGACGAGCCGGCGGAAGAGGAGCCCGAGGACGAGTACGAGGACGTCGAGGAGGAAGAGGAAGAGAGTGAACGCGAAGCACCGGTGCGGCGTCGTCGCACCGCCTCTGCCCGACGCTGACGACTCGATGGGCAGACCACCGAGCAGACAAGGCTGAAACCACGTGTCCGATTCACTGGCCGGCCGTATGGGACCGTCCGCCAACAGGGCGGTCCCGTACGGCCAGCAAGGTTCCTCCGCGAATCTCGCTGACATCCTGGAGCGGGTGCTCGACAAGGGTGTCGTGATCGCGGGCGACATCCAGATCAACCTGCTCGACATCGAGCTGCTCACCATCAAGCTCCGGCTCCTCGTCGTCTCCGTCGACAAGGCGAAGGAGATGGGGATCGACTGGTGGGAGAACGACCCCTCGCTGTCCTCGCGGGCGCCGGGCTCGTCCCGGCAGGAGGCCCTCGCCTCACGGCGCGACAACGGGCAGGACGAGCTGGCCGAGGAGAACGACAAGCTGCGCAAGGAGATCGAGCGCCTGCGTTCGGCCGCCGAGCTCCCTGCCGGTGAGTCGCCGGAGAAGAGCGGACAGAAGACCGGCGACGGGACGGGCAGCCAGACCGCGCGCAAGCGAGGAAGGTCTCAGGAGTGATGCCGGTGCAGGGTCCGGACACGAAGGACGCCGGCAGGCCGGGGTCGGCTGAGGAGCCGGCCCAGGTCTGCTACGTCTTCGCCGTCGGCCGCGAGGGCGAGCCGCTCACGGAGGCGGCACGCGGGCTCACGGGGCCGACGTCCTCCGCCGTGCGCACGGTGTACGGGTCGGGGCTCGGGGCCCTGGTGTGCAGCGTTCCGGCCGGCCTGTACGACGAGGAAGGGCTCAGGGCGCAGCTGGAGGACCTGGAGCGGCTGGAGTCCCTCGCACGCTCGCACCACGCGGTGGTCGCCGCCGCGTACGAGCACACGACCGTGCTGCCCATGCGGCTGGCCACGGTCTATCTCGACGACTCCCGGGTGACGGAGATGCTGGAGGAGCGGAGTTCCGAGTTCGACGCTCTGCTCGCGAAGCTTGAAGGCCACCTGGAATGGGGCGTCAAGATCTACGCCGATCCGCGTGCGGCCGCCGCGCCCGCTGAGGAGAGCGCTTCTGATTCTCCGGCCTCCGGCAGCTCGCCCGGCCGCGATTACCTTCAGCGGCGCAGGAAGCAGCGCAACACGCATCGCGACGCCTACCGTGCCGCCGGCGCCGTGGCCGAGCGGGTCACCGCGCTCGCGGACGGCCTCGCGACCGCGAAGGTCTCGCACCGCCCTCAGCAGGGCGAACTGGCCTCCGGGCCCGGCGAGAACACCGCCAACGACGCCTATCTGGTGTCGGCCGAGCGCAGCGAGGACTTCCGTGCCGCGCTGAGCGGTCTCGCGGAGGACGTCCCGGGCGTGCGCGTCGAGCTCACGGGCCCGTGGGCGCCGTACTCCTTCGCCACGCCGCCCTCCTCGCCGCAGCCGGAAGCCGGCAGTCGGCAGGGGTGAGCGGCATGGATCCCGCGCTGCCCGGCAGCGGTTTCGCGGACGCGGTGGAGGCGGGGGTCGCCTCGGGCCAGAACGGCTTCGCCGAGGAGGACGCCCTCGCCGGCCGTCAGGTCGCGCTCATCGACCTGCTGGACAGGCTCCTGTCCGGCGGTGCGGTGCTGACGGGCGATCTCGTGCTGTCCATCGCCGATGTCGACCTCGTACGCATCAACCTGCGTGCGGTCATCCACTCGGTCACTGTGGACGATCCGGCGCCGTGGTGAGCGCGAACCGGTACCCGAGCGTGATCACGGAGAGGAGCGCCAGGGATGAGCGACGAGCCTGACAAGCTCCCCGAGGCGGTGTCCGCCGACAGCAGGCTGGACGACGTCGCGCGGTCCGCCGCACGCGCCTTCGACCTGCTGCCCGCCGGTCCGGACGAGGCGGCGGGCCGCGGAGACGGAAAGCTGGCCCAGCGGCTGAAGACCGACCCCGACACCGTAGAGCGCGATCTGATGAAACTCGTTCTGACGATCGTGGAACTGCTGCGTCAACTCATGGAGCGCACCGCGCTCAACAGGGTCGACCAAGGCGACCTCAGCGAGGACCAGGAGGAGCGGATCGGCATGACGCTGATGATCCTCCAGGAGCGCATGACCGAGCTGTGCGACCGCTACGGGCTGACGATGGCGGACCTCAACCTCGATCTGGGGCCGCTCGGTTCCCTGCTGCCACGTGACGACGGTTGAAACACCCGGGTGTGGAAGTAGTGCGCAGCGACTGTGGATGTCATATGCAGAGAGGCACGTTTCAACGGCCCGCCGACGGCAACCCGTTGGACATGGCTGACAACGACAAGACCACACGCATTGCAGGAAAGGCCGCCAACGGCACCAAGAAGCCCGCCGAGGCCGGAGAGAAGGCAGGCCGGGGCATCAACAAGGCTGCTGAGAAGACCGGTTCGGCCACCCACTCCGTGGGTGAAGCCGTCGAGGGCGGTGGCCGCAGCTTCGGCGAGGCCACCAAGCGCGTCGGCCACGTCGCGAGCCAGAGCGCGGAGGCAGGCCGTCAGAAGCTCGTCTCCGCGTCCAGCACCGCCGCCACTGCGGCGTCTGCCACCTGGACGGTCGTGAAGAACCGCAAGGGCATCGCCGCCGGTATCGGCACCGGAGCCGTCACCGCCGTCGCCGCTTCCTTCGCGGCAGGGCGGTTCTCGGCCAAGCGCAACGCCGGCCCGTTCACGCGGCTGACCGGCGGACGGCTGTAACACCGGGCGGCGCAGCGCTCAGCTGTGCGCCCGACAGCCACGCGGCAGCTTTTCGATGTCGGTCAGGGGGCGGTCAGAGAGCGGGACAACTCCCGTGCGGGCTGGGGGATTTCACCGAAGTCCTCGTCGTCGTCCGCCACCGGAAGACGGTGGATGACGGCTTCCAGAGCGTGCGGAAGCCGTGGATGACCGCCCCCGTGGCAATCGCTGAGCAGCCCGTGCCTCACGCCTTCCGGCAGCAGCGGCCGAGCCGCGCTGTACGAGCGGTGAGGACGGGGCGACGCGCTCCGGCGCTTCGCCGACGCCTCCGACTGCGCACGCCAGTAGTCCGCGTCACGGAACTCGCCGTGCCGTCGGTGGTGCAGACACAGGCAGAAGGCGGCCGTACGGGACCCGGCGCCCGCCGCGAACTGCCACCAGAACTGGGCCGCTTCGCGGTACCGGGCGAGGTGCAGCAGGCAACCGAAGACGAGCGCCCCTTCGGGGGCGATGCTCTCGTGGTCGTCCACGAGCCGCGAGAGACTGGCCGCGGCCTCCGGTGCGTTGATCACCAGACTGACGGCCAAGTCCAGGTCGTGCGCGGCCTGTTCACAGTCGGTGGGGTACTGCGAGGCCCGTACCGTCGCGGGAGCGCCGGGCGTGGTGGCGGTGGGAGGCGGCGAACCGCCCTGCGAAGGCGCCAAGTTGACGAGAACGCGCTCCCGGAGGCCGGCCACGTCACTCTCGTCGTAGTCGTCGGCGAGCACCTCGGCCTGGCTGAGCAGCGCGTCGATGGTGTGGTGCTCGTGCCTCCCCCGCATCATCCGTCTCCTGTACCGGGCCCCTGCGCCGTACGCAGCTCACGGGCGAGCCTGCGTTTTGCATAGCGTATGTGGGAGCGCACCACAGCTGTCTCGAAACCGAGATAGCCGGCGACCTCCTCCTCGGAACAGCCCAGCACGTAACGCAGCACCACGGCGTCGTACTGCCGCTCGGGGAGCCTGCTGATCGCGCCGTACAGCTCCATCTCCCCCTCCAGCACGGCGAATTCGTCCCGCAGCTCGTACAGCAGCGTCTTGCGGGCGGCGGCGTGGAAGGCCGCGGTCTCGGCCAGCAGGGGCAGTCGCCCCCGCTCGCTCAGCCACCTCGCCACGTGCTCCTTGAGCACGGTCCACGCGTACGCGGTGAGGGACGGCTGGCGCAGCGCGTGCACCCAGTGGTCCATCAGATGGCGGCAGGCGTCCTCGACGACGCGCTGTGCCGCCTCGCGGCCGCCGACCTGGGTGTGCGCGTACCGCAGCCACAGCCGGTGGTGGGACGCGTCGAACGCGTCGAAGGACAGCTGCAGACGCCGGCGCCCGTCGTCGGCCTCGGCCTCCTCCGCTCTTGTCGGAGACTTCGCCGGAGCCGTCGCCGGACCGGGCGGTCGGTCGTCCTCGGCGCCCATGAAGGAGCCCTCTCGCCAGAGATTTTCGGTCGGGCAGTCCGTGCAACGGACGTGAAGATTCCGCGTGCATGCGGAGCCGGGGGAAATACTACACAGAGTAAAACGATGGCTACCCTCCAGCCCTCCTGTCCCGGCGTATCCCCGCGTGGCCGGTCTTCTCCCCCCGGCCGGGGGCGTACTGGGCAAGTTGGCCGAAGTGACGCACGATGGCGGCCTGATCGCGCCGCATCCCGTGGTGCGAGACGAGAAGAGGGGCGGATTCCGTGGTCGCTGACGAGGGCGCATTGGACCTGGAGCTGGACCGGGCCCACTCGGCGAGGATGTATGACTACTTCCTCGGGGGCACCACGAACTTCCCGGCCGACCGTGAGGGAGCGGGCCGCGCCATGGCCGGATTCCCCGCCGTCATGGTCGCCGCCCGGGCCAACCGGCAGTTCATGCACCGTTCCGTCCGGCACCTGACACAGATGGGAATGCGCCAGTTCCTGGACGTCGGCACGGGCATACCGACCTCGCCGAACCTCCACGAGATCGCGCAGGAGACGGCCCCCTACGCCCGCGTCGTCTACACGGACAACGACCCCATCGTCCTCACCCACGCCCAGGCCCTGCTGCGCAGCAGCCCGGAGGGCCGCACCGCCTACTCGCAGGCGGACGCCCACGACCCCGAAGCGCTGATGAAGTCACCCGAGCTGCACGAGACCCTCGACATGAGCCGCCCCGTCGCACTCAGCCTCATCGCGCTGCTCCACTTCATCCCGGGGCAGCGCATCGCCCACGACATCGTCGACTACTTCAAGGACGCCCTGCCCTCCGGCAGCACCCTGACCATCAGCCACGTCACCCCGGATTTCGACTCCGAGGCCATCTCGCGGGCCATCGGGGCCTACGAGGCGGCGGGCACCACCGTGCAGGCGCGCACCCGCGAGGAGGTCGCCCGCTTCTTCGACGGCTGGGAGGTCCTGGACCCCGGCATCACCGCGACGCACCGCTGGCGCCCCGACACGGCGCACGACCTGTACCAGGTCACCGACGCCGAGGCGTCCTGCTACGGCGCCGTGGCCCGCAAGCCCTGACGGGCCCGTCGATCCGGTCGCACATTCAACCGTCCGCGGCGCGTGTCGTGCCATGTGAACCGATTCGTATGTGCTTGTTAGCAATCGCGGAGGAGGGGTAATCGGGGGACTGATTCAGCCGCAAGACAGGAGGAGTCATGCCTGCAGGATCGAACGCCAAGCGTGAGCGGCAGTACGAGCACATCAAGGCGGGCGCCCAGCAGCGCGGCGCCTCCCCTGGCCGTGCCAAGGAGATCGCATCCCGGACGGTGAACAAGGAGCGGGCACGCACAGGCGAAGCCGACCGTGCCAGCCGTACGTCCACCAAGGGCAAGTCGGCCTCCGCCCGGGGCGGCAAGCGATCAGGCAACCGCATGGCGCCCAAGAGCGGTCCCACCCGCGACCAGCTCTACAACGAGGCCAGGCAGCGCGGGATCCAGGGACGCTCTTCCATGAACAAGCGGCAGCTCGAGAAAGCACTGGGCCGCTGATCGGCTACGCGGGCGCCACGCGGGAATCGAGGCGAGCGGGAATGCCCTCCACCGTGCCTTCGGTGTACGGGGCGCCGTGCTGGGTGAGCCTCGCCACGGGTGACCTGGACGCCGCGCAGCGCTACTACGCCGAGGTTCTGGGGTGGGCCTTCCGGCCCGGGAGTCTGGGCGAGGAGTTCAGCGTCGCCTACTCGGGCGAGGTGCCCGTCGCCGGCATGGGCGCGATAGCCCGCACCATGGGCGTCGCCGTCCAGTGGACCCCGTTCTTCGCCGTGGAGGACGCCAACACCACGGCGTCCCGTATCCGGGAGCGCAGCGCCACCGTCGCGGTCGGCCCCATCCGCATGGGGGAGGGGCGCACCGCCCTGGCAGCCGATCTCGCCGGTGCCCCGTTCGGGTTCTGGGAGGGCGGCGTGCTGCCGAGCTGGGACGCCGGACGGGTCGGCCCTCCGGCAAGGCTGGAGCTGCGCACCCGGGACGCCTTCGCGGCGGCCATCTTCTACGCCGAGGTGTTCGGCTGGGCGTCGGAGACGGGGCGCTGCGAGGTGGACTACCAGTACGACGCTGTCGTCGTCCTGGTCGACGGGCGCACCGTGGCGACCCTGCGCGGCGGCGCCGTCGAATCGGCGCCCGACCCGCACATCCGCCCCCGCTGGCACGTCTCGTTCGCCGTGGGCGACGTCGACGAGGCGGTGAAGACCGCCGTCGCAGCCGGAGGTGCCGTCGCGATCAGCCCGAGCGACGACCCGTTCGGGCGGACCGCCGAGCTCTTCGACCCCGAAGGCGGCCTGTTCACCGTGCACTCCCGCTGAACCATCCGATGCCCGGAGCAGGCCGCCGGCCCGGCCGGTCGAGGGGCGCTACATGCTCTTCATCTTGATGTAGCGCATCACGTCCGGTGTGTTGACCGCCGCCATCACGACCGCCGCCACGGCCAGCGTGCCCATGGCGACGCGTACGGCCGCCGCCGGGATGAAGATGCCTTTCCGCATGTCCCTCAACTCCTCAGTGTCGGACCACTGCCGGTCTGCTCAGATCACATGCCGGGTCGAGCAGCAGATCACCGGTGAGCGACTCCAGCATCTCCACCGCCCGGCCCACCGCCTCCCGGACCGGTTCGCTCAGCCCGACGACCACGTCGGGCTCGTCGCCCCGCATCCGCACCGACGGCTCACAGCCCAGCACCAGCACACGCGGCAGCTTGTCCCCACCCAGGTGTGCGGACAGCGCGAGGACCTGCACCGGGTCCATTCCGTGCGCCTCAGGCATCGTCCGCTGCGCGCCGTCCTGCGGTTGCTGCTCCGGCTCGATGACGTACAGGGTGCCGGGCGCCTTGCCCCGCGGCGCCGCGTCGACGAGGACCGCCACGTCGTAGCCGTCCTGCAGCCGGTAGGCGAGGTCCATGCCGCGGATGCCGAAGTCGGCGATGTGCACGCCGTCCGGGACGGGCCGCTCGCGCATCGCCGTGATGACCTCGGGCCCGAAGGCGTCGTCGGCGAAGAAGATGTTGCCGATGCCCGCGATCAGGATGCGCGTTCCGGGGGCCTGCCCGTCGACCGGCTCCACCTCCTCCGGCGTGAAGAAGAACCGGTGGCCCAGCCCCGTGCGGAAGTCGCGTCCGTCGTCGCCCTCCAGGGTGACCACGATGTGGATGCGGCCCTCCAGGTCCTCCTCGACGGCGTCGACCTCGGCGGTACGTCCGGTGAGGGCCAGGTCGAGCACGTCGGCGTTCCGGCCCGGCCGCAGCCGTACCCGGCTGCCCTGTGCCAGCTCGACTCCGTCGACCAGCACCGTGCGTGCGGGTTGCTCGTTCATCTCTCCTCCACGAGCGGCCGGAAGCCGCGGATGGTGCCGTGCAGTGCGGCCAGGTCCTCGGGCTCGAGTGAGGCACAGCGGTCCAGGATCTCCCGGGCCCGCGGGTCGGTGGCCCGCGCCTCCTCCTGCTCCCGGGGGGTGAGGCTGAGGATGCCGAGGATCAGCAGCTGGTCGATCTCGCCGCCGTCGAACAGGTCGCCGGGGCTCTCGGGGGCGACCGCCGGATAGTCGTAGAGCGTGATCGGCGAGGAGAGCACCTCGCGGGACCGGTGCGGGCTGTTCTGCGCCGCGTCCGGGTCGTCGGAGACCAGCACGGGCCAGGTGCCCACGTTCCTGCACTCCGCGACAGCCTCGCGCAGCTCCTCCGGCGGGTCGGTCAGCGAGGCGAAGCCGCCGCTGTCGGTGTTGAGCACGGTGTGCGTGGACGCGAAGGCGTAGGGCGCCATCGCGCCCCTGGCGCCGTGCGCACCGGGCCGCGGTTTCGGGCACGGCGAGGTGTTCTCGATCTCGACGGTGACCCTCTGCACCTTGTCGGTGACCGGCACGGACTCCAGACGCACCCTTCCGGTCAGCCGCTGCCAGCCCCTCACCAGCGTGCCCGCGACACTGCCCGACTCCGCACGCAGCGCCTCGCGGTCCGTGCCCGCCGCGATGTCGATCGTGGTCGTGCGCGGACCCCGGCGCGGGGACCACGGCGGGCACACCCAGCGCCGCTCCGTCGCCTCCTGCCAGGTCAGATGGCTCTGCCCTTCGACCCGCAGCTCGTCCACCGGCACCGGGCCCGCCGGTCCGTTGCGGAACACCTGCCGGTCGATGACGTGCAGGAACCGCACGTGCACCGTCAGCTTTGCCGCCGGCCCGGCCTCCAGCAGGAGCTCGGTGCGCATGCGCGAGGGCTCGCCCAGTGCCTCCGCGCAGCCCTTCGGGTAGACGCCGCCGAACGTCCAGCGCTGGGCGTTCTTCAGTGCCGTCCTGCGGTACGGCCACAGCAGGTAACCCTCGTACAGACAGGTCCGGGCGATCTTCTCTACGGCGTCCACGCTGCTCCTCGTACGAAATCGGGCTGATCCTGCTCGTCGCGTTCGGCCGGGACCCCGGCGGTGTGCTGCGCGCGGGCGAGCAGATCCGTCACGGTCTCGTCCCAGCCGGACAGGGCGTGCCGGTTGCGGTGGGCGATGAGCGCGTCGTGTGCCTCGGGCGAGAGGGGCACCCAGCTGGTGCCGGAGCCGTAGCGTCCGAGGACTTCCTGCCACAGTCCGGCGGTCATCCGGCAGGTGGCTTCCTTGTCCCAGGAGATCTGGGCCGTGCGCAGCCGCCCGTCGGGGCCGTCGTGGAAGACGGTGCCGCTGAACAGGAGCTCCAGCGGCACCTCCCCGTCGCGTACGCCGTGGAAGTAGGACGTGACGGCCAGCTCGCTGTCCCGCGTGCAGGGAACCGGCAGATCGAACTCCGTCTCGTTGTCGAACGGCGGAATCACCGTGGTGACGCGCGCCCAGGTGAGCGGCCGCATGCTGGTGGCCCACTGTTCCGGCTGGCCGAAGAGGCGTGCCATGACCAGCCGGTCCGCGGTGTCGTATCGCCGTCGCGCCACCGCGATCCGCACCGCGGTGTTGAGACTGACCGACCGGACGTGTCCGCCGCCGGTGCGGCGGACGGAGATCCGGAACGCCAGCGTCGGCACGGCCATGTCCTCCATCGGCCGGACGCCGCTGACGGCGAAGTCCAGCGCGGGCACGTCCGCCTCCGCGCCCGTGGCACCGCGTGGTGCGCTCACGCGGGGGAGAGGTTGGGCATGCCGGGCAGGATCGGGTCCTGGGCTGCGGAGTTGATACCCGTCGACCTGCGGGCCGTGGAGGTGTCGTCGGGCAGGTGGCCCGGCTGGCGCTTCATGAGGCCCTCTTGATTGCCCTGCCGTACTCCCGGTGTGTGCGCCGTCCCGTCGAGCTGAACGTGCGGCTTGCCGACCTTGATCTCAGACATGCCAACCTCCTCGGTTGTGCGTGTTCAGTCCCTCTCGGACAGTCCGGTGAAGAACGCGTCGATGTGCTCCCACACGTCCGCGCCGCCCGAGAGTCCCTTCCAGTGGGCCCGGACGACGGCGACGAGCCGGTAGCAGTCGTCCAAGGGGACGATCCAGTGCTCGTTCGCCCCGCCCGACCGGTGCACCAGCAGCGCCTCCACGTCGTCCGCGAGATCAGCCAGCTCCGGGTACCCACCCGCGACCTCTTCCCAGACCTCCGGATCCACCTCGGCCCGGGTGGCGCCGAGCGGGCTGGGATACCCGACACTGGTCACCCCCGTCGCGCCCTCGCGGACGAAGAACGCGAGGCCCACGGGGACGCCGAGCCCGGCCCAGAGCATGTCGTCGATGCGGAAGCCGCTCAGCTGCACCCTTCGCTCGGGGAGCAGCCGGTAGTGCCGTCCGCCGGCGGTGCTCTGGTCGAAGAGCAGTGAGCAGGGCCTGCACGTGCACAGCACCGCCTTCTGCGGGACGTCCAGCATGTGACGGTGCGACGGGGGCAGCACCTCCGCGCACATGTCGCAGTACTCCTGCTCGTCGCCGCCCTTACGGCCCGTGACACCGGACCGCGGCCGTCGCAGCAGGCCGCGGAGCCGGGATGCGGTCACGGGTTCCGGAAGGGCGGTCGCCGGGTCCATCCCGCTCACCGGTTCCCCGCGGGCTGCGGGCCCCGGAAGAGGGAGTCCACGGAGATCAGCGTCGTCTGCGCGGTCTCCGCCCGCTCGATCTCGACCTTCTCGATCTCGGGCGCCGCCCATGCGACGGCGTCTCGTACGGTCTGCGTCAGCTGCTCCTCCGGCGGCCCGCCGCAGCCCTGCGGACTCACCGCGATACGGGCCTCCGGCTGGCGCACCTCCAGCACCGTGACGCCCCGTACGTCTTCGAGGGCGCGGCGCACGCGCTGCTCGACGGGGTCAGGGTGCAGGTCGTGCACGAGCAGCAGGTGGCTCACGAGTTCGTCCGAAGCGATGGCCGCCGTGACCGGGCCGTCCGCGTGATGCATCACCCGCGCCAGACACTCGCCGTACAGCTCCGCCATCGCGTGCAGAGCGTCCATCGCGTGCTCGCGGGCCCGTGTGTCGGCGAGCCCGTCGAGCCCGGACAGCAACTTCTCGGTGCGGGCGACGTGTTCACGCGCCTCGCTCTCGTCCCAGGACATCCCCGTCCGCCCTTACGCCAGCGCGCCGAAGGCGGGGGAGTGGGTCTCCCGCACGGTGCGGCCGTTGCCGAGGTACATGTGCACGCCGCAGGGCAGACACGGGTCGAAGCTGCGGACCGTGCGCATGATGTCGATGCCCTTGAAGTTCTCCGGGGTGTTCTCCTCGAAGATCGGCATGCCCTGCACGGCGTCCTCGTACGGACCGGGGGTGCCGTAGTGGTCCCGGGGGCTGGCGTTCCACGGGGTCGGCGGGTACGGGTGGTAGTTGGCGATCTTGTGGTCGCGGATGACCATGTGGTGGGAGAGCACGCCCCGGACCGCCTCGTGGAAGCCGACGCCGATGGCCTCCTCCGGCACCTTGAAGTCCTCGAAGACCTTGGTGTGTCCGGCCCGTACCTCGGCCAGCGCCCGGTCGACGAAGTAGAGGGCCATGCCTGCCGCGTAGGCGACGAAGTACATGCGGGCGCGGTTGCGCTCCAGGGTGTTCGGGAAGGGCGGGGGCGTCCACTCCAGGTTCGTCTCGGGCGTCATGGGCGTCTTGGGCAGGTCGATCTTCACGCTGTGCCCGGTGGAGCGCACGTAGGGGGTGTTGACCTTGCCCGCCAGCGCCGTCGCCCACAGCCGGGCGATGGGCCCGCCTCCCGTGTCGAGCGCCAGGTGGTCGCCGGTTCGCTTGTCGAACCAGCGGGGACTCATGACCCAGCTGTACTTGCCGCCGTCCAGGTCGCGCTTCTGCGGGGTGGGCAGCGTTGTCTGGTTCCAGGGGTGGCGCCGGTCGACCGGGTTGCCGAGGGGGTCCCTCTCGACGTAGACCTCCTCGGACGTCCAGTCCTCGTAGTAGCTGCTGCCGAGCAGGATGCGCATCCCGAGGTTGATGTCGACGAGGTCGGTGGTGACCAGCTCGTTGTCGACGACGATGCCGGGGGTGACGAACATGGCGTTGCCCCACGTGTTCATCGTCCGGTAGTCGTAGTCGACGACGTCGGGGTCCTGGAAGCTGCCCCAGCAGCCGAGCATCGTGCGTCGGCGGCCGACCTCCTCGTAGCCGGGCAGCGCCTCGTAGAAGAAGTCGAAGACGTCGTCGTTCATGGCGACCGCGCGCTTGACGAAGTCCAGGCAGCGCGTCAGCCGCACGAGGTAGTCGGTGAAGAGCTGCGGTGTCGCGACGGTGCCGACGCCCCCGGGGTAGAGCGTCGAGGGGTGGACGTGGCGGCCCTCCATCAGGCAGCACATCTCGCGGGTGAGCCGGCTCATCACCAGCGCCTGCTTGTAGGTCTCGCCCTCGAACGGGTTGAAGGACCGCATGATGTCGGCGATCGTCCGGTGGCCGTGCTGGTCGCCGCGGGGCGAGGGCGTGCGCTCGGCCCGTTCCAGCACGCCCGGGTTGGTCTCGCGGACCATGCGTTCGCAGTAGTCGACGAAGACCATGTTGTCCTGGAAGATCGTGTGGTCGAACATGTACTCGGCGGCCTCGCCGAGGTTGATGATCCAGTCGGCGAGCGGCGGCGGCTTCACTCCGTAGGCCATGTTCTGGGCGTAGACGGAGCACGTGGCGTGGTTGTCCCCGCAGATTCCGCAGATGCGGCTGGTGATGAAGTGCGAGTCCCGCGGGTCCTTGCCCTTCATGAACACGCTGTAGCCGCGGAAGATGGACGAGGTGCTGCGGCACTCGACGACTTCACGCCCCGGGAAATTGATCTTGGTGTAGATGCCGAGGTTTCCGACGATCCGCGTGATCGGATCGAAGGCCACCTCGGTCAACTCACGTTCTCCCGGGCCGGACTTCATCGCGGACTGCTGGGCGGTCGCCACTGGTCATTCCTCTCGGCAGGTCTCTTCGCGGATTAGTTGCGGCCCGTCCAGCGGCGCTGGTAGCCGGAGGTGAGAACGGGTTCGTTGTGCCGCCACTTGGGTTCCCGGTTGGCGGACCGGTTGGTGATCGACCGCATGCTGCGGACGAAGGGCCCGTACAGGTGCATCAGGGTGGAGGAGAGGGTGGCGCCGGGCGGCTCGTCCATGAACGGCATGAACTTGTCGGGGAAACCGGGCATCGTGCAGCCGATGCAGATGCCGCCCACGTTCGGGCAGCCGCCGACGCCGTCCATCCATCCGCGCTTGGTGACGTTGCAGTTCACGACCGGCCCCCAACAGCCCACCTTCACAAGGCACTTGGGGGAGTTGTAGTCCTTGGCGAAGTCGCCCTGCTCGTAGTACGCGCCGCGGTCGCAGCCTTCGTGGACGGTCTTGCCGAACAGCCACGTGGGCCGGAGATTCTCATCGAGAGGGATGGTCGGGGCCAGCCCGGCGGCCTGGTGCAGGATCCACAGCAGGGTCTCCATGAAGTTGTCCGGCTGTACCGGGCAGCCGGGCACGTTGACGATCGGCATGCCGCCCACCGACCGGTAGTCCCAGCCCAGATAGTCGGCCAGGCCCATTGAGCCGGTCGGGTTGCCGGCCATGGCGTGGATGCCGCCGTAGGTGGCGCAGGTACCGATGGCGACCACGGCCCACGCGTGCGGGGTCAGGCGGTCCAGCCAGGTGTTCAGGGTGATGGGTTCGCCCGTGTCCGGGTCGTTGCCCATGGACGTCCAGTAGCCGTCACCGTTGATGTTCTCGTTCGGGATGGAGCCCTCGACGACGAGGATGAAGGGGCCGAGTTCGCCGCGTGCCCCCTGCCGGAACGCGGTCAGGAAGTCCTCGCCCGTCTCGTACGCCAGAACCTTGTTGTGCAGATGCACCTTGGGCAGGCCCGGAATGGCGCCCAGCAGTACGTCCTCCAGGCTGGGGAGCGATGCGGCCGTCACCGAAACCGTGTCGCCGTCACAGCTCATGCCTTCCGAGGTCCACAGAATATGGATCTCGTCGAGTGCGGTTTTCGTCGCCTCGTCGCCCATGGGACCGATCCCTTCCGTGCCCGTCGCCGACCGGCGGGGACAGCTGTCAGAGCATTGCCGACAAATCTGACATACAGCTGTATACGCCTCAACGGCAGCGCGCCGTGGCGGGTGAGCCGAACGGACCACCTTGCCGCTCGGGGGCGGCGTGTCAGGGCTCCGCCGGGTGAGGGCGGCTCTCTAATGAACCGCGAATCGGAGGATGAGAATGCACGAGATGTCCATCGCCGTCGCGATGGTGGAGCAGGTGTCGGACGCCGCCGAGAGGAACGGCTCCGGCGCTGTCTCGGCCGTACGGCTCCAGCTCGGTGAACTCGCAGGCGTGGTGGCCGATTCGCTGCGGTTCTGCTTCTCGCTCGCGTGCGCCGGGACCGTCGTCGACGGCGCCGAGCTCCTCGTCGAACACCTGCCGGGCCGAGCCCGCTGTGCGCCCTGCGGCGCCGAATGGGCCACCGGGATGCCCCCGCAGCTGTGCTGTCCGCAGTGCGAGGGCGGCACGGCCGAGCTGCTCTGCGGACGCGAGCTGCAGATCGTCGGCGTGCGGTGGGGCGACGACAGCTCCCGGACCGGCACCGAACCCGTATCCGTACAGGCCCCCGAGGAGAGCTGAGAGCCATGTGCCGAGTCGTCGATCTGCAGCAGGCGGTGCTCGTCAAGAACGACCACTGCGCCGGCACGCTACGGACGGAGCTGGCCGCCCGTGGAACCACGGTGGTCAACATGCTCTCCAGCCCCGGCAGCGGGAAGACGGAGCTGCTCGAAGCGGAACTCACGCTGGCCGCCGCCCGGTCCGTGCCCGTCGCCGCGCTGACCGCCGACCTCGCCACCGAGCACGACGCGGAACGGCTTGCGCGTGCCGGCGTGCCGGTCAAGCAGGTGCTCACCGACGGGCTGTGCCACCTGGAGGCCGACATGCTCCGCGGGCACCTGGAGGGCTGGCTGCCCGAGGGCACGCGGCTGCTGTTCGTGGAGAACGTCGGCAACCTCGTCTGCCCCGCCTCCTACGACCTCGGGGAGTCGCTGAGGGTGGTGCTGGCGTCGGTCACCGAGGGCGAGGACAAGCCGCTGAAGTACCCGACCGCGTTCGGCCTCGCGCAGCTCGTGGTGGTGACGAAGGACGACATCGCCGAGGCCGTCGGCTTCGACGAGGAGGCCTTCCGGGCCAACGTCCGGCAGGTGAACCCGGGCGTCGAGGTCGTGCTCACCTCAGCCCGGCAGGGACGCGGCGTCGGACTGATCCTGGAGCGCGCCATGGCCGTCGCGGCGGGGAAGGCGGCTCATGAGCCGGTGATGGCCCGTACGGGTGGCACCGGTGGGCACGAGCACGTGCACGCGCTGGACCACTCGCACGACCACGACCGTGCGCACTCCCACCCGTCCGACGTGCCCGTCCACAGCCACTCGTGAACGCGCAGCACGTCGCCACCGCCGCCACCGCCACGCCGCAGCGCCGCAAGGTCACCGTCCGGGGTGTGGTCCAGGGCGTGGGCTTCCGGCCCTTCGTCTACGCGCTCGCCGGGGAACTCGGGCTCGCGGGGCAGGTCGCCAACACCGGCGACGGCGTCGTCGCCGAGATCGAGGGAGACCCTGAAGCCCTGGCCGCCTTCTGCGGCCGCATCAGCTCCGAAGCGCCCCCGCTGGCCGTCGTCCAGTCCGTGACGCACGAACCGATGGCGCTCGCGGGCAGCAGCGGGTTCAGCATCGCGGCGTCCCGGAGCAGCAGTGGCACCGCCCGCACGCTCGTGGCGCCCGACACCGCCACGTGCGCCGACTGCCTTGCCGAGATGAGGGACCCGGACGACCGCCGCCACCGGCATCCCTTCATCACGTGCACGCACTGCGGCCCGCGGTTCACCATCGTCACCGGGCTCCCGTACGACCGCGGTCACACGACGATGGCCGGGTTCCCGATGTGCGCCCCGTGCGAGAGCGAGTACGGCGATCCCGGGAACCGCCGCTTCCATGCGCAGCCCGTCGCCTGCCACGACTGCGGCCCGCGACTGCGGCTCCACGTGCCGGGACAGGGCGCGGGTGACGGCGGCGAGGACGCCGAACCTGTCGCGGCGGCCCGGCAGTTGCTCGCCGACGGTGCGATCGTCGCGATCAAGGGGCTGGGCGGCTACCACCTCGCCTGCGACGCGGCCGACGCCGGAAGCGTCGACCTGCTGCGGAAGCGCAAGGCCCGCGGCGACAAGCCGTTCGCGCTGATGGCACGTGACATCGAGGACGCCGGACGCCTCGTCCACGTCGATGCCGTCGCGCGTGATCTGCTCACCGGCGGACGGCGCCCCATCGTGCTTCTTCGCAGGCGTACGGGTGCCGGGCAGCCCGGCACCGAGCTTGCCGTGGCGGATCAAGTGGCCCCCAGAAGCGCCGACTTGGGGGTGATGCTCCCGTACACGCCGTTGCATCACCTGCTGTTCGGGCTTCCCGGCGACCCGGACGGGCCGCGTCTGCTGGTGATGACCAGCGGCAACCTCGGCGGCGAGCCGATCGTCACCGACGATCAGGAGGCGCTGGAGAGGCTCGCGTCGCTCGCCGACGCATGGCTCACCCACGACAGACCCATCCACGTGCCGTGCGACGACTCGGTCGTCCGGGTCACCGACGGCGAGCAACTGCCGGTACGCCGCTCGCGCGGCTACGCGCCGTTCCCCGTCAACCTGCCCCGGCCGGTCACCGCCGCGCTCGCGGTCGGCGGAGACCTGAAGAACACCTTCTGCATCGGCGAGGGCCACCACGCCTGGCTGTCCGCCCACATCGGCGACATGGACGACCTGGCGACGCTGACGGCGTTCGACGGTGCCGAGCGGCAGATGGAGAAGATCACCGGCGTGCGTCCCGCGCTGCTCGCCGCGGACCGGCATCCCGGCTACCGCTCCGTGCGGTGGGCACAGCGCAACGCCCGTGACAGACCGCTGCGTCGCGTCCAGCACCATCACGCGCACATCGCCTCCGTCATGGCCGAACACGGACTGGACGGCAGCCGCGCCGTGCTCGGCGTCGCCTTCGACGGAACCGGCTACGGCGACGACGGCACCGTATGGGGCGGCGAGTTCCTCATCGCCGACTACGACGCCTACCGGCGCTTCGCGCATCTGAGCCCGGCCCCGTTGCCCGGCGGGGACACCGCAGTGCGGCGCCCGTACCGGACCGCACTGGCCCGGCTGCACGCCGCGGGCCTGCCCTGGGACAGCGACTTGCCGTGCACCGCCGCCTGCCCGGAGGCCGAACTGGGCACTCTCGCCGTGCAGTTGAGGAGCGGCCTCGGGTGTGTGCCGACCAGCAGCATGGGACGGCTCTTCGACGCCGTCTCCTCGCTCGCGGGGGTCTGCCACCACTCGGGATACGAGGCACAGGCAGCCATGGAACTCGAGGCGGCCGCCGTTGAGTGCCACGACGAACGGGACGCCCTCGGTTACGAGTTCGCGGTGGGCTCTTCCTCGGACGGCCCCCTGGCCTGTGATCCCGCCCCGCTGCTTGCGCGCGTCGTCACCGACGTACGGGGCGGCGTGCCCACCGAGTTGATCGCGGCCCGGTTCCACCGTGCCGTGGCGGAACTTGTGCGCCGCGTCTGCGCGGCGGCGCGGGAGCGGCACGGGCTGGAGACGGTCGCGCTCAGCGGCGGTGTCTTCGCCAACGCGCTGCTGTCCGCCACCTGCGCGCGCGGACTGCGCGAGGACGGCTTCACCGTGCTCCGTCACCGCCTCGTCCCGCCCAACGACGGAGGGCTCGCCCTGGGCCAGTTGATGGTCGCGGCACGCAAGGACGTGACGGAGCGGCCGGGACCCGAGGTTCCCGGTCACGTCACGGCTACCCCCTGAGACCACGCGAGCGAGGAGAAGACGATGTGCCTGGCGGTACCCGGCAAGGTGCTGGACATCGAGGAGCGGAACGGAACCCGCATGGCCACGGTCGATTTCGGCGGAGTGGCGAAGGAGGTGTGCTGCGAGTACCTGCCCGATCTGCAGCCCGGCGAGTACACGATCGTCCACGTCGGCTTCGCACTGCAGCGTCTGGACGAGGACTCGGCGCGGCAGACGCTCGCGCTGTTCGAGGAACTCGGGTTGCTGGAAGAGGAATTCGGCGACCCGTGGGAGCTGGCAGCCCGGGAGGCGAAGAAGTGAAGTACATGGATGAGTTCCAGAACCCGGAACTCGCAAGGAAACTGCTCGAGGACATCCACGCCACCGTCACCCGCCCCTGGGCGCTGATGGAGGTGTGCGGTGGCCAGACGCACTCCATCATCCGGCACGGCATCGACCAACTCCTGCCTGCCGAGGTGGAGTTGATCCACGGCCCCGGATGCCCGGTCTGCGTCACGCCGCTGGAGGTCATCGACAAGGCACTGGAGATCGCCTCCCGGCAGGACGTGATCTTCTGCAGTTACGGCGACATGCTGAGGGTGCCGGGGACGGGCCGCGATCTGTTCCAGGTGCGCAGCGAGGGCGGGGACGTGCGCGTCGTCTACTCGCCGTTGGACGCTCTGCGCATCGCGCAGGAGAATCCGCAGCGCCAGGTCGTCTTCTTCGGGATCGGCTTCGAGACCACTGCGCCGCCCAACGCGATGACGGTGCACCAGGCGCGCAGGCTGGGCATCGCGAACTTCAGCCTTCTCGTCTCCCATGTGCGCGTACCTCCGGCCATCGAGGCGATCATGGAGTCGGAGTCCTGCCGTGTGCAGGGATTCCTCGCCGCCGGACACGTGTGCAGCGTCATGGGGACCGGTGAATACCCGGAACTCGCCGAGCGGTACAAGGTTCCGATCGTGGTGACCGGCTTCGAGCCCCTGGACGTCCTCGAAGGCGTACGGCGCACCGTCCTGCAGCTCGAACGCGGCGAGTACACCGTCGAGAACGCCTACGCCCGCGTGGTTCCGTCCGAGGGGAACCCGGCGGCCAAGGCGATGCTCGGCGACGTCTTCGAGGTCACCGACCGGGCGTGGAGGGGCATCGGGGTGATCCCGGGAAGCGGCTGGAAACTCTCCGACCGCTACAGGGACTTCGACGCCGAACACCGCTTCTCCGTGACCGGCATCGACACCCGTGAGCCCGAGGACTGCCGCAGCGGCGAGGTGCTGCAGGGGCTGCTCAAACCGCACGAGTGCGAAGCCTTCGGAACGCTGTGCACTCCGCGTACGCCGCTCGGCGCGACGATGGTCTCCAGCGAGGGTGCCTGCGCCGCGTACTACCTCTACCGGCGACTCGACGGTGCGAACCGCAAGGCGGGAACGCCCGACGCCGCCGTTCCCACACGTACGACGACCGGTGCGGCCGCAGTGCCGGCTCCCGCACCGCTGGAGGGAAGTCCCGTTGTCTGAGACCACCGACCTGGCCGGTCCCGGGACCGCCACCGCACCTGACTTCACAGGACTGGTCTGTCCGGCGCCGCTGCGCGACCAGCCGCGCGTCGTGATGGGTCACGGCGGCGGAGGTGTGCTCTCGTCCGAGCTCGTCCAGCACATCTTCGCGCCCGCCTTCGGCGGAGACCTGCTGGCCGGACTCGGCGACTCCGCCGCCTTCACCCTGGGCGGCGCCCGGCTGGCCTTCTCGACCGACTCCTACGTCGTACGGCCGCTGTTCTTCCCCGGCGGCAGCATCGGCGACCTCGCCGTCAACGGCACGGTCAACGACCTGGCGATGAGCGGCGCGCGTGCCGCCTACCTCTCCTGCGGGTTCATTCTCGAGGAGGGCATGGAGGTGCCCATGCTCTCGCGGGTCGCCGAGGCGCTCGGCGCCGCGGCCCGCAGCGCCGGTGTCGAGGTGGCGACCGGCGACACCAAGGTGGTCGAAGCGGGCCGGGGCGACGGCATCTACCTCAACACCGCGGGCATCGGGCTCATCCCCGACGGCGTCGACATCCGTCCGCAGCGGGCCGAACCGGGGGACGTCGTCATCGTCAGCGGGGAGATCGGCCTGCACGGCGTGGCGGTGATGAGCGTCCGCGACGGACTCGAGTTCGGCGTGGACATCGAGAGCGACTGCGCGGCGCTGGGCGGTCTCGTCGAGACGATGCTGGCCGTCACCCCGGACCTGCACGTGCTGCGCGACCCCACACGCGGCGGTCTGGCGGCGGCCCTGAACGAGATCGCGGTGGCGGCGCCCGTGGGCGTGGTGCTCCAGGAGCGTGCCGTCCCTGTCCCTGCACCGGTGGCGAACGCCTGCGCCGTGCTGGGGCTGGACCCGATGTACGTCGCCAACGAGGGCAAGCTCGTCGCGTTCGTACCCCGCGAGCACGCGGAAGCGGTGCTGGCGGCGATGCGGGAGCACCCGCTGGGCGCCCAGGCGGCGGTGATCGGCGAGTGCGTCGAGGCACATCCCGGCATGGTCGTCGCCCGTACGCGGCTGGGCGGCACACGCGTCGTCGACCTGCCGCTGGGGGAGCAGCTGCCGCG
>NZ_JACBXA010000329.1 GCF_013870515.1 Streptomyces albidus (ex Kaewkla and Franco 2022) | reverse complement strand
GCGTGGGGCTATCTCGCGCTGCTGTGCGCGGCGGTGTGCGTCGGCGGTGACCGGTTCTTCGGGCTGACCACGGGCTGGATGCGCGACGTCGCCACCGCGCAGGCCGTCCAACGACGGCTGGAGGGCCTCCAGTACGACTGGGCGTCCGAAGCCATCCGCGAAGTGCTCGGCCCCGTGGAGGGGAGCGCCGGCGAGGCAGCCGATCGCGCCCTGGCTCTGCTGCGCCGCTTCACGGAGGACTTGTCGGAGATCGTCCGGGCCGAAACCGCCGACTGGATGCTGGAGTTCGGGTCCGGCCCGTCACCGCTGCGGCTGCAGTCCGCCGCTTCGCACCCCGGCCGCCCGCCGGAGCCGCAGAGCACGCAGAGCAGCCAGCGCCTGCACGCGTCACCGGTCGTCCGCACGAGCATGCCGCGGCAGCGTCCGCCGGAGGGCCTGCGCTGAGCACGGCGCAGGCCCCGCCGGTCAGCTGAAGACGATCATCGAGCCCTGCGCCAGGCTGCGCGTGGCCGCCGCGTGCAGCCCCAGCCAGACGTGTCGTTCCCGGGCGAAGGGGCCGCCCCCGTAGTCGATCGGCGATGCGGCCGGCTCCTCCAGGTCCGTCGGCTGTGACGGCGCCGGCGGAGTGGGCGGCGGGTTGCCCGGGTCGATGCCCAAGTACGGTGCGACGGCCTCCAGTTCGCGCAGCAGCCCGTGACTGGAGCCGAGCGGGCCTCCGCCGTCGAGGAGTGCTTCGTCGGCGAGCGGAGCGGCGAAGTCGACGGGGACGTAGGCGCCCGCGTGGTCGTAGTGCCACACGAGGTGGGACTCCTGGGCGGTCGTCTCGAACATCTCGAGCAACTGCTCGTAGTCCCCGCCCAGTTCGTCGACGGGCGTGACCTCGAGGCCGCACAGGTGCAGCAGGTGCGCCCTGCGCAGGAAGTGCAGCGCGTCGTAGTCGAATCCGGCGATCGGCGCGACGTCCCCGGACAGACCCGGCATGTAGTTGTAGACGGGGACCGGCGGGAGACCTGCGTCCGTGAGGGCCTTGTCGTACGCGGCGATCTCTTCCGCGAAGGGGTTGTCGGCGCTGTGACACAGCACATCGACCAGCGGGACGAGCCAGAGATCACATGCCAAGGGGTTCTCCCATCCACAGCTCCGTCAGCAGCTCGGTCAACAGCTCTCTCGACGTGCGGTCGCCACAGGGTAATGCGGCGTCCCGGCCGGTGTTCACGGCGACAGCCGCATTGCGCGCTTCTCGGCCAGAGCCAGCGCGTGCCCGTGGTACTCACCCATGATGCGCCGCGCCTCCACGGCGTCCTGGCGTTCCACGGCGTCCAGCAACTCCCGGTGCCCGGACCACAATCGGTTCGCCACCTCGGGTCCGCCGCGCAGGCCGGGCACGGTGAAGACCCAGCACTGCACGCGGAGCCGGTCGAGGAAGTCGCAGATGTAGGTGTTGCCGATGATGTCGCCCAACTCCCGCCAGAAGCGCAGGTCGTAGCCGATGAGCACATCGAGGTCGCCGGCGCGGGCGGCCCGTACGGCCGCCTCGGCACGGCGCCGTACGGACGCCATTGCCACGGGTTCGACGGCGAGCCCCGGCCCCGGGTGCCCGTCACCTTGGGCGAGCGCGGTCACGGCGCCGTCGCCCTCCAGGTATCCGTGGAAGAGCCCGTCGAGGACCACCATCCGCGCCTGCACCATCGCGCGGTAGTCCCCGGCGGTGAACTCGTGGACCCGGAAGCCCCGGTGCTGTTCGACGTCGAGCAGACCCTGCGCCGCCAGGTCGACCAGCGCCTCGCGTACGGGTGTGGCGGACACCCCGTACTGCTCGGCGATCTCCTTGACCGTGAAGTGGCTCCCGGCCGGCAACCTCCCGGCCAGGATCTCGTCACGCAGAGCAGCGGCTATCTGCGCACGCAGGGTGCTGCGTTTGATCATCGGCGTGGACTCGGAGCCGGCTCAGCCGCGCGCCGGCGCGCCGGAGCCCGTATGTGCGTCCGCTGCGCTCAGCGCCTCGTCCAGGACGGCCAGTCCCTCCTTGGCCTCCGCCTCCGTGATCGTGCACGGGGGCACGACGTGGGTGCGGTTCATGTTGACGAAGGGCCACAGCCCGCCGCGCTTGCACGCGGCCGCGAACTCCGCCATCGGCGCGTTGTCCGGACCGCTCGCGTTGTACGGCACCAGCGGCTCGCGCGTCGCCTTGTCCCGTACGAGGTCCAGTGCCCAGAAGGTGCCCATGCCGCGCACCTCGCCCACGGAGGGGTGGCGTTCGGCGATCTCGCGCAGGGCGGGGCCGATGACGTTCTCCCCTACCTGCGCGGCGTTCTCGACGATGCCCTCCTCCGCCATGGTGTTCATGGTGGCGACGGCCGAGCCGCAGGCGAGGGGATGCCCGGAGTAGGTGAGCCCGCCGGGGTACGGACGCTGGTCGAAGGTGGCCGCGATCTCCGCGGAGATGGCGACGCCGCCCAGCGGCACATAGCCGGAGTTGACGCCCTTGGCGAAGGTGATCAGGTCCGGGATCACGCCGAAGTGGTCGGCGGCGAACCATGCGCCGGTGCGTCCGAAGCCGGCCATGACCTCGTCGAGGATGAAGACGATGCCGTAGCGGTCGCAGATCTCGCGGACGCCCGCGAGATAGCCCGGCGGCGGCACGAGCACGCCGGCGGTGCCCGGGACCGTCTCCAGGATGACCGCGGCGATCGTTCCCGGACCTTCGTAGGCGACGGTCTCCTCGAGGTGGGCGAGCGCGCGGGCGCACTCCTGCTCCTGGGTCTCGGAGTAGAAGTGCGTGCGGTACAGGTGCGGGCCGAAGAAGTGCACGGCGCCGGCTGCGCCGGTGTCGTTGGCCCAGCGGCGCGGTTCACCGGTGAAGTGGATCGCTGCGGCGGTGTGGCCGTGGTACGAGCGGTAGGTGCTCAGCACCTTGGGGCGGCCCGTGTGCAGCTTCGCCATGCGGACGGCGTTCTCGACGGCTTCCGCGCCGCCGTTCGTCCAGAAGATCTTGTCCAGGTCGCCCGGCGTGCGCTGGGCGACGAGCCGTGCCGCCTCCGCCCGCACGTCGATCGCGAAGCCGGGCGCCATGGTGCACATGCGGCCCGCCTGCTCCTGGATCGCGGCGACGACCTTGGGGTGCTGGTGCCCGATGTTGGTGTTGACGAGCTGGGAGGAGAAGTCGAGGTAGCGGTTGCCGTCGTAGTCCCAGAAGTAGGAACCCTCGCCGCCCGCGACGGGCAGGGGATCGATCAGGCCCTGCGCGGACCACGAGTGGAAGACGTGCGCGCGGTCGGCAGCCCGTACTGCCTGGCCGGCGGCCGGGTCGGGGACGGCGTTCGTACGGGAGGGCGTACTTGTCACTGTGCGGGCTCCTCGACTTCGGGGACCCCCCTTTGGGGGGAGGGCGCCGGGTGGGACGGCCCACAGCCTAGGTATCTCTCCTGCTCCCGTCTCCCGTCGTGACCGAAGTGTGGGGTTTTCCACCGACACGCAGGCCTCACGGCTTCACTCGCGACTCCCACGGACGCCGTGGTGACGCGACCGCCGTCATCCTCCGTCTGTGGAATCCCTTGATCGTTCCGGCTCTGCGGTAACGCACGTCGACGATGGTCAGATCTCGTACGTAGTCCACCTCCTGGATCTTCCACGAGAGCGGCTCTCCCAGGCGGGCCCGGATGAAGGTGTCGATGGCCTCCGACTCGGTCACCGCCTCGTCGACGGTGACGACTGCCCGTTGCGTACGGGCGAAGAGCCGCGGGTGCCCGGCGGCGTAGACGACGGCGAGCGGCAGCGCGCAGAGGGTGGCCGTGAGCAGGAAACTCACGTTCGGCAGGCCGGAGATGAGGCCGAGGACGAGCGTCGTGAAGTAGTAGGGGACCTCCTCGCTCTGCATCGACTCCGCACGTATCCCGACGATCGACAGCACGCCGATCAGTCCGAAGCCGAGCGCGATGCCGCCCTTGTCGCCGCTGCGCCCGAGTGCGGCGGCGAGCGCGAAGACCGAGACGTTCAGAGCGAGATAGCCGGGAATCAGGTCCCGGCGCCGGTGCCGCGGATAGTAGACGGCGAATGTGAGCACGGAGACGGCCGCGAGATCGAGTACGAAATGGGAGAGGAGCTGGCTGATCAGGTCCATAGCTGGAAAGTAAGGGAACCGGGCCCTGTTGAGGCCTTTACGGTCTTCACCCCACCGGTAAGGGCGAATTGGACGTTTGTCATCTCAATACGGGCCCTCCCCGTGCGCCTTCAGTGCACCGGCGAACGCGTTATCGGATCGGATCCGGTGCGGCGGCCGACGCGCGGCACCCGCCGTCCTATTCTCGTGACAGTCGAATCACCCGGGGGGAAGAGGTATTCATGGAAAGGCTCGGCGCGGGCGATCCACGCTGGATCGGCGACTACCGGCTGCTCGGCAGGCTGGGCGAGGGCGGCATGGGCCGTGTGTACCTCGCCCGTTCGCAGCGCGGCCGCACCGTCGCGGTGAAGGCCGTCAAGAACGAACTCGCCAGGCAGCCCGACTTCCGGCGCCGCTTCTCACAGGAGATCACCGCCGCCCGCCGTGTCGGCGGCACCTGGACGGCGCCCGTGCTCGATGCGGACACCGAAGCCGAAACCCCCTGGGTGGCCACCGGTTACATCGCGGGCCCGTCGCTCGCCGAGGTGGTCGACGACCAGTACGGCCCGCTGCCCGCCGACTCGGTCGGCGCGCTCGCGTCCGGGCTGACGCGGGCGCTGCGTGACATCCACGGCGCCGGTCTGGTGCACCGCGACCTCAAGCCGTCCAACGTCCTCATCACCATCGACGGACCCCGCGTCATCGACTTCGGCATCGCCCGCGCGCTGGACTCCGCGGTCCAGTCGGCGGGCGGACTGACCCGCACGGGCGCGCTGGTCGGCTCGCCGGGCTTCATGTCACCCGAGCAGGTCCGGGGGCAGCACGTCACACCGGCCAGCGACATCTTCTGTCTCGGTGCCGTGCTGGCGTACGCGGCGACGGGGCGGATGCCGTTCGGCACGTCCGACAGCGGCGTGCACGCGTTGCTCTTCCGGATAGCCGAGGAGGAGCCCGACCTCTCGGGCCTCTCCGGCCAGTTGCACGACCTCGTCTCCGGCTGCCTGACCAAGGACCCGGAGAAGCGCCCCGGCCTGGAGACGCTGATCTCGCGTACGGAAGGCGAGTTGAGCGGCACGTGGCTGCCGGGCGAGGTGCTGGCGCAGCTCGGACGGCACGCGGTGCAGCTCCTGGACAGCGAGGACCCGGACGGGGAGACGCAGGCCGGTGGGTTCGCGAGCGCCGGCGTGACGGCGGGGCCGGGGCCGTCCACACCACCGCCCGCAGCTCCGGGGCCCTCGACACCGCCCCCTTCGACGCCGCAGCC
>NZ_JACBXA010000328.1 GCF_013870515.1 Streptomyces albidus (ex Kaewkla and Franco 2022) | reverse complement strand
GGAGCCGACTCAGATCCGCATGCATGAGCGACCTCCGGCCGGGAACGCGGAGGGTCTGGGAGTGCACAAGGCGGGGCCGGCGTTAGCGGACGCCGGCCCCGCTGTGCTCGTACCTCAACTCCAGCGCAAGTCCCTGTGGTGGTCCGGAGCAATACGGCAGTATCAGGGCATGGCGTACAAGGTTCGGGCGGTACAGGTCGAGGACTGGGAGAGACTGCGCGAGCTTCGGCTCGCGGCTCTCGCTGACCCACTGGCGTCCGTGGCTTTCAACGAGACGTACGAGAAGGCCGCGGCTCAGAGTGCAGAGTTCTGGCGGGGCCGTGCTTCGCAGGGAGCACGCGGCTTGTTGGCGGAGACCTTCATCGCGCAGGACGACGCTGACGGCGGCTGCTGGGCTGGGAGTGCCACCGTCTTGGACGAGGGCGAGAACGCCCATGTCGTCGGGGTCTATGTGCGCCCTGAGCACCGCGGGACCGGCATCGCGGAGTCACTGTTCCAGGCTGTGGAGGGGTGGGCGCTCGAACGTCCCTACGTGGCACGGATGTTGCTTCACGTACATCAGGACAATCCACGTGCTGAGGCGTTCTATGTGCGGGTGGGGTACGCGCGCACCGGTGAGTTCCTCAATGACCCCAAGGCACCGGGCCTTCGTGAGTTCGAGATGGTCCGGGAGCTCCGGAGGGCGCCGACCTTCGGGTAGCGCCCTCGCGGCTACTTGAGCTGCTGGGGCGGGTTCGCCGTCCCGGGCAGGCGCGGAGCCTCCAGGGGGAGTTCGAGCACGGTGGTGAGTGGTGGGTCGAGCCGGCCGGGGGATGACCGTGCGGCCATGCGGCGGCCGAGCTCGACCACGCTCTGGGTGAGCGCATTGAGGATCGGCATCAACTCGCGTTCCTCGCCCACTACATAGAGCGTGCCCGTTTCGTCGATGAACGACTCCAATGCGATGCGATCCGCTCGGGTTGCTGTGCACGCGTTGCGGACGTGGAGTTGTGAGAGTGGCGAGAGGGCACGCCGGACGAGTTCCGTGGCGTCCTTACGTCGTTCGGGATGCCCGGTGAGGGTGGCTTCAAGCTCGCCTGCGGCGCCGGACGACGCCTTGGGGTGCGTCCGGAGAGTCTGTACGGGGTCTGTGGGTGCCGACTTCGCGAGGGCCCAGCGGTGCACCTCTCGGAACGGGCGGTCGTCGAGGGCTGCGGCGTGGAGCCAGCACCGGAGCAGCGTCTCGGCCGCCTTGTGCACCTCGGCGTCGATGGGACGCGGCGAGCGCAGGGGCGCGAGGAGTGCCGTCGCCCGGGCTGCCGCCGTGGATTTGTCTGAACAGCCGTGGTGGGGCGACCAGCGCAAGCGGTCGGGGGTGTCGCAGAGCTGACCCGGGTCGAAGAGATGAACGGGACCGAGCTTCGAGCGCGCGTTCTTGGTGGCTGCCCAGACAGCGGGGTCGCTCGTGGCCACGAGGACGGCACCCGGGGCTTCTTGCACACGGCTGAGGGGGTCGGCGCCGTCGACATTGCTGCCGGCCAGCTCGAGGCCAGGGACCGGGATCGCGCTCGGAGCCGCCTGGGGGGAGGGGGCAAGAGCGGGTTCCTGAGTGGGCCGTGGTGATGGCTCCGGGAGTGTGGGCTCGGGCTGTGCCTCCGTCGGTGAGCGCAAGGCGTTGTCCGGGGACGGGATGTCGGCCGCGGGCTGCGCCCGTACATCCGTCTCCTCCGCACCGGCCGCCGTGTTGAAGCGGCGCGCGGCGCGCACCGCTCGCGCACGGGTCACTGTGCCCACCGCGAAGATCGCCAAGACGCCCGCGATGAGGAGTTGGCTGATGAACAGACCCCAGAAGAGGCCGTATCCCGAGAGTTGAGACGGCTTCACGTCGGACCAGGCGCCGGCGATGTCCTTGGGGTCGGCTGCCAGGTCGCGTATGGCCACTGGCGTGCGTGCGAACGTCACCCCGTCCGGCCAGGAGCCGTGAGCGAAGAGGCCGGACAGGCCCGTGGCCGTCCAGACGAGAACCGTGGCGCCGAGCAGGAGCGCGAGCGTCCCCATCAGCAGCCCGTCCGGGATACCTCCGCTCGAGCCGCCGGGACGGTCGGGGCCGCGCGCGGGCATACGCCGGTCCGGGTTGCCTTGGCGACGGGCACCGTAGCCGGGCTCGTCGAAGCCGTCGTCGTAACGGTCGTAGTGGAGGCCCCGGTTGCGGGGGTGACGCCGGTCGTAGTCGCGGGGCATGGCTAGGCGACGGTGGAGTTGGACGAGCTCGACGACTGCTCGATGGCGAGGGCACGGGCTTCCGCTTCGGCCTCCAGGTCCGCCTCCAGGGACGAGTCGAAGTCCTCCGGGGCGGCCGACGACTCCGTCATGGCCCGGTCGGTGAAGACCAGCGGCCTTTCCGCCTCCGTGACCAGGTGCTTGACGACCTGGACGTTGCCGTTGACGTCCCAGACGGCGATACCCGGCGAGAGAGTCGGGATGATCTCGACCGCCCATCGGGGCAGACCGAGGACCTTGCCGGTCGCTCTTGCCTCGTCGGCCTTCTGGGCGTAGATCGTCCGTGTGGAGGCCATCTTGAGGATCGCGGCGGCCTCTCTGGCCGCGGCGCCGTCGACCACGTCGGAGAGATGGTGGACCACAGCGACGAAGGACAACCCGAGCCGGCGCCCGAACTTCAGCAGCCGCTGGAAGAGTTGGGCCACGAACGGGCTGTTGATGATGTGCCAGGCCTCTTCCACGAGGAAGATGCGCTTCCTGCGGTCCGGCCGGATCCAGGTGTGCTCCAGCCAGACGCCGACGATGGCCATCAGGATCGGCATGGCGATCGAGTTGCGGTCGATGTGGGACAGGTCGAAGACGATCAGCGGGGCGTCGAGGTCGATGCCGACGGTCGTGGGGCCGTCGAACATGCCGCGCAGGTCACCGTCCACCAGCCGGTCCAGCACGAGGGCGACGTCCAGGCCCCACGCCCGCACGTCGTCTAGTGCCACGTTCATCGCCTCCGCCGACTCGGGCTTCGGGTGGCGCAGACGGTCGACGATGTCCATGAGGACGGGCTGGCGGTCGGCTATGGTCGCGTTCACATGGCTGTGCGCCACCTTCAGCGCGAAGCCGGACCGTTCGTCCAGGCCGTGCCCGAGCGCGACCTCGATGATGGTGCGGAGCAGCGCGAGCTGACCGGTGGTGGTGATCGACGGGTCCAGCGGGTTGAGACGGATTCCCTGGTTCAGCGCGGCCGTCGGGTCGAGCCGGATGGGCGTGATGCCCATCTCCTCGGCGATGAGGTTCCATTCGCCGACGCCGTCCTCACCCTGTGCGTCGAGCACGACCACCTGGCGGTCGCGGAAGCGGAGCTGGCGCAGCACGTACGTCTTCTCCAGCGCCGACTTGCCGTTGCCGGACTCGCCGAGCACCAGCCAGTGCGGTGCGGGGAGTTGCTGCCCGTACAGCTGGAACGGGTCGTAGATGTACCCCTTGCCGCTGTAGACCTCCCGGCCGATGATGACGCCGGAGTCGCCGAGGCCAGGTGCGGCTGTCGGCAGATAGACGGCCTGTGCCTGGCCCGTCGAGGTGCGTACGGGGAGGCGGGTCGTCTCCGTCTTGCCGAAGAGGAACCCGGTGAAGGCGTCGGTGATTGCGGTCAGTGGGTCGAGCGCGGCCATGGGTAACCCTTCAGCCCCTTCGGTGGAGAATGCTGCCGCCGTGGATGCGGACGCCGGCGCGGTGAACCGCGCGACTGCCCAGCGGGCGTTGGCCGTTCAACATGGTGCGCGTCCTCCTAGCGGCGTATGCCGGTTGCGAACGGCAGCGTGTTGACGAACGCCCGGTGATGCTCCCTGTCGCACCACTCCAGCTTCAAGTAGCTCTTTCCAGCCGAGGCACGGATCGTCCGCTTGTCGCGGGCGAGTGACTCCGCGGAGCGTGAGGAGACGGTGATGTAGCCGACGAGATTGACGCCGGCAGCACCCGACGCGAGGTCCTCACCTCGCTGGTCGACGCGGCCGTGAGCGGCGACGTCCCGCGGGTCGATGGTGCGGTTCATCTTCGCCTGGCGGCTGGCTTCCGCGTCGTCGTTGGTCTTCTCCGTGAGCATGCGCTCGATGGCGAGCTCAGTCGGCTCCAGGTCCATCGCGACGGAGACCGTACGGATCACGTCAGGGGTGTGAACCAGCAGCGGGGCGAGGAAGTTGACGCCGACGGGCGTCATCGGCCACTCCTTCACCCACGCCGTGGAGTGGCACCAGGGCGCACGGGTCGAGGACTCACGCGTCTTCGCCTGCAGGTAGGTCGGTTCCATCGCGTCCAGTTCGGCGGGCCACGCGTTCCGCTTGGACATGGCCTGCAGATGGTCGATGGGGTGATCCGGGTCGTACATGGAGTGGATCAGCGACGCCAGACGGGCCTGCCCCAGCGGCTGACGCACACGGATGTCCGCCTCCGTCAGGCGGGCGCAGATGTCGGTAAGTTCGCGGGCCATGACGATCGCGAGGCCCTCGTCCTTGGACAGCTTCCGTCCCGAGCGGCCCGCGGAGCGCCCCGCCGCCTTGGCGATAGTCGCGCCCTCGGCGGCGAGTTCACGTCCGTAGGGCATGCAGGCGACGAGATACGCGCGGTGCTGCTCGCTGGAGGTGGAGACCATCGACTGGAGCTGCTCGTAGGAGTCGCGGAGCCAGGGCGCCGCACGCTCGTCACCGCGCTGCTCGACGTCCTTGGCGTGGGCGTCGGGGTCGGCGGGCAGCGTACGGGCCAGCATCTGGAGGCGGGTGACGAAGCCGTCACCGTTCGCCACATGCTTGAGGAGGGTGCCGAAGCGGTCGACCAGGGCCTCCTGGTCCTCGCTGTCCCGGAGGCCGACGCCGGGCCCCTCGATCTCGATGGCGGCGGTGACCGTACGGCGGTCGGCGTGCAGCAGCACGGCGAGCTCGTCAGGACCGAAGGGTGCGGTGAGCCAGTTGATGCGTCCGACGCCGGGCGGCGGGCCGACCTCGACCTCGCGTCCGTCGAGGTGCGTGCCGGCTTCGGCGGCGGAGGAGCGGTAGGCGGAGCCGCCGCTGCGCAGCATTCTGCGGAATGACCGGTTGATCTCGAACCACCTGTAGAACGTGCGGCCCTTGTACGGCACGTAGATCGCGGCGAAGGCGAGCAGTGGGAAGCCGAGGAGGGCGGGGATACGGAACGACAGCACGGGGATGAGCAGGCCGCTCATCATGCCCAGGAAGGCACCGGCGATGATCAGGCCGATCTCGCCGGTCTCCCGGTTCTTGCCGATCATGGCGTTGGGCCGCGCGCGGCCGATCATGTACGTGCGGCGCGGAGCGTGCGCCGGGTGGGATGCCGTCGTCATCCGCGGTCACCTCCGCTGCGATTGCCGGAGCCGGCGTTCTTGGCGG
>NZ_JACBXA010000327.1 GCF_013870515.1 Streptomyces albidus (ex Kaewkla and Franco 2022) | reverse complement strand
CGACATCGTCCACGCGCACAGTGCCAAGGCGGGGCTGGCCGCACGCCTGGCGCTTCGGGGCCGCGTGCCGACGGTGTACCAGCCGCACGCGTGGTCCTTCGAGGCTGTCGAGGGACGCACCGCCAGGCTCGCCCGCAGCTGGGAGCGCTGGGCTGCGCGCTGGACGGACCGGCTGCTGTGCGTGAGCGAGGCGGAGCGCCGCACGGGAGAGAAGGCGGGGGTCACCGCACCCTGGGCGGTCGTGCGCAACGGGGTGGACCTGAGCTCCTTCGCCTCCCCGTCGGCGGACTCGTCCCAGCAGGACATCCGGGCCGCCGAGCGTGCCACTGCCCGTGCTGCCCTTCCGGCACTCGAAGAAGTGCCGGCGGACGCACCCCTGGTCGTGTGCGTGGGACGGCTCTGCCCCCAGAAGGGGCAGCGCACCCTGCTGAGCGCGTGGGCGCAGATCACCGCACAGGTGCCGGGCGCCTGGCTCGTGCTCGTAGGTGACGGGCCGGACCGTGAGGAGCTGAGCGAACGGGCGCCGGAGCGGGTGCTTTTCGCGGGTGCGAGTGACGAGGTGAACCACTGGTACGGCGCTGCCGACCTGGCCGTGCTGCCCTCGTTGTGGGAGGGCATGGCCCTCACTCCGCTCGAGGCGATGGCCTGTGGACGACCGGTGGTGGTCACGGACGTGGGCGGTGCCCGCGAATGCCTTCCGCCGGGACAGGAGGAGGACTGCCTGGTCCCGGCCGGAGACCACCGCGCGCTGGCCGAGGCGGTGACGAAGCTTCTGGGCGACCCGGGGCTACGGGACTTCCTGGGTGAGGCCGCGCGCAAGCACGTACGGGCGGACTTCGACGTGCGGCAGACGGCGGCGTCCGTGCTGCGGCTGTACCGCGAACTGCTCGGAGCCCGGACCTCCCAGGTCGAGGGGCGTGCCGCGCAATGACGCAGGACAGCACCGACGAGAGGTCGCACACCGCCCGTGTGGTGACCCGGCCTGTAGGCGACGGGGACATGAGCATCGCCGTACAGCCGCCCAAACCCTCGCGTGAACAGCGCGTCCCCCCGCCCGCGGGCGGTGTCCGGCGCCGGAAGAAGCTCGGACTGAGGCACCGCGGCGCGGCAGCGCTCGTCTCCGCAGACATGGTGGCCTCGACGGCGGTCGTGCTGACCCTCGAAGGCGGCCTGCCGGATCCGCTCCTGCTCGGGCCGATCACCGTCTGCGTGCTGGGACTCAACGCGCAGGCCGGTCTGTACCGTCCGGGGCTGCAGACGTACGCGCTGGACGAACTGCCCGCCCTCGTCGCCCGCGCGGCAATGGCGTGGTGCGTGGCGGCCGCCGTGATCGCGGCCTTCGAGCGGCCGGCAGCGCTGCACTGGCTGGCGCTGCTGATCGCTGTCGCCGCCAACGCCGCCCTCTCCTTCACGACGCGGGCCTTCGTGCACGGGATCCGGCGCTTCAAGGCGTGGCGCAGTCCCAGTCCCGCGCTCGTCGTGGGCAGCGGGCAGTTGGCGCACACGGTCGCGCGGGTCTTCTCAGAGCACACCCGGTACGGGCTTCGGCCGGTCGGGTTCGTCGAGCTCGGCGGTGCCGGCAGTACGGCCGGTCTCCCCGACGACACCGCCGGAATGGACGAGGCACCCCTGCCCGTCGTCGTCGCGCTGGAGGACGTGACCAGGGCGGTCATCCAGAACACCGTCCGCGACGTCGTCTTCCTCCACTCGCCGTGGGAGCAGCCGCACAACGCGCTGCTGGCGCGGCTGCTCCACGAGCGGGGCGTCGCGGGATGGCTGGTGCGCCCCGGATGCGCGGTCGGCGTGCACGGGACGCACGACTCGGGACCGGCACACGTGTGGGGGTTCTCCTGCCGTCGCCTGTCCCTGGAATGCCCCAGCCCCGGCTGGAGTTGGCGCAAGCGGCTGCTGGACCTCGTCCTGGTCGCGCCGGCGCTTCTCTTCGCCGCCCCGGTGCTCGCCGCCTGTGCGCTGGCCGTTCGGCTCTCCGACGGACCGGGGGTGATCTTCCGGCAGGAGCGGGTCGGGCTGGGCGGAGGACCGTTCACCCTGCTGAAGTTCCGCACGCTGCGTCCCGCCGATGAACGGGAGTCGGCCACCCTCTGGAGCGTCGCGGGCGACGAGCGGATGAGCAGGGTCGGCAGGCTGCTGCGCCGTACGTCGCTGGACGAGCTGCCGCAGCTGTGGAACGTACTGCGCGGAGACATGAGCCTCGTCGGCCCCCGGCCTGAACGCCCGTACTTCGTGCAGCAGTTCAGCAAGGAGCTTCCCGGCTACTCCGAGCGGCACCGCTCACCCGTCGGCATCACCGGTCTCGCCCAGGTGCACGGGCTGCGCGGCAACACCTCGATCGAGGACCGCGCCCGCTTCGACAACCACTACGTCGAGACGTGGTCGCTGTGGCAGGACGTACGGATCATGATCCAGACCGTGACCTCCTTCTTCCGTCTCGAAGGACGGTGACCACGGTGACAGTCGTAGTCCCGGAGAGCCGGCGGCCGCCCCTCGAAGTCGGGCAGCGGCTGCCGGAACGCACGCCCCCCGCGCATGGCGCCGCCCCGAAGAGCAGCAGGCGCCCCTGGACCCGATGGGTGTTCTGGAAGCGCTGGGCGCCGATGGGACCCACGGTGGCGACGGTTCTCGTGCTCTGCGCACCGGCGCAGACGAGCGACGTCACCACGTCCGGCAATGTCACCGTCCCAGACGCGGCCTCCATGGTGCTGGTGGTGTGGTGCCTGGTGAGGCTGCTGCGCGGACGCGGCGGGCGGCTCACGCCGACGGCAGCGGTGGTGCTCGGGGCACCAGCCGTGGCCTTCGCCGTGACCACCGCCGCGTCCGCCGATCCCTCCGCGAGCCTGCCCGGCTTCGTCCGCTACCTGCAGATCTTCGTCGTGGTCCCGGCGGCCGTGCTGCTGATGATGCGGGACACGAAGGACTTCAGGCTGCTGTGCGGTGCACTCGTGCTGCTCGCCCTCGTGCAGGGCAGCGTCGGCGTCGTGCAGAACCTCACGGGGACCGGCGCCTCGTACATGGGTCAGAACATCCGCGCGGTCGGCACCTTCGGCGCACTCGACATCATGGGGATGTCGACGGTGGTCTCCTACGGCCTCGTTGCGGCCTTCGCCCTGTGCCTGGCCGCGCCTGCCGAGAGCCCGAAGCTCCTGCGGATCGGCGCCCTGTGCTGTGCGGCAGCGCTCCTGGTCCCGCTCGTCCTCTCCTACAGCCGGGGCGCGTGGATCGCCACGGTCGCGGCGTGCACCGTCGTGCTGCTGCTTGCCGCGCTGCGTAAGGCACTGGTGGCGTTCGCGGCGCTGACCGCCGTGATGGTCGTGCTGGTCGGCGGCTTCGGAGTCGGTTCCACGATGGTCGAGGAGCGCCTCAGCAGCATCGCCGACGTCAACTCCGCACCCGACCGTTCCGTCACCGACCGCTACAGCCTCTGGTCGGCGGCCACCAGCATCTGGCAGGACGACCCCGCCACGGGCGTCGGGCCGAAGAACTTCCCCGCGTACCGCGACGGACACGCCCCCGTGGGCCTCTCCTCGGGGAGCGACACCGCGGGCGCGGGCACGCAGTTCCAGCGCGAGCCGCTTCTCTCCCCGCACAACATGTATCTGCTCGTCCTCAGCGAGCAGGGCCTGATCGGGGTGATGGCCTTCGTGGGCGGCGGGACCGCGCTGACCGTGTGCGGTCTGCGGCGGTTGCACTCCGCCCGGCGGGCCTCCCGTTCGGCCGGTGCCGCCGATGCGCCGGGTACCTCCGACTGCGGGCTCGTCGCCGTCGGGCTGATCGTCTGGCAGACGGTCGACTTCCTGTACGCCGACATCGGCGGACCCTCGACCGTACTGACCGCCCTCGTGCTCGGAGCGGTGGCCTGGTGGGCGCTCGCGCCGACCCCGACCGAGGACGACGAGGCGCCCGGCCGATGACCGACACGCACGCTTCCCGCACCACCCAGGGCGCTCCGCCGTCCGCCGGGAAGGGCGGCGCCCCTCCCCCGCTGGGACGGTTCCTCGCCAGGGCGGCGGTCATCACGGCGGCGTTCACGGCGGCCGGTGCCTTCTTCGGTCTGCTGCGCGACCAGACCATCGCGAGTCTCTTCGGAGCCGACGCCGACACCGACGCCTTCCTCGTCGCCTGGACCGTTCCCGAGCTTGCCGCGACGCTGCTCATCGAGGACGCCATGGCTCTCATCCTCGTCCCCGCCTTCAGCCTCGCCCTCTCCCACAGAGCGGCCCGTTCACGCGAGGACGAGGACGGTACGTCCACCGCACCCGACCCCGTCTGGGGCGTGGTGACGGCGACTCTGCCGCGCCTCGCTCTGGGGCTCGCAGCGGCCGGCGCCGTGCTGATGCTCACCGCGCCGCTCCTCGTACGGGTGCTGGCGCCGGGTCTGCCGGACGCCCGTACGGCTGTCGACTGCATGCGGCTGACATCCCTGACCGTCGTGACCTTCGGGCTGGCCGGCTACTTCAGCGCGGCCCTGCGCGCGCACCGGCACTTCGTCGCTCCCGCCGCGATCTACGTCGCCTACAACGTCGCGATCATCACTGTGATGTTCGCCGGGCACGCCGCGTGGGGCGTACGGGCGGCGGCTGTGGGGGTGGCTGCGGGCGGTCTGCTGATGGTGCTCGTCCAACTCCCCTCCTTCGTCGCACGGTTGCCGAGCCGGGCGAGCCGTCGCGCCGCACGCGCTGCCCGTCGCGCGGGCGTCCTCGCAGGTCCGGGAGCGATGAAGGGACGAGTCGCGCTGCTGGGCTTCGGCGTGCTGGCGCCGGTGGTGGTCTTCGCGCTGATGCGTCAGGGGCAGGTTCTCTTCGAGCGCTTCCTCGCGTCCCCGCTGCCCTCCGGCGCCATCTCGCACCTCAACTACGCGCAGAAGGTCGCGCAGATGCCGATGGTGCTCTCGCTGATGGTGTGCACCGTCACCTTCCCGGTCGTCGCCCGCGCCATGGCGGACGGGGACACGGAACGGGCCCGCCGCCGCGTGGAGCGCGATCTGGCGCTCGTCGGGATCGTGGTGCTGCTGGGCGCCGCCTACGTCACCGCGTGCGCCCCGCAGCTCATCCAGCTCCTCTTCCAGCGCGGCGCGTTCGGCCCGGGCGACACCGCGGACACCGCCTCGGTGATGCGGGTCTACAGCTGCGGCCTGCTCGGTCACAGCATGGTCGGCGCCCTCGTGCGCCCGTTCTTCTCCGGCACCCGGCCCACCTGGTATCCGGCCGCGGCGATGGGCACCGGGCTTTCCGTCACCGTGATCGCGGGGGCGATCGCGGTGCGCTTCTGGGGCGTTCACGGCATCGCCGCCGCGAACGCCGTCGGCATCACCACAGCGGCGCTGCTGCTGCTGTTCGGACTCGGTGCCCGGGTGGTCGCCATCGACGTAC